>DAOOVM010000048.1:0-15518 GCA_035370085.1 Rhodanobacteraceae bacterium | reverse complement strand
CGCCGGCCTTCGACCAGGTGAAGGGCGAGCTGCGCCGCACGCTCACGGCGCGGCAGAACGAGGCCTATGTGGCCGGCCTGCGCGAAAAGTCCAGCGTGCAGGACCTGAACGCCCCGGCCGGGGTGCCCGGGCAGGCCACCCGCTAGCGAGACGCCGGGGCGTCCACGGGGCGGGTGGTATACTGCCGGCCCGCGGCTGCGGCCCACCACGCCGGCCGCGGGACGACGCCCGCGGCGACGAGCGCTGTCCGCGCCGCGCGGGCGAGGTTCCCCATCCCGATCGGCCCCCAGCGGGCGTCGCGGCCGGCTCAGACGCCGCCCGCCGCCGCGGCCGGGCCGTCGCGCGAGACCGCCGATGCGCCTCACCACGATCAAACTGGCCGGATTCAAGTCCTTCGTCGATCCGACCACGCTGCACTTGCCCGCCAACATGACCGGCATCGTCGGTCCGAACGGTTGCGGCAAGTCCAACATCATCGACGCGATTCGCTGGGTGATGGGCGAGAGCGCCGCCAGCCGCCTGCGCGGCGACTCGCTCACCGACGTGATCTTTTCCGGCTCGTCGGCGCGCAAGCCAGTGAGCCAGGCCTCGGTCGAGCTGGTGTTCGACAACTCGGACGGCACCATCGCCGGCGAGTACGCCAGCTTCAACGAGATCTCGGTCAAGCGCGTGGTCACGCGCGATGGCCAGAGCCAGTATTTCCTCAACGGTGGACGCTGTCGCCGCCGCGATATCACCGACCTGTTCCTCGGCACCGGCCTCGGCGCGCGCAGCTACTCGATCATCGAGCAGGGCATGATCTCGCAGGTGGTGGAGAGCGACCCTGAGCAGTTGCGCCACCACCTGGAGGAGGCGGCCGGCATCTCCAAGTACAAGGAGCGGCGCAAGGAGACCGAGAGCCGCATCAAGTCCACGCGCGAGAACCTCGACCGTGTGCGCGACGTGCGCGACGAGGTGGAGAAGCAGCTGGAGCACCTCAACCGCCAGGCCAAGGCCGCGGCGCGCTGGCAGGAACTCAAGGCCGAGCAGAAGCAGAAGGAAGCCGAGCTGCGCGCACTCAATTGGCGCGCCATCGCCAACGAAGTGGACGGGCAGGGCGGCGCGCTGCGCCAGGCCGAGCTTGAGATCGAAAGGCTGCTCGCCGACCAGCGCCAGGTCGAGGCGCAGATCGAGAGTTCGCGCGAGCGCCACCACGCCGCCAGCGAACATCTCGGTCTGGTGCAGGGCGAGGTGTACAAGGTCGGGGCAGAAATCGGCCGCGTCGAGCAGCAGATCGCGCACAACCGCGACCTGCGCGAGCGCCTGCAGCGGTCGCATGCGGAGGCCGAGCATGCCTGGAACGAACTGGGCGAGCACATCGCGGCCGACCGCGGACAGATCGAACAGCTGCGCCTGGCCCTGGCCGACGGCGAGCCGCGCCTGGAGTCGCTGCACGAGGCGGACGAGCGCACTGCCGACACCCTGCGCGAGGCCGAGGCCAGGCTGGCCGAGTGGCAGTCGGCCTGGGACGACTACAGCCAGCAGAGCGCCGCAGCGGCGCAGGCAGCGCAAGTCGAACGTACCCGACTCGACTACCTCGACCGGCAGTGCCTGGACCACTCGCGCCGCATTGAAACGCTCGAGGCCGAGCGGGCTGCGGCCGACCTCGGCGCGCTCGGCTCGCAGGCCGACAGCCTGGGCGAGGAGCAGGACAGCCAGCGCGAGCGCGTCGAGACGCTGACCGGCCTGCTGGACGAGCGCAAGCTCGCCCATGAGCGCGTGCTGGAAGCCGAGCGGCAGACGCAGAACACGCTCAACGACGTGCGTCAGCAGGCGCAGGGACTGCGCGGACGCCTGGCCTCGCTGGAGGCCCTGCAGCACGCGGCTCTTGGCCAGGAGAAGGGAGCCGCAAGCCAGTGGCTGGAACAGCACGGCCTGGCCAACGCGCGCCGCCTGGGCGAAGCGCTGCGCGTCGAGGCCGGCTGGGAAACCGCGGTCGAGACCGTCCTGTCCGGCCTGCTCGAAGGTGTGCTGGTCGACGCGCCGACGGACTGGGCCGGCGAACTGACCGGGCTGCGCGAGGCCGACATGGTGCTGGTCGCTGCGGCCGAGGGCGGCAGCGCGGCTGCCGGCACGCTGGCGGCCCAGGTGCAGGGGCCGGCCGCAGTGCTCAGTCTGCTGGCCCAGGTGCAGGTCGCGGCGTCGCTCGACGAGGCGCGCGCGCGCGCCGCGCGGCTGGCGCCGCACGAATCGGTGGTGACGCGCGACGGCGAATGGTTCGGTGCCGGCATCGCGCGCGTGCTGCGCCGCGACGGCGCCCAGGCGGGCGTGCTGGCGCGCGAGCGCGAGATCCATGCGCTTGAGTCCCGGCGCGAGGAGCTCGACGCCCAGGCCGAAGCGCTGGGCGAGCGGCTGGACGAACTCAAGGCACAGAAGGTGGACGGCGAGCGTGCGCGCGACGACGCACAGCGCGAGCTGTACCTGGCGCACCGTCGGCTGGCCGAAGTGTCCGGTCAATTGCAGAGTCAGCGCGGCAAGATGGAGACGGCGCACGCGCGCCTGGAGAAGGTGCAGGCCGAACTGGAGCAACTGCACGCCAAGCTGGACGAGGACCAGGCCCAGGCCAAGGAGGCGCGCGGCCGCCTGGACGAGGCCGTGACGCGCATGGGCGACCTGGAGGAGCGTCGGCAGCAGCTAGACGCCGAGCGTCGACGCCTGCTGGAGGCGCGCGAGGAAGCGCGCATGAACGCCCGTGAGGCGCGCGAGCAGGCGCACGCCCTGGCGCTGTCGCTGGAATCCAAGCGTTCGGCGGTGGCCTCGCTGGAGCAGGCCCTGGCGCGCATGCACGGCCAGCTCGCCCAGCTGGAGGCGCGCAAGGCCGAACTGGTGGCGCAGCTGGCGGACGACCGCGACCCGCTGCCCGAACTGGAGAATGAGCGCCGCACCTACCTGGAGCAGCGCCTGCTGGTGGACCGCCAGCTGGTCGAGGCGCGCCGGGCGCTGGAAGACTGCGACGCCGAACTGCGCCGCCTCGAACAGGAGCGCGCGCGACTCGAGCATCTGCTTACCGAGAAGCGCGAGGCGCTGGCGCAACAGCGCCTGTCCGAGCACAGCCTGAAACTGCGTGCCGACAGCCTCGCCGCACAGATCGCCGAGGCCGGCCTGGCACTCGATGCGGTTCTGGCCAATCTCTCGCCGGCGGCGGACGCGGCGGAGTGGCAGACCAGCCTGGCGGACCTAGAGACCAAGATCCGTCGCCTGGAGCCGGTGAATCTCGCTGCGATCCAGGAGTACGAAGAGTCCGCGCAGCGCAAGAACTACCTCGACGCACAGCTCAACGACCTCACCGAGGCCATGGAGACGCTGGAGGGTGCGATCAAGAAGATCGACAAGGAAACCCGCCAGCGCTTCAAGGAGACCTTCGACAGGGTCAATGCCGGCCTGCAGGAACTGTTCCCGCGCCTGTTTGGCGGTGGCCATGCCTACCTGGAACTGACGGGCGAGGACCTGCTCGACACCGGCGTGGCCATCATGGCGCGACCGCCGGGCAAGCGCGTGACCTCGATCTCGTTGCTCTCCGGGGGAGAGAAGGCGCTGACCGCGGTGGCCCTGGTGTTTTCCATCTTCCGCCTGAATCCGGCGCCCTTCTGCCTGCTGGACGAGGTGGACGCGCCGCTGGACGAAGCCAACGTGGGGCGCTTCTCCAGCATGGTGAAGGAAATGAGCGAGCACGTGCAGTTCCTGTTCGTGTCGCACAACAAGACCACGATGGAGGCAGCCGCCCAGCTGTGCGGCGTCACCATGCGTGAGCCGGGCGTGTCGCGCCTGGTGCAGGTGGATCTGGCCGAGGCGGCCAAGCTGGCGGGCGCGGCCTGAGCCGCGCGCCGCGCAACGAGGAATCACGACCATGGACAGCCCAGGCCTGAGCCCCAACGAACTGCGCGTGATCCTGGCGATCGCCGGCGCGATCGTGCTGGCGGCGATCTACCTGTTCGGTCGTCCCGGCAAGCCCGGCCAGGGCCGGCGCACGCCGCTGCCGCCGCGCGAGGCCGGCGAGCGCGTGGAGCCGGTACTGGGTGCGGTGCCGGAGGATGCGCTGGCGGCACCGGCGCAGGGTGAACTGGAGGTCGAATTGCGCGATGAGCTGGCGCGTCTGGGCGCGGCCGTGGCCGAGGTGCGCGCGGGCGGCGCCGCCGCAGGCGAGTCATCCGTGGCGGCGCGTGCGCCTGCACGCTCGCGCGTCGGCGCCCGGCCGGACCTGCCGATCGAGCGCATCGTCACGCTCTACGTCGCGGCGCGCCCTGGGCATCTCATCGCCGGCAGCGACCTGGTCGTTGCGCTGGAGAAGTGCGGCCTGGTGTTCGGTGACATGGGCATCTTCCATCGCCTGGCCGACGGCAAGGCCGACACGGGCCCGGTATTCAGCGTGGCCAACATGGTCAAGCCCGGGCATTTCGACATGCGCCAGGTACAGGCCACGAGCACGCCCGGAGTGAGTCTCTTCATGGCGTTGCCGGGACCGCTGTCCGCGCTCGACGCCTGGGACACCCTGCTGCCCACGGCACAGCGCCTGGCCGAACTGCTCGACGCCAATGTGCTGGACGAGGAGCGCAACGCGCTGGGTCGCCAGCGCGTTGCGCACATTCGCGACGAGCTGCGCGCCTGGGACCGCAAACAGGAAGGCCAGCGCATCCGGCCGGGCTGGTAGGCGCCGACCGCCGGTCCGGAAACGGCCTCACGCCAGCGCCATCCTGGCCAGCCAGCCCATCGCCGCGGCGGCCGCGAGCGTCCGCCCCATGCCCAGGCGCCAGCGCAGCATGGCGGCGAGGCTGGCCAGCATCAGCGCCAGGGCGAGGGGATCCAGGCTCGGCCATACCGGCAGGTCCAGCGCGAGCGGCCCCGAGCGCCAGCTGGCATGCCGCGCAAACAGCACGTGCAGGGCGAACCAGAGCGACAGGTTGGCGATCACCCCCACCACCGCGGCCGTGACCGCCGCCAGCGCCGCCCGGGCGCGCCGCTGGCGCTGCAGGCGCTCGATGTAGGGCGCGCCGAGGAAGATCCACAGGAAGCAGGGCACGAAGGTCACCCACACCGTGATGCCCGCCGCCAGCAGGGCCGCGGCGGCCGGCGGCAGTCCCTGGGGTTGCTGCCACGCAGCCACGAAAGCGACGAACTGCAGCACCATGATGAGCGGACCGGGCGTGGTTTCGGCCAGCGCCAGGCCATCGAGCATCTGTGCTGCGCCGAGCCAGTGCAGCCGCTCCACCGCCTGCTGCGCCACGTAGGCCAGCACCGCGTAGGCACCGCCGAAGCTCACCACAGCTACCTGGCTGAAGAACAGGCCCTGGCGAGCGAGGAGGCTGTCCGGTCCCAGCCACGCGGCCAGCGCGAGCACTGGCGCAGCCCACAGCACCAGGCCCAGCAGGGCCGTGCACAGCTGCCGGGTCGGCGGCGGGGCGAGGTGGTCCAGCCTGCCCTGCGCGATGAGTCGGTCCACGAGAGCGTGATCGTCCGCGACGGGAGCGGAGCTGGCCTGCGGCAGCACGTGGTGCGGCCACAGCGCGCCGATGAGTCCGGCAGCCAACACGACCCAGGGGAAACCGATGTGCAGGACGAACAGGGCCAGGAAGGCACCCGCGGCCAGCGCCCACTGCAGGCGCCGCCGCAGTGCGCGCCGGCCGATGCGTGCGAGGGCCTCGACCACGACCGCCAGCACCGCCGGCTTGAGGCCGTAGAACAGCGCCGCCACCGCGGGCAACGGTCCGAAGCGCACGTACAGCGTCGACAGCAGCAACAGCGCCACGATGCCGGGCAGAACGAACAGGGCGCCGGCAAGCAGTCCGCCGCGCGTGCGCTGCAGCAGCCAGCCGATGTAGACGGCGAGCTGCGTGGCCTCCGGACCGGGCAGGAGCATGCAGTAGTTCAGGGCGGCCAGAAAGCGCGCCTCGCCGATCCAGCGCCGCTCCTCCACCAGCACGCGGTGCATGAGCGCGATCTGTCCGGCCGGTCCGCCGAAGCCCAATAGACCGATGCGCGCCCACACCGCAGCGGTCTCACGCAGCGTCGGCAGCGCATCGGGGTCGGTGCTGTGGACGATGCGGGACATCGCCGCAGTGTGCCGCAAGTGCGCGTCGCCGGCGTGCCCGCCGCCTGCCGGCATAGTGTGATTGCTCCATCCGGCGCAGTGACCATGCGGCAGACTTCCTGCCGATGAGGTGACCCATGAGCCGCAAGCCGATCCGCTCTCGCCGCACATCCGCCGCGACCCGCCCGCAGGGGCCGCGTGCCCTGTGGTTGGCTGGCCTCGGCGCCGTGGCGTTGACGCGCCGCCAGGGCGACAGTGCGTTCCGCCGTCTGTCGCAGCGCAGCCTGGCCCTGCGTCAGCGCGCCGTGCAGCGCTTGCGCGCGACGCGCACCCGCGCGCTGGGCGAGCTCCAGGCGGCACTGATGCCGCTCCAGCAGGCCGTGGACGCGCGCAGGGTGAGCCTGGGCCGCCGCATCGAGCTGAATCTTGGCCGGGTGCTGACCCGACTGGGCGTGCCGTCCAAGGCCGAGGTCGAGGAACTCAGCCGTCGCGTCGGCAGCCTGAGTCGCCAGTTGCGCTCCGCGCGGCGCTGAGCTGACAGGCTTGCAGCGGCCGGACGCTCTGCGGGCGGCCGATGCAGGCGCTAGCATGGGGCTCCCGCCGTGGAGTTGCCCATGAGCGTTTCCCAACCCCTTCTCATCGAGCCGCGCAGCCACGACCTGGGCGGCCTCATGGTGCGGCGCGCCCTGCCGCACGTAGCGGCGCGCGCCGTCGGACCCTTTGTATTCTTCGACCACATGGGGCCGGCGGATTTTGCTCCCGGCCAGGGCATCGACGTGCGTCCTCACCCGCACATTGGTCTTGCCACCGTCACCTATTTGTTCGAAGGCGCGATCACTCATCGCGACAGCCTGGGCTCGCAGCAGGACATCCGTCCCGGCGACGTCAACTGGATGACTGCGGGACGCGGCATCGTGCATTCCGAGCGCACACCGGCCGCGGAACGTGCGGCCGGGCATCGCCTGCACGGCCTGCAGATCTGGGTGGCACTGCCGCAGTCGGCGGAAGAGGCGGTGCCGGAGTTCCACCACCACCCGGCAGCGACCCTGCCGGCCTGGGAGGAGGCACAGGGCGCGCTGCACCTGCGGCTCGTGGCCGGGCGCTATGCTGGTCGGCAGTCGCCCGTGCATACCTTTTCGCCGATGTTCTACCTCGCGCTCGAGGCCGCGACTGCCGCCGAGTTCGCGCTTGACGCCAGCCATGCCGAGCGGGCCGTATACGTCGCCAGCGGCGGCGCGGATGTGGACGGCCAGCTGCTGCGCGCAGGCCAGATGCTGGTCCTGCCGGCCGGGGCGCCGGTGCGCGTGCGGCCCTCGGCGCAGGCACGGCTTGCGCTGTTCGGCGGCGCGCCGCTCGACGGCCCGCGCTGGCTGTGGTGGAACTTCGTGTCCAGTTCGCGCGAGCGCATCGAGCAGGCCAAGGCCGACTGGCGTGCGCAGCGCTTCGGCCGGGTGCCGGGCGAGACCGAGTTCATCCCGCTGCCCTGATCGGCCCCGGCGCCCCAACGCTGGAGGCCGGCACGGCAAGATTTCAGCGTGCCTGTGGCACCGCGGCGAAGCGAGCGGGCAGGTCGGTGAAAACCAAGGTTGCGTCGATGCCGTGCAGCACTTCCCCGGCATGCAGGTACACGCGGGTGAGCGCACCGCCCGCGCACAGCGGTTCGTTCGGCACGCAGTCCTGCAGCGGCGCGGCGTGACCGAGTACATAGTGGTTGGGGTTGTCGCGCTGCGGCCAGGCCAGCACGACGTACTCGCCGGGTGGGATGCTGCCGATGAGAAAGCTCCATTCGCCCTCGGCCGTCAGCGCACACCAGCCGCCCGCAGATGAGCCGAGGTCGGCCGGCACGGCGCAAACGCGCATCGGCGGCAGCGGCGAAGTGGGGAAGGCGAGGCGGCCGGCGATGGCTCCGTGCGCCGCATCGGCGCCGGCGCGGCGCGCGTCGGCCTCGCGCGTGCCCGGCACCGCGCAGGCCAGCTCGCTCGCGCCATCCTCGCGCTGGTCCAGACGCAGGCGGCGCCCGCCACCCAGCGCGAGCAGGGCGCCGCCATCGTCCTGAGACTGGAACGCAGCGCCGTGCGTGGCCTCGGCATTGCTGCGCAGCCTGCTCATCGCCGCCTTGAAGACGCCACGCAGTTCGCGCTGGCCGGCCGCGCCTTCGCGCAGGCTGAACTCGCCCACGGGCAGGCCGTAGGCGCTGACGGCCGCAAGCGGCCGACATTCCAGTTCGCGGCCGCCCGCAAAGCGGTGGGCGGCGCAGGTGGCATCGGCCGTCAGGCGCGTGGCCAGCGCGTCCCAGTCCTGCTGCAGGGCGGCGGGGTCGGTGCACTCGAGCAGGCGCGCGAGCTCGGTTGGAGCCGCCTGCGCCTGCGCTGCGGCGAGGCAGGCACCGAACAGGGTCGGAACGAGGCGCAGCGTCATGGCAAGTCCTCCGGTGGGGACGCGGCCCGGGCACGCATGACTTCTGCCCCATCGCAGCTTGCCCGGGCGGGACTAAGCTGCGCAGGGGAGTAGGCTCCGCCTGCAGACGGGGCTGTGCAAGCCCTGTCGTCGTCCCTGTTCAGCGGCCGTGGCGGTTGCGCCGCGCGTCGCGCCCACAGCATCGGGAGGAAGTATGCGATACGCCATCGCGGCGGGCCTGGCCCTGCTGCTCTCCGCCACCACGGCCGGCGCCTACACCGCCGAGGAGCTGGTGGCCAAGAACCTCGAAGCCCACGGCGGCATCGACAAGATCCACGCGCTGAAGAGCCTGCGGCTGGAGGGCAAGCTGATCTTCGGCGGCGCCTTCGAGCTGCAGGCCACGAGTCTCTACAAGGCGCCCGACAAGCTGCGCCGCGACGCAACCCTGCAGGGCCTGACCCAGGTGCAGGCCTGGGACGGCAAGGAAGGTTGGCAGATTCAACCCTTCGGCGGCCGCAAGGATCCCGAGCGCCTGTCCGAGGACGATGCGCGCAGCCTCGCCGACGGCGCCGACATGGTGAACGCCCTGGTCGACTGGAAGGCCGCCGGCAGCAGCATCGAGTACCTCGGCACCGAGGACGTGGACGGCACCGAGGCGCACAAGCTCAAGTTGACGCGCAAGAATGGCGACGTCACCTACTACTTCCTTGATCCGGATTACTTCCTGGAGATCCGCGCCCTCGACAGTCAGCGCCTGCGCGGCGTGCTGACCGAGTCGGAAACCGATTTCGGCGACTACGAGCAGGTGGACGGTGTGTACCTGCCCTTCAGCCTGTCCTTCGGTCCGAAGGGCTCCACGCAGAAGGCCAAGATGGTGGTGGAGAAGGCCACCGCCAACGCCCCCATCGACGACAGCCAGTTCGCCTTCCCGGCGACGGCGGCGAAGTGAGGAGACACGCCATGCTCATTCGATCCCTCTGTCTCGCCCTCGCCGCGACCCTGGCGGCAGGCAGCGCCGCCGCCGCGGACAAGGCGGCCCCGGCCGCCGCGCAGCGCTTCGACGCTGGCACGCTGTCGGGCCTGGGCGCCCGCAACATCGGCTCGGCCACCATGAGCGGCCGCGTCGCCGCCGTGGCCGCGGTCAATGAACCCAGCGGCAAGCTCACTCTTTACGTCGGCGCCGCGTCGGGCGGCGTGTGGAAGTCCGAGGACGGCGGCACCAGCTTCGAGCCGGTGTTCGACCAGCAGCCAGTGCAGTCCATCGGCGCCATCGCCATCGATCCCAACCACCATGACACCGTCTGGGTCGGGACCGGCGAATCCTGGACGCGCAACTCCGTCTCGCTCGGTGACGGCATCTACAAGACCACCGACGGCGGCAAGAGCTGGAAGCACATGGGGCTGCCCAACTCCGAGCGCATCGCCAAGATCCTCGTCGACCCAGGCAACAGCGACACCGTGTATGCCTGCGTGCCGGGACGCCTGTGGAGCGATTCGACCGACCGCGGCCTGTACAAGACCAGCGACGGCGGCAAGACCTGGTCCCAGGTGCTGAAGGGCGGCAATGCATCGACCGGCTGCGGTATGGTGTCGATGGCACCGAACCAGCCTGCCACGCTGTACGCCTCGCTGTGGGACTTCCGCCGCAAGGGCTGGACCTTTCGCTCGGGCGGCGAGGGCCCGGACAAGCCCTCCGGCAGCGGCCTGTACAAGAGCAGCGACGGGGGCAAGACCTGGAGCGAGCTCACCCCGGAAGCCAATCCCGGCTTCCCGAAGAAGCCCTACGGCCGCATAGCGGTGAGCGTGGCGCCCTCCAAGCCCGACGTGGTCTACGCCATGGTCGAATCCACCGACTCGGCCCTGTACCGATCCGACGACGGCGGCAAGACCTGGAGCAAGCGCGACAAGAGCCAGAACATGGTGTGGCGACCGTTCTACTTCGCCAATCTGGTGGTCGATCCCACCAATCCCGAGCGCCTGTTCAAGCCCGATCTTTCGCTCATCGTCTCCACCGATGGCGGCAACAGCTTCTCCAACACCAGCGGCGGCGCCCACGGCGACTTCCACGACGTGTGGATCGATCCGAAGAACGTGCAGCACCTCATCGCCGGCGACGACGGTGGCCTGTGGCACTCCTTCGACGGCGGCAACAAGTGGTGGAAGGCCGACAACCTGCCGATCTCGCAGTTCTACCACGTGAGTGTTGACGACGCTGATCCCTACCAGGTCTACGGCGGCCTGCAGGACAACAGCTCCTGGGTGGGACAGTCGGCCTATCCCGGCGGCATCGCCAATGCGCAGTGGGAGAACATGTTCGGCGGCGACGGCTTCTGGATGTTCTCCGATCCGGCCGATCCCGACTATCTGTACGCAGAGTCCCAGGGGGGCAATATCGGTCGCGTCAATCGCCGAACGCACCAGATCCACGACATCCAGCCCAAGGGCGGCTACAAGGAGAAGCTGCGTTTCAACTGGAACACGCCGATCGCCCTGTCACCCAACGAGAAAGGCACGATTTACATCGGCGCGCAGTTCCTCTTCCGCTCGCGCGACCACGGCATGAGCTGGGAACGCATCTCGCCTGATCTGACCACCAACGATCCGTCCAAGCAGAAGCAGGAGGAATCCGGCGGCGTGACCGTGGACAATTCCTCGGCCGAGATGCACACCACGATCTATTCGATCAGCGAATCGCCCAAGCAGGCGGGTCTGATCTGGGTGGGCACGGACGACGGCAACCTGCAGCTCACCCGCGACGGCGGCAAGAGCTGGAGCAACGTCGTGAAGAACGTGAAGGGACTGCCGGAGCACTCGTGGGTGTCGTGGGTGCAGGCCAGCAACTTCGAGGCGGGTACGGCCTATGCCGCCTTCGACCGCCACACCTTCGGTGACTTCGGCACCTACCTGTACAAGACCACTGACTACGGCAAGAGCTGGACCGCCCTGGTTTCGCCCAAGGCACCCAAGGGCCTGCGCGGCTACGCGCACGTGATCCGCGAGGACACGGTGGCGCCGAACCTGCTGTTTGCCGGCACCGAGTTCGGCCTGTGGGTATCCATCGATGGCGGCGCCAACTGGGCCGAGTTCAAGGGCGGCAAACTGCCTGCCGTGGCGGTGCGCGACATCGCCGTGCAGGGCCGCGACGGCGACCTGGTGCTGGCCACGCACGGCCGCGGCATCTGGATTGTCGACGACATCAGCCCCTTGCGGCGCCTGTCGCTGGACACCTTGGGCCAGGAGGCGGTCTTCCTGGAAGCGCGCCCCGTGCAGCAGCGCATCGTCGCCTACGGCGGCTGGCCCGAGGGCGACGCCAAGTTCACCGGCAACAACCCGGGCGGTGGCGCCGTCATCACCTACTACCAGAAGAGCCGCCACCTGTTCGGCAAGCTCAAGCTGGAAGTGCTCGATCCCGAAGGCAAGGTGATCGAGGACTTGCCGGGCGAAGTGCGTCGCGGGATCAATCGTGTGAGCTGGAACATGCGCGTCAAACCGCCGCGTGTGCCGCCGGCGGCGCAGCTCGCCTTCAGCGCCACGCAGGGGCCGCGCGTGCTGCCGGGCACCTACACCGTGCGCCTGACCAAGGGCGACAAGACCTACAGCACGACGATTCCGGTCACGCTCGACCGCCGCGCCAACTACACGCTGGAAGACCGCAAGGCGCAGTTCGACGCGGCCATGCGCGTGCACGGCATGTTCGGCCGCCTGACCGACCTGGCCTTCGGCATCAACGCCGTGCGCGCAGGTGCCGCGCAGCGGGCGCAGGGACTGGGCAAGGACGATCCGCTGGCACGCCAGTTGGCGGCGCTGGGCGAAGAGGCCGACAAGTTGCGCAAGGAGATCGTCGCGACCAAGGAGGGTGGTGCCATCACCGGCGAGGAGCGGCTGCGCGAACACCTCGACCAGCTGTACGGTGCGATCACCTCATGGGAAGGGCGCCCGACCGCGTATCAGCTCGAGCGCACCGATGCCCTGCAGCGTGAGATGGACGACGTCGGTCGCGCCTTCGACGCATTAAAGTCGGGCCAACTGGCGCAGGCCAATGCCGCGCTCAAGGCCAAGGGACTGGCCGAGATCGCGGTGCCGGCTGCGGCGCCTGAGGCCGCCGGTGGCCGCGGCGGTGGCGAGAAGAAGGAAAACGAGCGCTGGTTCGAGCGCGATTGAGCGCGCCAGCCGTGGGCTGAACGCACAGGGGCGTCCCGGAGGGGGCGCCCCTGTGCTTTTTCCGCAGGACCGCGCAGCCATGTACCACCCGGCGCCGCAGGCGCGCGAGCGGCGGGGATTCAGGCGACCTGCGCCAGCGTCGGCGTACAGGGCTCGCGCGTGCCCCGAGCGGCGCGCCGCGTCGCACTCCACTCCCGCAGGCCCACTTCCTCGCGGATCTCGGCGCAGGCCCGCAGCAGCCGCGCCACGGCCGGCTCGTCCAGACCGGCGTGCAGGGTCAGCCGCACCAGGGCGCGGTTCTTTGCCGTGGCCGGCGCGCAGAAAATGGCGCCAAACACGCCGCGGGACTCCAGGGCGTCGCGCAGGATCATGGTGGCCGGCTCCGTGCCCGCTTCCAGCGCGATGATCTGTTCGCTGCCGTCGCCCACGGGATAGCCGAGCTCAAGCAGTCCCGCACGTACCTGGCGTGCGACCTGGTGCAGCCGCGTGCGGCGCCATCCCTCGGTGCGGATCACGTCGTGCGCCGCGTCCAGGCCGGCCAGTTCGTGCGGCAGCAGGCTGGAGCTGAAGATGGCCGGCAGCGATTCGAAGGCGAAATAGTCGGCAAAGCGGCGGCTGCAGGCGATGAGCCCGGCGCGCGAGCAGTAGGCCTTGGCGAGGCTCGCCGTGACGAAGTGCACCCGGTCCTGCAGGCCGAGGCTGGCAACGAGTCCCTCGCCGTGGGCGCCGTGCGTGCCCAGGGAGTGGGACTCGTCCACCACCAGCACGCTGCCGAGTCGGGAGGCGATGTCGGCGATCGCGCGCAAAGGCGCCAGGCTGCCGTTGGTGCTGTAGACCGAATCCACCAGGATCACGCCCGGGCCGTGGCGCAGGACCTGGCGTTCGAGGTGCTCAACGTCGTTGTGCATGACCGGCACGGCGGTGGCGCCGCTGCTGCGGATGCCCTCCCACAGCGAGGTGTGCGCCAGCAGGTCCACGTAGACCGGCACGCGCTCGGCAGCAATGCACTGCACCAGGCCGACGTTGGCGTTGTAGCCGGACTGGCACAGCACGGCGGCTTCGTAGCCAACGGCGCGCGCCAGCCGCGCCTCCAGCACATGCATGGGCTCGTCCCCCTGCTGCTGGAACAGACCCGACATCATCAGGCCGTTGCCCTCGCTGGCCAGCACCCGGCGCTGGGCCGCGGCGATGGCCGGATGGCGCGTGATGGCGAGGTAGTCGTTGCTCTGCAGCAGGATGGCGTCGGCCGCCGGCACGCGGCCGCGCAGGATGTGGCGTCCACCCCAGGTGGCGGCGAGGCGTTCGCCGTGGAAACGTTCGACGCGGCGCGCAACGAATTCGGGCAAGGGCGCGCAGGCGCGCAGGGGAGAGACGGAGTTCGGGGAGTTGGCGGTGGAACTGATCATGGCAAACCTCTCAAAGGGGGAAGAAAACGCCATCCCTGGCACCCGCGATGCGCTGCATCGTGGCGACAGGGCCGGTCCCGCCGTGGACCGGCCGGAAGAGAGGTCGGGGCGAAGCCGCGCCTCCCCGAACGGGGATGCGGTGCTGGCTTCGCAAGGAGTTTCAGCATGCACTTGCGTCCAAACGCAAGCAATGCTCATAGGCGACAATTGCCGTTTGACGGCAATTGCGCGCTATTCGTCGGGAGGCTCGCGCCTTTGGTTCAAACTTTCGGGCGGGGGGCGCGGGCGAGGTCCTGCTCGCGCAGCCAGGTGCGGTAGGACTTCACGTGGCCGAGGCGGAACGGGTCGACGTGGTCGATCAGGCTAAAGTAGTACCACTGCTCGCCGTGCACCGCGCTGGCGGGATGCAGGCTGGCGCCGGGTTCGCGCAGCTGCGGGCTGTAGTAGCCGCCGCTGCCCCAGAACCAGGGCAGGCGGGCCCCGCTGCTGAGGGCCTTGAGCAGTTCCGGCGGAGCGCCGCGCTCCTCGGCAATCTCGAACTGCGCGCGAAGTTCGGCCTCGGTCAGTACCAGCAGGAAGCGGCCGATGCCCCAGGAGTCGATCAGCAGCAAGCCCTTGGGATTGCAGCAGGCGTAGCACTCCACCGGCTGCACGGTGGACACGATCGACTCGAACACCTGGCGGAATGCCGGGTCGCGCAGGAAGCTGAACTGGCCCATGGCCAGGGCCTCGGCGACGAAGGCGCCGGCGCGCTCGAAGTAGCGTCGCTGCAGTTCGACGATGGCCTGTTCGAGCTTTGCCATCGCCTGCGAATCGCTCTTGCGGATGAAGCGGTCGATGACGCCGGAATTGAAGGCCTCGATGGCCACGCTGTCCTCGGCGCGGCCGGTGAGCAGGATCTTGCCGATGGAGGGGTTGTTCAGACGGCGGCAGAAGGTGACCCCGTCCATCTCCGGCATGAAGTAATCGACCACCACCACGGAGACTTCCGAGAAGCGTTCCGGGTCGTAGACGATGCGATGGATGGAGTCCACGTCCAGCGCCAGCAGCTCTTGCGTCTGCGAGGGTCGGTCCTTCCAGCGGTACAACCAGCCGCCTCCGGGTACCGGACGGCTGCCTGCGTTGCCCAGTGCCGCCAGCGCCGCGCGGGGCGAGCTGTAGGTGCGCAGGTGCAGCATCGGGTCCAGCATTAGCGGAACGACGTCCAGATACTCCTCGTGGTCGTCCACCAGCACCGTCGTGGTGGGGAAGCGGAAAGGCAGGATCTCGCCGTTGCTACCGAGCATCAGTCGTCTCCTTCCCGCACCGGGGGAAACTGCAGGGTGAATTCGGTGAACTCGCCCAGCACCGAGCGGCAGTGGATGGTGGCCTGCATGCGCCCCAGCGCCGATCGCACGAAGGACAGCCCCACGCCCAGCCCGGTGCTGTAGTCGGTGGCGCTGGAATAGAAGCGCTCGAAGATGCGCGGCAGCACGTCCGGGGGAATGCCC
>DAOOVM010000047.1:0-16151 GCA_035370085.1 Rhodanobacteraceae bacterium | reverse complement strand
CCTAGGCTCCGTCCATGGGATCGGAACACCTGCCCGGCGACCGCCTGCTTGTCGCCGCCGTAATACTGACGCTGCTGGTTTATGCACCGGGTTTGGGTGGGAGCTGGCTTTTCGACGATCTCCCCAACATCGTCAACAACCCATCTGTCCAGTCCGACCGCCTGGACTGGTCAGCCGTGGTACGCGCCGCGCTCTCGTCTCCCGCGAGTGAATTCAAGCGCCCCCTGGCCTCGCTGAGCTTTCTCGGCAACTACTGGCTGACCGGCCTGCAACCTTTCAGCTGGAAAGTCGTCAACCTTCTCATCCACGCATTGAACGGCTGCCTGGTGTACGCCCTGGTGCGCCGATTGCGTGAGCTGGGGCCGTGGCAGCCGATCGGCCGCGACGCCGCCTCCATCGATGCCGCCGTCGTTGCGGCGGCGTGGCTGCTGATACCGATCAACCTGACCCCGGTCCTCTTCGTCGTTCAGAGGATGGAGAGCCTGGCGAATCTTTTCGTCCTCGCGGGCCTGATTGCCTACGTCGAGGGCCGAAGGCGCATGCTCGGCGGGTTTCCCGGTGGATTCGCGCTCGTCCTGGGAGGGCTGCTGAGCGGCACCCTGCTCGGGACGAGCGCCAAGGAGACTGCCATCATGCTGCCCCTCTATGCATGTCTGGTGGAGTGGGTGCTCTTCGACTTCCGCGCTCCAGGCGGACGACGAGATCGGCGCATCCTCGGCTTGTTCGGTTTGATCCTCGTCGCCCCTGCCGTAGCAGGGCTTGCGTGGCTGGCGCCATGGCTGTCGCGACCGGAGACGTGGGCGGCGCGCGACTACACCCTCGGGGAGCGCCTGTTGACCGAATCCCGCGTGGTCATGGGCTATGCCGCCTCAACGTTCGTGCCACTGCCTCAGTGGCTGTCCTTTTATCACGATGACATCGCCGTCTCGCGCGGGCTCTTTTCCCCCTGGACCACGGCAGCGAGCCTGCTCGGCCTGGCGGCATTGCTGAGCTTGGCGTACGCACTGCGCCACCGGCTTCCGTCGTTCGCGCTGGGATGCGCGCTGTTTTTCGGGTGCCACTTGTTGACCGGCACCGTACTGCCGCTCGAACTGGCCTTTGAGCACCGCAACTACTTTGCGAGCCTGGGTCTCCTGATCGCCGTTGTCCCACTGCTGCGCAGTTCCCGCCTGCCGCTCTCGCAGGTACGGCACGGTCTGTTGGCCCTGCTCCTCGCCTCCTGGACGGGACAGACCTTGATGACCGCCTACGCCTGGGGAGACCCGCTCAGACTTGCCACGGAACTGGCGGCGCGCTCGCCCGCCTCGCCACGCGCGCAGTTCGCCTATGCACAGGAGTTGCTCCGGCAAACTGGCGACGATGTGGAGTCTGACCAGGCCAAGCGCGCGTTCCTCATCCTGGAAAGAGCGGGCCAAATCCATGGCTCCTCCATCCTGCCGGAGCAGACGCAGATTCTCCTGTCGGCAGTCAACCATCGCCCCATTGAGGCGCGGTGGTGGGACAGGCTTGTCGACAAGCTGCATTCAATGCCGCCAAATGGCGAGGACCTTGACGCACTGGGCGCGCTTACACGCTGCGCCAGGGACAAGCGCTGCGACTTTCCCCGCGATCGGATGGAGGCTGCATTTGCCGCTGCGGAATCACATCCCGGGCCGAATGCACAACTTTTGACCATCCACGGCGACTACGCCTGGAACGTCTGCGACGACAAGCCGCGCGGGGAAGAACTGGCGGAAGCATCCGTGCGGGCCAATCCTGCAGATGCAAGCGCGCGCATGACCTTGGCTCGAATGAACCTTGTGCTGGGCAACTACGCCAAGGCCAGGGAACAACTGCTTGAGATGCAACGATTGAACATGGCAGGGGAGCTGGACACAGCGCTGGAAGAGTTCCGCACTCTCTTGGCACGGCGGGAAGCCGCCAACGCCGCATTCCCCTAGGAAGTGCCGCTCCCAGGCAAGCACACCGTCTGTCGCCGGCTCAAAAGGCGGCCACTAGCCTCCGCACCATATTGGCCCGCGCCAGCCGATACCAACACCTCGGAATCGCAACTGCGGCTCAGTTCCGTCGCACCCGCCTGACGGCACTAATCAGTGGCCCGAAAAACGCCCGGCAGGTCAACACGCACTGCGCCAGGCGAAGCGATTGCATTTGATGCTCGACTGGGGCGATTTTCTGACGCGATCTTCCACCGCATCAGTCCTGCGTCGCGCGCTTGCGAAGAATCCATATGTAGCCTGGGCAAAGCCAAGGCAGGCGCGATGCAACGAAATGCGAGATGGACTGAGTCAGCGATCCAGTCGGGACGAGGTAATTGAATTCATACCTCGCCGGATCACCAATGATCACTGCGGTGTAATCGATGACCTCGAATCGCGCAACCAACTTCCTCAAATCGCCATAGGAGCGCATGCGCTCGTAGTAGTTGCGACCTCTGCCCGACAAGCGGAGATACAGATCCGAAAGTGCTGGCGCCAGCCAGGACAGGAAGGGCAAGCGGAAGTGCGGCTCGACCAGGATATAGCGGTTGGTTGCGGCGAAATAGCAAACTCCTCCAGGCTTCAGTACGCGCTCCAACTCGTGCATGAGTCGCGGCTGGTCGGGCACATGCTCGTAGACCTGGGAGCAAATCAGCACGTCAAAGCTCGCATCCGGGTACGGAATATTCAGTCCATCGCCCAGCTCGAAACGGAGATTTGGCAAATGGAAGGTCGCCCTCGCGTGGCCGATGGCTGCTTCGTCGATATCGATACCGATGACTTCGCGGAATTCCTTGGCGAATTCTGCATCCATTATCCCGGATGACGAGCCGACATTGAGCAATCGGGAAGCCGCAACGCGGTCACCGAGCACGCTCTCAAGCACGCGAATCGCCGTACGAGCCTTTCGCCGCCGGCCTTCGACGTCGTACATGCTCTCATGCAGGGTAGAGAAGTCCTTCTGATACTCCATCACTTGACCTCAGGAGGAGTTTGCGCGTAGCACGGGGGCGACGACCGAGCGGAGAGGGCCCACACAAGGTATCCCACAGCGTCTCCCACCATGCCGCTGAGCCGGTACAGGAGAAAGGCGGCAAGGACTTCCCGCACCGGTCGAGCACATGGATCGAAAATGGCAAAGGAGGCCTCGGTGACGCCCCAACCCTGGGGCGCGAATACTGCGAGGTAGCCCTGTACGGCGGAAACCAGATAGGCGCTGACGGTGGATGCCGGATGACATTCGCGCGCCCCCATGGAGAGGCCTGCCGACAGGACCGCGAATGCCGTCGCGGCGAGCAGCCAGATGAGAACGTAGAGGAGCCAGGCGAGCAGCAAGTGCCATGACCTTGCGCGGCGAAATAGCATGGCAGCAGCGATCAGCAGGGCTCCAAGTCCCGTCGCTGCCTGCACGGCCGCCACAGTACGAATGGCTCCCTCATCAGGTAGACACCACAATCCCAGTGCGCACGTGAGCAGGCCGCTACCGGCAACGACACCGACTTCCAGAAGAAACTGCCTTCTCAAAAGGCCTGCCGCGACATTGGAGCTCCAGTGCATATCCGCGAGGCGCGACACCGAATGCCAGATGCCGCCGGGAACGTAGCGGGCCGGAATGCGCCTCATGTAGATGCCGAGGCTCGTGGGGAAGTCGATGGCGATGCCATTGAAGCGCTGTAGCTGGTAGAAGCCCCAGGCGATCAAAGGATGCAGCGCGGCAAGCACAACGGCGGCAGCCGCGCAGTGCCAAGCGAGTCGCCAGGTTAGCAGCGACCTCAAGTCCTCCGCATGGCGTGCCAGATAGGCACCAATGGAGACGACGGCGACGAGAAGAAACGTCCGCTGCGCAACGGCAAGCACGCTCGGCCACCGCGATGCCATCAGCCGACGGACACGGCCAATCCACTCAGATGCGGCGCTGTGCGGTCGCAATGTAGCCGTCACCAAAATCGAAACGAAATGTCAGCCGCTGCAGCAGGAAAAATGGCCAGAGCATCCACGGCCGCAAGAGCCGGCCGAGCGCCACGACGCCCCCCGATTGCTGCGTACCACTGCGAATGCTGCGACCCACGGCGTCGGCCCTTTCGTCGACTGAGATGCGAGGCTCAAGCAGATTGCCAATGATGCGACCGAGATTCCCCAGGGGAAAACCGTAACAGGCAATCTGTATCGCCTCATACCCCGCTGATTCGATCAACCCATGCAGTTCCTGCCTTTCGTAGCGTCTCACATGCCCAACCCTGAGGTCCGTCGCGCTGAATTTGCGCTGGTGCGCCGGCACGGACACCAGCAGCCGTCCACCCGGCCGCAGTTTGGCGGTCCACGAGCGCAGCGCGGCCGCGTCGTCGCTGATGTGTTCGAGCACCTCGAAGGCGAGCAGATAGTCAACGCTTGCATCCGCAACTGCTTCGACCGAGTCGACGATCTCCACCGCCGAGTTCCTATCGTAGCGTCGCCGCAACAGGCTCCTGGTCTGCGCACCGAGGTCGTACAGTGACGCGCGATGTCCGAGCCGCAGGAATTCCTGCGCCATCTCGCCCGTACCTGCGCCGACTTCGAACACATGGCCCGGCGCCCAGCCTCGGCTCAGCGCCCGCGTGCCATCAAGGCGCAAATGAAATTTCGGCGAGCGGCCCCACTGCTCAACAGAGTTCATGCAACCTCCGTTGCCGGGAGACTGGTCTGTGCGGTCGGAGCCATCCACACGACATAGGTCCACAGCAGCCAGAGCCGTTGTCCGTGATCGATAGCCCCCGCCCGGTGCTCTCGGACGAGACGCTCAACCTCACCAGGAACAATCCAATGCTGATCCGAACCCTTCAAGAGACCCAACATGTCGTCCGCGAGCACTCCCCTGAACCATTCTCCGACAGGCACCGCAAAGCCCTGCTTGCGCCGGCGCCACAGCCAAGGTGGCAACGCGCCCGAAAACGCTTGGCGCAGTAGTGCCTTTCCGCGCAGACCACGGAAGTGCTGCGCGGAACCGAAGGAAAGTGCCGTCTCAACGAGCCGGTAGTCGAGAAAAGGACAGCGCTGCTCCAGCGAGTGCGCCATCGATGCGCGGTCTGCCTTCACCAGGATGTCCTGGGGCAGATACACGAGGGCATCCGCATGCATCATGCCAAGCACATCGTCCCCCCTCGTGCGCTCAGGCAGCGCAGGCGGGGCATGCCCGCGTCCCGCCAAGGAGGGTGCCAGCGTCGCCAATTCAGCTTCGCCGAAGATCCGCGGCGCAACGTATGAGGAGTCGGCACCGCTCAGGCGCGCCAATTCGATGCCCCGAACGAACAGTTTCGCCTTCTTGAGCATGCTCTTGCTGTGATGCTGCAAGGGCTCGGGCAAGACTCGAAGCAGGGCTTCCGCGCTTCGCTGCAATGGTCGAGGCAGACGGGTGTACCAGCGCAGGAGAGCCCGCCCGAGGTAGCGCTGATAGCCACCGAATAGTTCGTCGGCCCCATCACCGGAGAGGGCTACCTTGACGTGCCTGGACGCCAGAGCCGAGACGGCCGCAGTCGGCAACAACGATGCGTCGCCGAAAGGCATTCCCAGGTGATGCGCCAGCAGTGCGCTGATCTGCCGGCGGTCGCTGTCACGATACGTGGCGCTTTCGTGCCTGGTACCGAGGTGGACAGCCATCCGAGCCGCGGGAGCGCGCTCGTCGTAGGTTGGGTCTTCGAAACCGATCGAGAAGGTGTGCAGGGGATGCTGCAGGTGACGGGCCGCCAGAGCGCTGACCAGCGACGAATCAATCCCGCCGGAGAGAAACGAACCAACTTCGACATCGGCCACCAACCGGTACTGCACAGCGCTCTCCAACAGCGCACGCACGTGTTCCGCTGCCTGCGCAACTGGCACGGTTTCCCGCCCTGCCAGGGTCCAGTACGGAAACTGCTGCGGTTCCTGGCCCGGCTTCCAGGCCAGCAGGTGACCGGGCAATACCTCTTCGCTACCCGTGTCAATGGTATGGCCGGGCAAGGGAAAGCCGTAGCGCAATGTGTCCGCCAGGCTGTCCAGATCGACGGTGGCAGCCGATCCGCTCAAGGCGCGCAAGGCCGGCAACTCAGACGCGCAGGCCAGGCGGCTGCGCTCGGCACGGTAGTAAAGCGGCTTCTTCCCCATGCGATCGCGCGCCAACAGGAGGGTTGCTTCCGCGTCGTCCCACAATGCGAAAGCCCACATGCCGTTCATTCGCACCAGAAATCGAGATCCCTCGAGTACCAATCCCGCCAGCAGGACTTCGGTGTCGCAGTTCGTGAGAAACGTCCAGCGCGGCGAGAGCTCCCGGCGCAGCTCCTTGTAATTATAGATCTCACCGTTGTAGGCGATGGTCCACCGTGCGCTGACGTCGCTCATGGGCTGCTGGCCATCGGCGATGCCGATGATCGCCAGGCGCGCGTGTCCCATGCTCCAGCGATCCTCATCGCGTGTGCCATGGCCATCCGGCCCCCGATGCTGCAAGCGCTCGATGGCAGCACGACTGCGTGCTGCCAGCGCCTCGCGCCCGAGGTCAGGGTCATACAGAAACGTCAGACCGCACATGCACTGCCCTCGTGTGGCGACTTCACGCGCATCTGGAAGGCGACTGACCAAAAACCGCGGCGGTGAAAACATCAGCATAAGCACGCGCTGCGGCGGACCACGTCCATCCCTGCGCATCAATTCGACGTCGAGCGGCCTTGGCTCGCTGGAGGCGTTCTTCGGGACGCGCGAGCGCGTCGCCCAGGGCGTTCGCGAGCGCGTCGGGATCACCTGGCGGAACGAGCCATGCCTCAACACCGTCCGCGACAGTCTCCCGTACACCATCAATCTCTGTGGCGACTACGGCGACTCCGGCCGCCATGGCTTCGAGCAACACGTTGGGTCGGCCCTCACTGAGGCTAGGCAATACGAAGACCTCGCTTTCGGCCAGGTGTCCCGCCACCTCGTGTGGAGGGACTTGCCCAGCGAACTCGACCCGATCCGAGATCGCCAACGCTCGCGCCAGTTCAACCAGGCGTGTCCGTTCCGGGCCATCACCGATGAGGCGCAACGTTTCAACCTTGGGTTCAAGACGGGCAAACGCACGCAGCAACACGTCTGCTCCCTTTCGGGGAATCAGGCTGCCTACAAACAGGATCCGATGCGAGCGACGACCCTCGGAGCTGTGGACCAGGTCAACCCCGTTGAGGATGACCCTCGTCTTGTGGGAGTGGACCGGGAAGCTTGCGCGGAGGTTTTGAGCCATGCTGTGCGCAACACACACGACTTGGCTGGCCCGGTGGAGCGCCACGCGCAAGAGCAGCCGATGCACGCTTGATCGCGAGGCCATGCTGACATCGTCACCGCGCAGTGTCAGCACGATGGGTCGCCGGTGAACGGGCCAAATGACGGCAGCCAGCGCGCCGCTCAGGGCCCAGTTGGCGTGGATCGCATCGCATCTTCGGGCTCGCCGCAGCAAGGCCGCAAGGAACGCCGCCAGAAAGCATGGCAGCAACAGGAGCAGCACTGGTTGGGCGCGCATTGCCGGAAGTACGCCGCCGGGAGTCTGTGCCAGGCGTTGCCATCGTTTCGGCGCATAGCGGAACGGCACCAGTTTCACGCGACTACCAGCATCCAACGGCCCGCAGACATCGTCAGCCGGGCAAAGCACCGTGACGTCGCAGAGGTCTCCGAGTGCATCGGCAAGGCGTCGCACGAAAATGCCGCTACTCGATGTCGGCCGCAGCGGATACGAGGTGCTGAGGAGTAGCACGCGCAGTCGTTCAGGCACGTGATCCTTCCTGGTGTTCGAACAGAGCCCAGTAGGAGATCGGCAGAAATTCGTCCGCCGGCAGACAGCGGCCGAGCAGCCACCCCAGGAGATTGCTTATCACCACCAGGGGCGCCAGCACACCCGCGACAACAAGCGCCGGCCTGAATCGCCTGGATGCCTGCAGTAGACCCCGTGCCAGGGTCAGGTTGAACAAGAGAGCTGCCGTTTCCCCTGCATGCCCTCGCGCTTCCATCACTCGCACGCGCAAACCGGCCCGCTCTGCCAATGCGGCCAGACCGTGTCCGCTCAGTCGCCAGTAGTCGAACGGCCGATCGTGCAGCGGATAGGCGAAGGGAACGTGAACCAATACTTCACCGGCCGGCCGCAGGACGCGAGCGGCTTCTTGCACTGCCAAGTGGGGACAAGGCAAGTGCTCGAGCACATCGAGCAGCACCACGCAGTCGAAACTGCCTTGGCAAAAAGGCAGCCGCTGCGCGTCGCCAAAGACGCCGGGGCGGGTGCCGTAAAGGTCTGTTGCGGTTCCGGGAAAGTCCAAACCCGTGTAGTCCACGCTACTGCTGAGTCGCCGGCGCAAATGCCCGTCGGCGCAGCCAACGTCCAGTAGCGCCCCCCGCGCCACGGTGGCGGCGTCGCGAGCGGCTCGCTCCTTGTAGCGGAACGCGTGCCACTGCGGATGCAGCGGAGAATGGCGCAAGACATGGGCCCATCGGCGCAGCCGCAAACCCGGTCCGGCACTTGCAGTCATCGGCGGTAAGTCAAGCTGGTGATCTGCTCGGACACCAGCCCGATCAGAAAGACGATGGCGGCTGCGCTGAGGAGCAGCGCGCTCATGTTGGTGAAGCGGCCCTGCGCGTAGTAAGTCAGGCCATAGTTGACCATGCCGAGAACGAAGAACATGGCGCTGGCCGGGAGGAACAACTTGAAGGGTGAATACAGTGTGGCAATCTTGAAAATGATGAGCAGGAAGCGAACGCCGTCGCGCAGAGGCCTGATGTGGCTCTTGCCGATACGGCGCGCCACCGCAACCGGTTCGTAGGCGATGGCGTAGGCACTGCGGAAGAAGGCCATCGTGATGGTGGTCGGGTAGGAGAAGCCGTTCGGAAGGAGGTGCAGGAATTCGCGGAACTTGTCTGCCCGGACTGCGCGGAAGCCCGAGGTCAGGTCGAGTACGCGATGGCCCGTCATCCAACTGGCCAGGCGATTGTAGAGGCTGTTGGCAAGACCGCGCCCGACGCCCGCCTGGCCGGCCCAATCCCGCGCCCCCACCACCATGTCGTAACCCTCAGCCATGCGGTGTAGCAGTCGCCCGATGGCGTCCCCGTCGTGCTGACCGTCGGCGTCCATGAAGACCAGGATGTCGCCCGAGGCGGCACGAGCGCCGCGCTTGATTGCCGCGCCGTTGCCCATGGAATAGGGGGCGGAAATGACCGTGACCCCGTGGTCGCGGCCGATCGCTGCCGTGTCGTCGGTCGATCCGTCGTCAACCAGGAGGATTTCGTCGTCGGGACGCTGCGCGCGCAGGCGCGGCAGCAGTTCCCGCAGTGCGGCGGCTTCATTCTTGGCAGGCAGTACGATGCTGATCACGGCGACTCCGGGGCGGTAGCGCATCATAATTAAAGGACTGCGCCGCCGTGATGCCGCGTCCCGTCAGGGCGTCCGGCCATGGGCACAGACACGAGGCAGGGACCACCACCGCGCCGCCGGCGTCTGTGCTGCAGCGCAGCGAGCCTCGCTGGTGGCGTGCCGCGCACCGAAGCGAAGCTCCGTGTGAGGCCGGAGTACTACCCGGCCAGGAATTGCGGTACATTCCGCCGTAGTTACGGGGGTTTACGCGAGATTCTTATGGCCACGCAGATCAATCCCTCCGCTCTGGCGGGCCTCTCCGGCATCGTCCGTCGCCTCGTCATGGAGGGTCAGCTGGCAGAAGCCGATGCGCGCAAGGCCATGGAGGCCTCGGGCAAGCAGAAGATTCCGCTCAGCACCTACTTGATCGAGAACGCCATGGCCGAGAGTCGCGCCGTGGCGATGGCCTCGTCGGCGGAATTCGGTGTGCCCCTGCTCGACGCGGAATCGCTCGATCTCAGGCAGCTGCCGCTCAAGCTGATCAGCGAAGAGCTGATCACCAAGCACCGCGCCCTGCCCCTGTTCAAGCGGGGCAATCGCCTCTACGTCGGCGTTTCCGACCCGACCAACCTGCGCGCGCTGGACGAGATCAAGTTTCAGTCCAACCACACGGTCGATCCGATCCTGATCGACGAGCAACAGTTGGCCCGGGTCATCGAGCAGGCCCTGCAGCAGACCGGCGGCAGCATGCCTGGGCTGGACGACGCCGAGGGTCTCGACAATATCGACCTCGGTGCTGCGGACGGCGACGCCGACGAGGGCGGGGGCGGCGTCGACGCTGGCGGCGCGGACGACACGCCGATCGTGAAGTTCGTCAACAAGGTGCTGGTGGACGCCATCAAGCGCGGCGCATCCGACATCCATTTTGAGCCCTACGAGACCGATTTCCGCGTGCGCCTGCGCATGGACGGCATCCTGCGCAAGGTCGCAGCGGCCCCGAACAAGCTGGCGGCACGCATCTCTTCGCGCCTGAAGGTGATGTCCGGCCTGGATATCGCCGAGCGCCGCGTGCCGCAGGACGGCCGCATCAAGCTCAATCTGTCCAAGGGCAAGGCCATCGACTTCCGCGTGTCCACCTGTCCCACGCTGTTCGGCGAAAAGGTGGTCCTGCGAATTCTCGACGCCTCGGCCGCCAGGCTCGGCATCGACAAGCTGGGCTATGAGGAGGACCAGAGGCAGCTCTACCTCGACGCCCTGGGCAAGCCCTACGGCATGATCCTGGTCACCGGCCCGACCGGATCGGGCAAGACCGTCTCACTCTATACGGGCCTCAATATCCTCAATACCGAGGAGCGCAACATCTCCACGGCCGAAGATCCGGTCGAAATCCGCGTCCCCGGCATCAACCAGGTGCAGATGAACGTGAAGAAGGGCATGACCTTCGCCGCGGCACTGCGCTCCTTCCTGCGCCAGGACCCCGACGTGATCATGGTGGGCGAGATTCGCGACCTCGAGACGGCGGAGATCGCGGTCAAGGCTGCCCAGACCGGACACCTGGTCCTATCCACCCTGCACACCAATGACGCGCCGCAGACCATCTCGCGCCTGATGAACATGGGCATCGCGCCCTACAACATCACTTCGTCGGTCACCCTGGTCATTGCCCAGCGCCTCGCCCGCCGTCTGCACGACTGCAAGAAGCCCCTGAGCCTGCCTGCGGCAGCGCTGAAGGCCGAGGGATTCACCGACGAGGAGATTCCCAGCCTGCAGATTTTCGACGCAGTCGGCTGTTCCGGCTGCAATGATGGGTATAAAGGCCGCGTAGGCATCTATCAGGTGATGCCGATCACCGAAGAGATCGCCAAGATCATCCTCGCCGGCGGCAACGCCATCCAGATCGCCCACGCTGCCACTCAGAGCGGCATCCGCGATCTGCGCGCCTCGGCCCTTCTGAAGGTCAAGCAAGGCGTCACCAGCCTGGCCGAAATCAACCGCGTCACCAAGGACTAAAGCCCATGGCCACTGCCACTGCCGTCAAGGGAAAAGCCTCCGCCACGGAACGCGGGAGGGCTCGCGCCGAAGTGAGCGCGCTGCAAACATTCGTCTGGGTCGGCACCGACAAGCGCGGGGTGAAGATCAAGGGCGAGTACGCCGCCAAGAACGCCAGTCTGGTCAAGGCAGAGCTGCGCCGGCAGGGCATCAATCCCACCAACGTGAAGGCCAAACCCAAGCCGCTGTTCGGGGCCGCCGGAAAGTCGATCAAGCCGCGTGACATCGCAGTCTTTGCCCGCCAGCTCGCCACCATGATGACGGCCGGCGTACCCATGGTGCAGGGATTTGAGATCGTCGCGGGTGGTCAAGCCAATCCCAGGATGAAGAGCATGCTCATCGACATCAAGAATGATGTCGAGGGCGGCTCCACCCTTGCTGAGGCGTTGGCCAAGTTTCCCGTTCAGTTCGACGAGCTGTTCTGCAACTTGGTGAAGGCTGGCGAGCAAGCTGGTGTACTCGATACCGTCCTGGACACCGTCGCCACGTACAAGGAAAACATCGAGTCCCTCAAGGGAAAGATCAAGAAGGCGATGTTCTATCCGGCGGTTGTGATCGCCGTTGCCATCCTGGTTTCGGCGATCCTGTTGATTTTCGTTGTGCCCCAGTTCGAGGCGGTGTTCAAGAATTTCGGAGCCGATCTCCCTGCGTTCACCCAGATGATCGTGAACATGTCCCGATTCATGACTTCGTACTGGTGGGTCGTGTTGCTCGGAACTGCCGGAGCGGTGACGGCGCTGATCTTTGTGTACAAAAGGTCGCCCGCATTTGCGCACTTTCTGGCGCGCGCTGTCCTTAAATTGCCGGTCGTAGGACAGATTCTTCACCAGTCCGCGATTGCCCGCTTCTCAAGAACCTTGGCCGTCACGTTCCGCGCAGGCGTCCCGCTGGTGGAAGCGCTCGACTCCGTTTCGGGTGCTACCGGCAGCCCGGTGTACAACGATGCGGTCAAGCGCATTCGGGAAGACGTGGCGGTGGGCCATCAATTGCAGTTGGCCATGCGTCAGGCCGGTCTCTTCCCCAACATGGTGGTGCAAATGGTGGCCATCGGTGAGGAATCGGGCGCCCTGGACAAGATGCTGTTCAAGATTGCCGAGTTCTACGAGGAAGAGGTCAACAACGCCGTCGACGCGCTGTCGAGCCTGCTGGAGCCGTTCATCATGGTGATCATTGGCACCCTCGTCGGTGGCATGGTCATTGGCATGTATCTGCCGATCTTCAAGCTCGCGTCGGTGGTCTGATGGGATCGACATGCAGCAGCTGATGGGGAGTGCGGGGCTGGCAATCTTCCTGGCTGCCGTCCTCGGCCTCATCGTCGGCAGCTTCCTCAACGTGGTGATCCTGCGTCTGCCGGCGCGGCTCATGCACGAGTGGCGCAGCCAGAGCCGCGAGTTCCTCCAGTTGGACGCCCCCGACGCGGAGTCGGGAGCTCCGCCGGGCATCGTGGTGGAACCGTCGCACTGCCCGGCGTGCAAGCATCGTCTATCGCCACTGGACAACATACCCCTGTTGAGCTGGTTGGCCCTGCGCGGTCGCTGCCGTTACTGCGCGGCACGGATCTCCGCGCAATACCCCCTCGTGGAATTGCTCACTGCGGTGGCCAGTGCCGTGATGGTGTGGCGTTTCGGCGCCACGGCCCAGGCCGCCGCCGGGCTTGCGCTGGGTTTCGTGCTGATCGCGCTTGCGGGTATCGATGCCCGTACACAGCTCCTGCCGGACAACCTCACCTTGCCCCTGCTCTGGCTCGGCCTGTTGTTGTCTTTGATGCCCCTGTTCGTGCCGCCGGCGCAGGCGATCGTGGGGGCGACGATCGGCTACCTCAGCCTGTGGAGCGTCTATTGGCTGTTCAAGCTGGCCACGGGCAAGGAGGGCATGGGGCATGGCGATTTCAAGCTGCTGGCGGCGCTCGGTGCCTGGATGGGGCCGGCCGCCCTGCTGCCCATCATCCTGATCAGCTCCCTGATCGGCGCGGTCGTCGGCGCCGTCGTGCTGTCGCTGCGCGGCCAGGATCGGGCCACACCCATCCCTTTCGGCCCCTTCATTGCGGCCGCCGGGTGGGTTCAGTTCGTCTGGGGCAAGGAGTTGCTGGTGCTCTACAGCCGGCTCTTCGGTCTGGCCTGACGCTGTGCCCGTGGCCATCCCACCCTACGTGGTGGCGCTGACCGGGGGCATCGCCTCCGGCAAGTCCGCCGCGGCCACCTGCTTCGGTGGCCTCGGGGTCGCCGTCCACGATGCCGATGAGGCCGCCCGTGCGGTGGTCCGGCGCGGTCAGGCGGCGTATGCCGCCATCGTCGACGCCTTCGGCCCTGCCGTCCTCGGCACGGATGGCGAACTCGATCGGCGCGTCTTGCGCGAGCGTGTATTCAACTCCGCTGCGCAGCGCCAGCGCCTGGAGTCCATCGTCCACCCGGAAGTCCAGCGCTGGCTGCGTCGGCGTGTGGAGGGAGACCGTGGGGAGTACTGCCTGCTGGCGATCCCGCTGCTGGCAGAGACCTGGCCGCAATATGCCTGGGTCGATCGGGTGGCGGTGGTCGACGTGCCTGTCGAGCTGCAGCGGGATCGGCTGCTGCGTCGCGATGGCATCAGCCCGGCGCTTGCCGACGCCATGCTGGCAGCGCAGGCGTCCCGTGCGCAGCGCCTGGCGATCGCCCAGGACGTCATCGACAATGCGGGCACACTGGCGCAGCTGGAGGCGCAGGTGAGAGCCCTGGATGTCCGCTACCGCCATCTGGCGGCGCTCAAGCGCGGCGGCGGGTGAAGCCAGCGGCGGTTCCCCGCGCCCTCACCAGAGCCCGGAGATGCCCGCCACGCCTTGCGCCCCGGCAGCCTGCGCTGTGGCCAGGTCGGCCGGCCCCAGCCCACCCAGCGCGTACACTGGCAAGGGGCAGTCGGCGACCAGGGCGGCGAAGCGGTCCCAGCCCAGGGACGGCGCGCCGGGATGGCTGGGCGTGGATCGTACCGGCCCCAGCACGGCGAAGTCGGCGCCGAGCCGAACGGCCCGGGCAAGTTCGGCGGCATCGTGGCAGGACGCGCCCACCCATGCACCTGGCGCCAGGGGGCGGCGGGACAACTCGGCCACCTGGCGGGCCGTCAGATGGACCCCGTCCAGACCCAGTGCCTGCGCGAGTTCGATGCGGGCATTGACCAGCAAGCGTCCGCCGAGGGCGCGAACCCGCGCCTGCGCCGAGCGCAACAGCGGAACCCATTCGGCGTCAGATCCGGTCTTTGCGCGCACTTGCACCAGACGCAGACCGCGCGCCAGCGCAGCGTCCAGGCGGGTCAGAAAGTCGGGCACCGGGCCGGGCTCGGGAGTGACGAGGTAGGCCTCGGGCAACTGCAGGGCCGTCACGGCCGTGTGGTCCGCCGGAGGCATTTCGCTACGGTCCAGCGCGCTGATCGGGGTCCAGCGCAGGGCCTGCCCCTCGCGTCCGCGCAGTTCGCCGCGGTAGGCGTCCACGCGATAGACCTCCAGCACCAGCCGCTTTTCCGGATAGGTGCAGGGAATCCGGATCAGGGGGGCGGCGGCCAGGGGCACAATGCCCAGTTCTTCGTGCAGTTCACGCGCCAACGCGTCGAGCGGGCTCTCGCCCGCCTCCCGCTTGCCGCCGGGAAACTCCCAGCAGCCGGCGAAATCGCGTCCCGGCGGGCGCTGTGTGAGCAGCACCCTGCGCTCCGGGTCAACCAGAGCGGCCGCGACGACGTGGATCACGGTGTTCGCCCATCGCCTGCCGGCGCGCTAGGGTTTCAGGCGAGCCGGCCGTGGCACTGCTTGTACTTCTTGCCCGAGCCGCAGGGACACGGGTCGTTGCGCCCGACCTTGGGCCCCTCACGCAGGCTGGCTTCGACCGGTGCGGCCGCGGCGGCGGTAGCCGCCAGAACTTCGCCCTCGCTGGCAAAACCGGAGGCCTGCGCGTGCTGGAACTGCAGCGCGGCCTGCTCCTGCTGCTGCCGCTGCTGCGCCTCGAGCGCCGCAACTTCGTCCTCGCTGCGGATGCGCACGCGCGCCAGCAGCGTGGTGGCCTCGACCTTGATCCGTCCCAGCATGGCTTCGAACAGCTCGAAGGCCTCGCGCTTGAATTCCTGTTTGGGCTGCTTCTGCGCGTAACCCCGCAGATAGATGCCCTGCCGCAGGTAATCCATGGTGGCCAGGTGCTCCTTCCAGCAGTTGTCCAGCACGTTGAGCATGACGTGCTTCTCCAGCGCGCGCATCACCTCCGAACCCAGCATGGCTTCGCGCTCACGGAAATACCGGTCGGCCGCGTCGAGCACGTGCGCCAGCACGTCGTCGGCGTCTGCCTCGGTCTGGCTTTCCAGCCAGTGCTTGAGGTCGACCTCCACGCCGAAGTCGTCCACGAGACGACGCTGCAGCTCGTCCACGTGCCACTGCTCGTCGATGCTGTGCTGCGGAACGAATTGACGCACCAGGTCCGTGAACACGTCCCGGCGCACGGCGGCGGCGGTGTCGGCAAAATCGTCCTGCTCGAGCAGCTCGTTGCGCTGCTCGTAGATCACCTTGCGCTGGTCGTTGGCGACGTCGTCGAACTCCAGCAGGTGCTTGCGGATGTCGAAGTTGTGCTGCTCGACCTTGCGCTGCACCTTTTCGATTTGCCGGCTGACCATGCGGTCCTCCAGCGCATCGTCCTCCTTCATGCCGAAGATTTGCATCCACTTCGACACCCAGTCGGGCGAGAAGATGCGCATGAGGTTGTCTTCCAGCGACAGGTAGAAGCGGGAAGAGCCCGGATCGCCCTGGCGACCCGAGCGGCCGCGCAGCTGGTTGTCGATGCGGCGCGACTCGTGCCGCTCGGTGC
>DAOOVM010000046.1:0-16262 GCA_035370085.1 Rhodanobacteraceae bacterium | reverse complement strand
ACGGTCCACATGCCGAGCAGGGCCTGGAACAGGATCACCACCATCGCCGCCAGCGGCACGCGCGCCAGCGCGCCGAGCTCCCGGCGCCGGCGCCAGCACAGGGTGGCGAGCGCGGCGGTGGTGAGGATGAGTCCGCCGGCGAGGAAGCGGTGCACCTGCTCGCGCCAGGCCTTGTGCGCTTCCACCGCACGCTCGGGAAAGGCGACGTTGGCGGCGGCGATCTCCGCTTCGTGTTTGGGCCAGGTCAGCTTGCCGTAGCAGGTCGGCCAGTCGGGACAGGACAGGCCCGCATTCGACAGGCGCACGAAGGCGCCGAACACGATCACCGTGAGGGCAAAGACCACGGCGAACCAGGCGAGGGGACGCGGAGCGAGGGACATGGTGGGATTACCTCCGGGTTCTTGCGTTCGGAACCGCATTCGGCGCGGTTCCCGCCTGCCCGCCACAGCGGGTAGGCCAGCGATAGGGCGTTGCCGCGTGGCGGCAGCGGGACAGCTCAGCGGATCAGGCGCGAGAGGTCCTTGCGCACGCCCTCGGGGTCGTAGCCGGCGGCGTGGCGCACTACCAGCAGGCCGGCCGGGTCGACCAGCAGGGCGGCGACGCTGTCGGCGGCGCCGGGGCGCTCCGCCGCCAGCGCGTCCGGCGCGCCGGTCAGGTAGCGCACCTCGCGCAGGCGCGCGCGCACCGCGTCCGGCGGTGGTGGCCCCAGGTAGGCGATTCGCACGCGCGTGGCCTTGCTGGTCAGCAGGGCACGGATGCCCTCGGCCTCGATCAGGCGCGTCGCGCACTGCGCCGCGCAATCCGGGCCGCCGAGCAGCAACAGCGTCCAGCGGTAGTCCGCATCGCGCCAGGCGAACGCGGCGCCGCCTTCCTCCTGCAGGATCACCGTGCCGAGGTCGCGCGGCGGTTGCACCAGTTCGCCGACGTTGCGCAGGCGCTGCGGCTGCCAGCCGCTCTGGCGCAGGACGAAGGCCAGCACGATGGGCACGAGGAACACGGCGAAGATGAGTACCAGCTGCAGGCGCCGGCGGCGGAGCGGAGCATTCATGGCGATTCCGACGGCGCAGGCTGGCGCCAGTGCAGGACAAGGAAGATCACGACGGCGACGACGGCAAAGGACCACCACTGCACGGCGTAGGCGCGGTGGCGCGCGGGCGGCATCACCGCGGGCGTCCAGGCGCGCACGAAGCCGGAGGCAGGGTCGGCATCCTGCAGCAGCAGACGTGGATACAGCGTCGCGCCGAGGTCGGCCGCCATCTGCGGCAAATCGACATAGAGGGTGAGCTTGGGCCAGCGAGTCTGCCGTTCCAGCGCATTGCCGCCGATGCGCAGGCCGCCGCCGGGCGGCGGCGCGTACAGGCCCTGCAGCTCCACCTCGCCGAGCGGCAGCGGCGGCACCGCCGGCTGCGATCCCGGCGCGTGGCTCCAGGGCAGCCAGCCGCGGTTGACGAGCAACTTGCGCGCGGTGCCGTCAGGCTCGAACAGCGCGAGCACGAGCACGCCGACGCGACCGTCGCGCGGCTGTTCATCGATGAGATAGCCGCGCTCGGCGACGTAGCGGCCGCGAACGGCAACGCGCGGCAGGCGCTCGCCCAGCGCCGCATCGGCCACCGCGGCCAGCGCCTGCGGCGGCGCCCGCTCGGCCGCGGCGTAGGCCGCCAGCAGTTGCTCCTTCTCCTGCGCGCGGCCCCACTGCCAGCGCCCCAGAGCGGTGAACACGGCCAGGCCGACGGCCAGCAGCAGCCAGGCGAAGGCGCGCGGAGCGTGCCAGCGCCGCGTCATGGCCGCGCGTATACTGCGCCGGCGCAGACGTCGTGCGCGTTGCGGACCGCAGTCATGCTCGGCAAGTTGATCATCGTGGCGTTCCTCGGGGTCATCCTCTACAACCTCGGCGCCGGCCTCTACTACATGATGGTGGACAGGGGCACCACCAACCGCACGGTGAAGGCGCTGACGCGCCGCATCGCCCTGTCGGTGTCACTGGTCGTGCTGGTGGCCTTCGCCGCCTGGATGGGCTGGATCCAGCCGCACGACCTCGGGCACTGAGTGCCCCACCCCCGGCGGTGCGCCGGGGATCGCGGCACAGCCGTCGAAAATGAACGAGCCGCGCAGCGCGCGGCTCGTACGGCACTGTCGTGGCGCCTGCGGCGACCGCTGCCGGCCGCCGCCAGGCCTCACAGCACGTAGACGAACATGAACAGGCCCAGCCACACCACGTCGACGAAGTGCCAGTACCAGGCCACAGCCTCGAAGCCGAAATGGTGCTCCTTGTCGAAATGGCCCTTGGCGCAGCGGAACCAGATCACCGCCAGCATGATGGTGCCCAGGGTGACGTGCAGGCCGTGGAAGCCGGTCAGCATGAAGAAGGTGGAGCCGTAGACGCCCGAACCCAGTGTGAGGTTGAGGTGCTTGTAGGCCTCGATGTACTCGTGCGCCTGGAAGTACAGGAACAGCGCGCCCAGGCCCACCGTGGCGGCCAGGAACACCAGCAGCGGCTTGCGCTGGCCCGCGCGCAGGGCGTGGTGGGCGATCGTGATGGTCACGCCCGACGTCAGCAGGATCAGCGTATTGAGGAAGGGCACGCCCCAGGCCGGGATGGTCTCGAACGCACCGCCGATGGCCTGCGGGCCGTTGGTCGGCCAGGCAGCGGCGTAGTCCTTCCACAGGAAATAGTGCGTCAGCGCGCCGTCGCCCTCGCCGCCGAGCCACGGCACCGACAGGGCGCGCGCATAGAACAGCGCGCCGAAGAAGGCGGCGAAGAACATCACCTCGGAAAAGATGAACCACATCATGCCCATGCGGAACGAGGTGTCCACCTGGGCGTTGTACATGCGCGCCACCGACTCGCGGATCACGGCGCCAAACCAGCCGAACATCATGAACAGCAGGATGGCCACGCCAAGAAAGAACACCGGCTTGCCCCAACTCACCTCATTGAGCCAGTTGGCCGCGCCGATCATGGTGGTGAACAGGCCGATGCTGCCCACGGCCGGCCACACGCTGCCGTGCGGGACGTAGTAAACGTTGTTGCCTTGTGCTTGCGCCATGGTGGGGGCCCTGGATCGGTATCGCTGGAAATGGAGCTCAGGAGGCCGGCTCGGCGCCGGCGGAGGAGGCCGCCAGCTTGCGCGTGGCGACGTCGTTTTCGTAGAAGGTGTAGGACAGCGTGAGCGTGTCGATGCCGGCCGGAAGCTTCGGATCGACGATGAAGCGCACGGGCATGCGGCGCGACTCGTTCGGCTGCAGGGCCTGCTCGGTGAAGCAGAAGCATTCGGTCTTGTTGAAGTACAGCGAGGCGGTGTTCGGCGCCACACTGGGCACCGCGTTGCCGACGATGGGGCGGTTCGAGGTGTTCTGCGCGTCGAACCAGGCTTCGCTGAGCGCGCCGGGGTGCACCTTCAGGCTGGTTGCCTCCGCGGCAAAGCGCCAGGGCAGCTTGGAGTTCGTGTTGGCAACGAACTGCACCGTGACCCAGCGCGATTCGTCCACCGCCATGGCAGCGGCCTTGGCCTCGCCCACCGGCCCCTGCTCCAGCTTGATGCCGAACACGTGCTCGCAGGTCAGGCGGTACAGCGGCACCAGGGCAAAGCCGAAGCCGAAGGCGCCCAGGCTGATCGCCAGGGCCATCTTGAGCACGCGCCGGTGTGTGGCGCCGCTCACCGGCGCACCGCCAGGAACAGGAAGGCGACGAATACTGCCAGCGCGGCCGCACCCAGCCACACGGCCGTGCGCCGCGCAGCGGCGCGGCGGGAGGCGATGTCGGGTGCGGTAGTCACGGTGGCAGGCTTCATCTCTCACATGCGGCCGCGCCGGGCCGCGCTCCAGTGTTCAAGGGCCCGCGCCGATCCGCTGGGCATCGGCCCGAGCGGGCAGCGCGACCGGCTTCGGTCGCACCACCGCCCTCAGTGCGCCACGTTGCCGTGGGCGAGGTCTTCATCGCGCACCACCGGCGGGGTGGTGAAGGTGTGGTGCGGCGCCGGCGAGGGCACCGTCCACTCCAGGCCGTGCGCCCCTTCCCACACCTGCGCGGTGGCCTTGGCGCCGGCCGTCTTCGAACGCCACAGGATGACGAACATCATGAACGGCGTGAGGAACATGCCGAAGGCGCCGATCGAGGAGACCAGGTTCCAGTCGGCGAAGGCCACGTTGTAGTCCGGAATGCGCCGCGGCATGCCCGCCAGGCCGAGGAAATGCTGCGGGAAGAACAGCAGGTTGACGAAGACGATGGTCCACCAGAAGTGGAACTTGCCGCCGGCCTCGCTGTACATGCGCCCGGTCCACTTCGGCCACCAGTAGTAGATGGCGGCGATGATGGAGAACAACGCACCGGTCACCAGCACATAGTGGAAGTGCGCCACGACGAAGTAGGTGTCGTGGTACTGGAAATCGGCCGGCACGATGGCCAGCATCAGGCCGGAGAAGCCGCCGATGGTGAACAGGATGACGAAACCGATCGCCCACAGCATCGGCGTTTCGAAGGTGAGCGAGCCCTTCCACATGGTGGAGACCCAGTTGAATACCTTCACGCCCGTGGGCACGGCGATCATCATGGTGGCGTACATGAAGAACAACTCGCCGCCCAGCGGCATGCCCACGGTGAACATGTGGTGGGCCCAGACGATGAACGACAGGAAGGCGATCGAGGCGGTGGCGTACACCATGGCCTGGTAGCCGAACAGCGGCTTGCGGCTGAAGGTCGGGATGATTTCCGACACCACGCCGAAGGCCGGCAGGATCATGATGTAGACCTCGGGGTGGCCGAAGAACCAGAAGATGTGCTGGTACATCACCGGGTCGCCGCCGCCCGCCGCGTTGAAGAACGAGGTGCCGAAGTGGCGGTCGGTGAGGATCATCGTGATTGCACCGGCCAGCACCGGCATCACCGCGATCAGCAGGAAGGCGGTGATCAGCCAGGTCCACACGAACACCGGCATCTTCAGCAGGTCCACGCCCGGCGCGCGCATGTTGAGCACGGTGGCGATGATGTTGATCGCTCCCATGATGGAGCTGATGCCCATCATGTGGATGGCGAAGATGGCGAAGGCGACGGACGAACCGCCCTGCAGCGACAGCGGCGGGTAGAGGGTCCAGCCGCCGGCCGGCGCGCCGCCCGGCAGGAACAGGGTGAGCAGCAGCACGGTGAAGGCGAACGGCATGATCCAGAAGGACCAGTTGTTCATGCGCGGCAGCGCCATGTCCGGCGCGCCGATCATCAGCGGGATCATCCAGTTGGCCAGGCCCACGAAGGCCGGCATGACCGCGCCGAAGATCATGACCAGGGCGTGCACCGTGGTCATCTGGTTGAAGAAGTAGGGCTGCACGAACTGCAGCCCGGGCTGCGCCAGCTCGGCGCGGATCACCACCGACATGGCCGCGCCGATGCACGCCATGATGAAGGCGAACACCAGGTACAGCGTACCGATGTCCTTGTGGTTGGTGGTGAACACCCAACGGGCGAGGAAGCCCTCGGGCTTGTGATCGTGGGCGTCGTGGTGGTCGTCGACGTGGGCGGCGTGAGCCATGACCTGTGACCTCTACTGCGAGATGGTTTAGCCCTGCGGCGCGGCGGCGGCCGACGCGGCTGCGGGGACGAGGGTGGCGGTGGCGGCGGCCTTGTCGGCGGTCGCGCCCTGCTCGGCCAGCCACTGTTCGAACTCGGCCTTGGGCTTGGCAATCACCACGATGGGCATGAAGCCGTGGTCCTGGCCGCACAGCTCGGCGCACTGGCCACGATAGGTGCCGGGCTGGTCGATCTGCGTCCAGGCGTCGTTGATGATTCCGGGGATGGCGTCGCTCTTCCAGCCCAGCGCCGGCACCCACCAGGAGTGGATCACGTCGTCGGCAGTGATGACGAAGCGGATCTTGGTGCCGGTGGGCACCACCAGCGGCTTGTCGACATTGAGCAGGTAGGTCTGGTCCTCGCCCACCTTCACCGCGTGCGGATCCAGGCCCGAGCGCAGCTGACGGGTCTTGTCACTGTCGCCGTCGAGCTTGGAGACGAAGTTCACCGGGGTCGGCTTGCCCTGGTAGTCGACATATTCGTAGCGCCACTTCCACTGGTAGCCGGTGACCTTGATGGTCATGCCCGCGTCGCCGGTGTTGGCTTCCTTCACCAGGGCGTGGGTGGCCGGCCAGGCCATGACCACCAGCAGGACGATGGGCAGCACCGTCCAGATGATCTCGGCCGTCGTGTTGTGGCTCCACTTGGCCGCGACCGCGCCCTTGGACTTGCGGAACTTGACCATGGCCACAGCCATGGCGCCGAAGACCAGGATGCCGATCACCACGCAGATCCACAGCGCGATCATGTGCATCTGGTAGGCATTGCGCGCGGTTTCGGTGACGCCCGGCGACATGTTGAGCTGCCACGGCACCGGATTGGCCGCCGCCACGCCGGCGCCGAGGCCGAGCGCCGTCGCCAGTACGGTCTTGACGCTGCGCGAAATCCCCAAAGGCTTCATTGCGATCACTCTTGCGACGATTCGATGGAAGGGCACCGGCACCGCCCGGCCTGGCTGTCGCCGGGAGGAAGCGCTCCACCGGACGCCCGGCAGGCGCCGCGGCGGGAGGCGGAGGTCAGAACCGGATCATCGCGCCGCCGGCGCAAGGCCCGGTGAAGCCACCGGAGGCACGCACGCGACAGACGCGAAACCCGCGAATCATAGTCAGCGCCGCCAGCACGGGCAAGGACGCGGGTCCTGCGCGCTCCTGCCGCAACCTGGGACAAACTGCCGCAGGGGGGCGTGGGTGCACGCCCCGGCTTCCTTGGCCCCTGTCGGGCGAGCTCCTACAATCGCCCACCCTGCCGCGGCGCGCGGCGGCGATCCGGCGCATCCGCGGGAGCCTTCGTGAGCGACATCCTGAAACCCGAACTGCCCGCCCCGGCCGACGCCGCGCGGGCACGCATGACCGCGGCCTACTGCCGCGACGAAACCGAGGCGGTGAACGAGCTGCTGGCCCAGGCGGCGTTGCCGTCGGCCGAGCGCGACCTCGTGCTGGCCCGCGCCACCGAGCTGGTGGCGCGCGTGCGCGCCAAGGCCGACCAGAAGTCGGCGGTCGAGTCCTTCATGCGCGAGTACGACCTGTCCAGCGAGGAAGGCGTGCTGCTGATGTGCGTGGCCGAGGCCCTGCTGCGCATCCCGGACAAGACCACCGCGGACAAGCTCATCTCCGACAAGCTCGGCGAGGCCAACTGGGAGGCGCACCTGGGCAAGAGCGACTCGGTGCTGGTCAACGCCGGCACCTGGGGTCTGATGCTCACCGGCAAGCTGGTCACCCTGGCCGAGGAGACCCAGCGCAACTTCGTCGGCGCGCTCAAGCGCCTGATCGGCCGCAGCGGCGAGCCGGTGATCCGCCTGGCCGTGCGCCAGGCCATGCGCATCATGGGCCACCAGTTCGTCATGGGCCGCACCATCAAGGAGGCGCTGGACCGCGCCGACGAGAAGGACAACCGCCCCTACCGCTACTCCTACGACATGCTGGGCGAGGCAGCCCTCACGCAGCCCGACGCCGAGCGTTACCACCGCGCCTACCTCGACGCCATCCGCGCCCTCGGCGCGCGCGTGCAGGCCGAGGCCGCCAGCGGCCGCTACCGCGACATCCTCGACGCGCCGTCCATCTCCATCAAGCTGTCGGCGCTGCACCCGCGCTACGAGGTGGGCAAGCGCGCCCGCGTGCACGCCGAACTGGTGCCCAAGCTGCTGGAGCTGGCGCAGCTGGCCAAGACCCAGGGCATCTGCCTCACCGTGGACGCCGAGGAAGCCGACCGCCTGGAGTTGTCGCTGGAGGTGATCGCCGCGGTGCACGCCGACCTGTCGCTGGCCGGTTGGCAGGGTTTTGGTCTGGCCGTGCAGGCCTACCAGAAGCGCGCACCCTTCGTCATCGACTGGCTGGCCGAACAGGCGCACAAGGTCGGCCAGCGCTGGTGCGTGCGCCTGGTCAAGGGCGCCTATTGGGACTCCGAGGTCAAGCGCGCGCAGGAGGGCGGCCACGCCGGCTATCCGGTGTACACGCGCAAGCCCAACACCGACGTGTCCTACCTCGCCTGCGCGCAGCGCCTGTTCGACCACGGCGCGCTGTTCTACCCGGCCTTTGCCACGCACAACGCCCACACCATTGCCGCCATCCACCACATGGCGCGCGGGCGGCCGTTCGAGTTCCAGCGCCTGCACGGCATGGGCGCCGACCTGTATGCCGAGGTGATCGGCGAGAACAACCTCGCCGTGCCCTGCCGCGTCTACGCACCGGTGGGCACGCACGAGGACCTGCTGCCCTACCTGGTGCGGCGCCTGCTGGAGAACGGCGCCAACACGAGCTTCGTCAACCGCATCGTCGACGCGAACCTGGCCATCAAGGACCTCGTGGCCGACCCGGTCGAAACCGTGCGCCACTTCACCAGCAAGGCGCATCCACGCATCCCGCAACCCGCCGGCCTGTTCGGCGAACAACGGAAGAACTCCATGGGCGTCAACCTCGGCAACGACAACGAACTGAAGACACTGGCCGACGCCATCGCCGCCTCGCCGCAAACCTGGGCGGCCACGCCCCTGGTGCCGGGCGCCACCCCGGGCGGCACGCCGCAGAACGTGACCGACCCGGCCGACCGCCGCCGCGTGGTGGGCAGCTGGGTGGCCGCCGATGCCGCGACGGTGGAGCGCGCGCTGACCAACGCCGTCGCCGCGCAACCGGAGTGGGACCGCCTGCCGGCCGCCTCGCGCGCCAAGATCCTCGAACACACCGCCGACCTCATGGAAGCCAGCCGCGGCGAGCTGATCGCCCTGTGCGTGCGCGAGGCCGGCAAGACGATTCCAGACGCCATCGCCGAGGTGCGCGAAGCGGTGGACTTCTGCCGCTACTACGCGCGCGAGGCGCGGCAGATGCTCGGGCACCCGGCCGCCCTGCCCGGCCCCACCGGCGAATCCAACCAGCTGTTCCTGCACGGCCGCGGCGTGTTCGTGGCGATCAGTCCGTGGAACTTTCCGCTGGCGATCTTCATGGGCCAGGTGGTGGCCGCCCTGGTGACCGGCAACGCCGTGATCGCCAAGCCCGCCGAGCAGACCAACCTCGTCGCCTTCCGCGCCACGCAGCTGCTGCACGAGGCGGGCGTGCCGGCCGCGGTACTGCAGCTGGTGCCGGGCGACGGCGCCGTGGTGGGCGCGGCGCTGACGCGCGACCCGCGCGTGGCCGGCGTGGTGTTCACCGGTTCCACCGAAACCGCCCGCGCCATCAACCGCTCGCTGGCCGCGCGCGATGCCGCGATCGGCGTGCTGATCGCCGAGACCGGCGGCCAGAACGCGCTCATCGCCGACTCCTCCTCCCTGCCCGAGCAGGTGGTCAAGGACGCCATCGGCAGCGCCTTCTACTCGGCCGGCCAGCGCTGCTCCTGCGCCCGCGTGCTGTTCGTGCAAGAGGACATCGCCGACAAGGTGATCGCCATGCTCGCCGGCGCCATGGACGAGCTGAAGATCGGCGAGCCGCGCCTGCTGTCCACCGACATCGGCCCGGTGATCGACGAGGACGCCAAGAAGATCCTCGACGCGCACGCCGCGCGCATGGACAAGGAGGCGCGCCTGATCAAGGTGGCCAAGCTTGGCGAGGACTGCGCCCACGGCACCTTCTTCGCGCCGCGCGCCTACGAAATCGCCTCGCTCGGCCAGCTGCAGCGCGAAGTCTTCGGTCCGGTGCTGCACGTGCTGCGCTGGAAGGCGAGCGAGCTGGCGCAGGTGATCGACGCCATCAACGCCACCGGCTACGGCCTCACCCTCGGCGTGCACAGCCGCATCGACTCCACCATCGAGACGATCTCGCGCGGCGTCAAGGTGGGGAACTGCTACGTCAACCGCAACCAGATCGGCGCGGTGGTCGGCGTGCAGCCCTTCGGCGGCGAAGGTCTCTCGGGCACCGGACCCAAGGCCGGCGGCCCGCACTACCTCGCGCGCTTCGTCACCGAGCGCACGCTCACCATCAACACCACCGCCGCCGGCGGCAATGCCTCGCTGCTGACCCTGGGCGAGTAGGGCCGTGGGAGAGCGCCTGGCCGTGGTCGCCGGCGCCGGCGGATTTCTCGGCGGGCACCTCGCCGCGCGCCTGGTGCGCGACGGCTGGGGCGTGCGCGCGGTGGACTGCCGCCCGCTGGCGGCGTGGGCGCAGGTGCAGCCCGCGGCCGAGAACCGCGTGCTCGACCTGCGCGATCCGCTGGCCTGCCGCGCGGCCGTGCAGGGCTGCGAGCGCGTGTACAACCTCGCCGCGGACATGGGCGGCATGGGCTACATCGAGACGCACCGCGCCGCCTGCATGCTCAATGTGCTGATCGGCACGCAGCTGATCGAGGCGGCGCGCGCGGCCGGCGTGCAGCGCTATTTCTTCGCCTCGTCCGCCTGCGTGTATCCCGCCGCAAGGCAGGACCGCGCCGACCTGCCGCCGCTGCGCGAGGAGGACGCCTATCCGGCCGATCCCGAGGACGGCTATGGCTGGGAGAAGCTCTTCAGCGAGCGCCTGTGCCGACATTTCGTCGAGGACTACGGCTTCGACGCGCGCGTGGCGCGCCTGCACAACGTCTACGGCCCGTTCGGCGCCTGGCGCGGCGGGCGCGAGAAGGCCCCGGCGGCGCTGTGCCGCAAGGTGCTGGAGGCGCGCACCCAGGCCGAACCAAGCATCGAGATCTGGGGCGACGGCACGCAGTCGCGCAGCTTTCTCTACGTGGATGACGCCATCGAGGGTATCGTGCGCCTGATGCAGGGCGAGGCGCGCGGTCCGCTCAACCTCGGCAGCGAGGAGCGCGTCAGCGTCGACGGCCTGGTCGACGTGCTGGAAGACCTGGCCGGCGTGCGCTGCCGCCGCGTGTACCGGCCACAGGCACCGCGCGGCGTGGCCGGACGCAGCAGCGACAATGCGCGCGTGCAGCGCGAACTGGGCTGGTCGCCCAAGGTGCCGCTGCGCGAGGGACTGACGCGACTGATGCGCTGGATGGCACCGCTGCTGTCGTGACCTGGCCCGGCGCCGACCGCGACGGCACGCGGCAGCAGCGGCGGCGTGCCGCACTGGCCCGCTGGCCCGCGCGACCGCGGCTGGTGCTGACCACGCCGATGTTCGACCGCTCCTGGCTTGCCGACGCCGGCGGCAGCGTGCCCGGCTGGGAGGTGTCCGAGCGGGCCGCCGACATGGCCGCGGCGCAGGCCGTGGTCTTCCACCTGCCGCAGGTGCGCGGCATCGAACACGCGCCCAAGCCGCCGGGTCAGGTGTGGATCGGCGTGAGCGCCGAGTGCGACGTCTACTACCCGCACCAGCGCGACCCGGCCGTCCTGGATCGCCTCGACGTCGTGGCGTCCTACCACCGGGACAGCGACTTTCCGATCAACTACACCAGTCCGGGCCGCCTGCCGGAACTGCTGCGCCCGGCGCCACCGAAGGACGACGCGCACCTGGTCTGCGCCTTCATTTCCAACGCCGCCTCGCGCAGCGAACGCGAGGCGCGCGTGCTGGCGCTGGAGGCAGAGCTGCCCCTGCACCACTACGGGCGCTGGCGCACCACGCATCGCATCGACGACCGCGGCCGCGCCAGCAAGCTCGCCGTGCTGGCGCGCTATCGCTTCAACCTGGCCTACGAGAACTGTATCGACCGCGACTACGTCACCGAGAAGTGGTTCGACTGCCTGCTCGCCGGCTGCGTGCCGGTGTATCTGGGCGCGCCCAACATCGCCGACTTCGCACCGGCCCCGGACAGCTACGTCGATGCCAGCGCCTTCGCGGACGCGCGCGCCCTGGCCGCGCACCTGCGCACCCTGGCGGCCGATCCCGCGCGCTACGCCGCCTGCTTCGCCTGGAAGCAGCGTCCGCTGCCGCCGGCCTTCGTGCGCCTGTTCGCGCACCAGGAGCTGCCCTTCCTGCACCGCCTGTGCGCCTGGCTGGACGCCGAACGTGCCGTCGCGCGGGGCGGCCCGGGCGGCGGGGACATCGACGGCGCCGCACCCGCGCGAGGGTGACGGCGTCGGCAGCTTCCGTTACCCTGCGGCGGTTCAACAGGGGATACCGCCATGACCGAGCCCGGCGACCGCTCCCGCCCGCGCCTGCGCGCCCACCGCATCCTGCCTGCCGCCCTCGGACTCGGCGTGGCGGGCGGCCATGCCGCGGCGGCACCCGCGCCGGTCGACGACACCTTCGTCGTCGTAAGCCGGGCCACGTCCACGCTGGCCGGCAATGTACTGGGCAACGACAGCGGCAGCGGACTGAGCGCCGTGCCGGGGGTCTACGCGTTGGGGGTGGCCTCGACGGCTTCCCTGGCGGGCAATGGCGACCTGACGGTGACGATCTCCAGCCTGTTCGCGGACTTCAACGCCTGCACGGCGAGCGATCGATCCTTCGCCTACAACGTCGTCGACAGCACCTCGGCCAGCGCCAATGCGCTCGTGCACCTGCATTTCATTCCCGCCATCGTCGACGACAGCTACACCGTGCCGGCCGGCCAGCCGTCCAGCGGCGTGCTCAACGCCAACGACAACTACACCGGCGGCGTCACCTACAACCGCCTGTCGAATGCCACTCACGGCAGCGTGAGCCTCGACAACGTCAGCAGCGCCTTCATCTACACGCCGGCGGCGGGGTTCAGCGGCCAGGACGCCTTCAGCTACCAGGCCCTCGGCGGCGGCGTGTGCAACGCCATCACCACGGTGCTGCTGACCGTGCTGCCGGTCGCCGGCGACGACAGCTACACCACGCCCTACGCCACGCCCCTGGCCGCGAACGTGCTGGGCAACGATGTGGGCAGCAACCTCAGCGCGAGCATGCTCACGACCCCGCAGCACGGCAGCCTGTCGCTGGCGCCCAACGGCGACTTCAGCTACACGCCTGCGGCAGGCTTCAGCGGCAGCGACGGCTTCACCTACGCCGTGCAGGACGCCAGCGGACAAAACGCCAGCGCCACGGTCGCCATCAGCGTCGGCAACGGCGCGCCGCTGGCCAACCCCGACAGCTTCAGCGGAGTGGCCGGCCAGACCCTGAGCGGCGACGTGCTGGTCAACGACATCGATCCGAACGGCGACCCGCTGACGGTGTACGCCTACGCCGGCGCCAGCCACGGCGTGGGCAGCATCAGCCCCGCCGGTGTGCTGAGCTACACGCCCGATCCCGGCTACTCCGGACCTGATCAGTTGAGCTACGCCATCAGCGACGGCAACGGCGGCAATGCCAATGGCGTGGCCAGCCTGCTGATCGTCCCTTACGCCGGCGCGGACAGCTTCGGTGCCGCCTACGGCAGCGCGATCAGCGGCAATGTGCTCGGCAACGACCTGGGCAGCAACCTCGTCGCCAGCCTCAGCGTCGCGCCCCAGCACGGCACGCTGGCGCTGGCGCCGGACGGCAGCTTCAGCTACACGCCCGATGCCGGCTTCAGCGGCAGCGACGGCTTCGACTACCGCGTCACCGACACCTACGGATCCTCGGTGGTGGCGCACGTCAGCCTGGCCGTGGGCGGCGCTCCGGCGGAGGTGCCCACGCTCGACCGCGGCGCGCTCGGTCTGCTCGGCGGCCTGCTGGCCTGGCTGGGCCTGCGCCGCCGCCCGCGCCGGGCCTGACCGATCCCCGGTGAGCCTGCCGCGCGGCATCCGCTACTTCGGCGGCGGCGACCTCAGCGGCTACGGCATCGCCGCCGTGCGTGCGGTGCGCCTGCTGGTCAACGCCGGCCTGCCGGTGCAGTGGATCCCCTTGCGCTGGCACGCGCCGGGCATGCTGCCGGCGCCCTGGGAAGACGCAGCCGGGCGGCGCTTGCCCCTGCTGCAGGCGCAAGGCGGCGGTGCCGCCTACGCCGACGTGCCGGAATTGATCCGCGCCACGGCTGCGCCCGTCGGCCACGACACGGTCATCGTGCATGCCCCGCCCGATACCTGGCCGGCGATGTTCGAGGCCGGCCGCCGCAACATCGGCTACGTCGCCTGGGAAACAGACTGCGCGCCGGCGCACTGGTTGCCGCTGCTGCGTCTGGCCGAGCGCATCGCGGTGCCCAGCCAGGCCTGCACCCAGGCCCTGCAGCGCGCCGGGCTGGCATACCAGCCGCAGGTCGTGCCGCACCCGCGCGCACCGCGGGCGGCGGAGTACTCGCCCGGCGACATCGCCGCCGCACGCAGCGATCTGGGCATCCCGCCCGGACACACCGTGTTCTACTCGATCGGACGCTGGGACCCGCGCAAGAACCTCGCCGGACTCATCGACGCCTTCGTGCGTGCCTTCGACGCCGACGATCCGGTCACCCTGCTGCTCAAGACCGACACTCAGGGCAGCGGGACCGGGCCGTGGTATGCGCCGCGGGCGACGCGCGAGCTGGCGGCGGACGCGCTCGCCGCGGCGCTGGCGCGCCACGGCCGCAGCGCACCGCATCTGTGCCTGATCGACGAGCGCCTGGACGGCGACGGCATCGACCTGCTGCATGCGCTGGGCGACGTCTACGTCTCCCTCAGCCACGGCGAAGGCTGGGGCTGCGACGCCTTCGAGGCCGCCGTACGCGCCACCCCGGTGATCGGGCCGGGCTGGGGCGGACCGCTCGACTACCTTGGTGCACGGTGGCCGGGCGCGGTGCCCGGCCGTCTCGTGCCTGCCCCGGTGTGGCCGCCGCAGTGCCCGCTGTTCTTCCCCAGCCAGCGCTGGGCGGAGCCTGACCTCGACGCCGCCGCCCGCCTGCTGCGCGCGCACTGGCGCGATCCCGCCCCCGCGCGGGCCGCCGCGCAGGCCATCCGTGAGCGCGTGGTGCAGCGCTATGGCGAGGCGCGCGTGTGGCACGACTGGCGGGCGCTGCTGGCGTGAGCGCCGCGCCCGCGTTCCACTTCATCTTCGGCCTGCGCCCGCAGACGGCGCCGCTGCACCTGCTGCACTGGCTGTGCCTGGCCTCGTGCCTGGTGGTGAACCGGCCGGCAGCCCTGCACTTCCACTACCGGCACGAGCCCTACGGCCCCTGGTGGGAGCGCATCCGTCCACACCTGCGCCTGCACCGCGTGGACGCGCCGGTCAGCGGCTTCGCGCCGGAGCGCTACGCCGCCCACGCCGAGGGCGCAGCGATCCAGCGCCTCGGCCTGGACTACGCGCACGAGGCCGACTTCCTGCGCCTGGACCTGCTGCGCGAGCACGGCGGCGTGTACGCCGACATGGACACGCTGTTCGTGCGGCCCTACCCCACGGACTGGTTCGAGGCGGAATTCTTCATCGGCGAGGAGCCCGCGCCGCACCAGCCCGGCCGCCTGCTGCGTCCTTCGCTGTGCAATGCGGTGATGGGGGCGCGCCCCGGTGCGCGCTTCGCCGCGGCCTGGCGCGAACGCATGGCCGCCGTGTTCGACGGCAGTTGGAGCCGCCATTCCTGCGAGGAAGCCGCGCGCCTGTGGCAGTCACAGCCCGACGCCGTGCGCGTGCTGCCGGCGGCGTATTTCTACCGCTACGGCAGCTCGAGTGTGGGACTGCGCACGCTGCTGCAGGAGCGCGACACGCCGCGCGAGGACGTCTACAGCGTGCACCTGTGGGCGCACCTGTGGTGGTCGCGCGAGCGCGCCGATTTCAGCCCGGTCTGCGCCGAGGACATCGACCTGGCCTGGCTGCGCCGGAGCGACTGCACCCTGGCGGCGCTGGCGCGGCCGTTTCTCGACGGCCTCGACGCGGCCTAGGGCGGGCGCCGGCGCGGCTCAGGTATCCAGGCGCAGCTCGCCGCCGCGGTAGGGCAGGCGCAGGGCTCCCAGCGGCGGGGCGTACTCGGCCAGCCGTGCGCGCAAGGTGGCGGCGGCGCGCAGCAGACGCGCCGGCCCCATGGCCTTGGCCGCGACGATGGCGCGATGGTGCGCCTGCGACCATGTGTTGTCGCCGTGGCAGGTGTACACGTAGCACCAGCCCGCATCGCGCAGGCGTGCCAGCGCGTAGCCGCGGCGCAGCACCTCGTGCACCACGGCGGTGTCCTCGCCGCGCGCCAACGGCGGGTAGGCGGGCAGCAGATCACGGCGCCCCAGCAGGCTGCCGGGTATGAGGTTCAGGGGGTAGGGCTCGCGCTCCCAGTCATCCCAGAACAGCTCGCCGCTGGCGGGAAACCAGTGCAGTTGGTCGACCAGGAAACCGAACGCCGCGCCGGCCTGCTGCAGCGACTGCCACTGCAGCGCCAGACGCTGCGGGTGATAGCGGTCGTCGTCGTCCCACTGGCACACCCATTCGCCGCGGGCCGCGGCAACCGCGCGTTGGCGCAAGGTGCCCAAGGGGGCGGGAGCGCAGGCGAGCACGCGCACGGGTGCCGGGCTGCACGC
>DAOOVM010000045.1:0-16702 GCA_035370085.1 Rhodanobacteraceae bacterium | reverse complement strand
CGCTGCAGGGCGTGCAGTTCCATCCCGAGTCCATCCTCACCCAGCACGGCCACGATCTGCTGCGCAATTTCCTCGAGCAGACCTGAGCGGCGCCGCGGCGCCGCAGCGAGACCCGTCCATGCCCATCACCCCCCAGGAAGCCCTGCAGCGCGTCATCGAGCACCGCGAGATCTTCCATGACGAGATGATCGACCTGATGCGCCAGATCATGCGCGGCGAGGTCTCGCCGACCCTGGTCGCCGCGCTGGTCGCCGGCCTGCGCGTGAAGAAGGAGACGGTGGGCGAGATCGCCGCCGCCGCCCAGGTGATGCGTGAGATGGCGACGCCCGTGTACGCCGCGCCGCATCCGCATTTCGTCGACATCGTCGGCACCGGCGGCGATGCCGCCAACAGCTTCAACATCTCCACCGCGGCCATGTTCGTGGCTGCCGCCGCCGGCGCCCACGTGGCCAAGCACGGCAATCGCAGCGTGTCATCGAAGTCCGGCAGCGCCGACGTGCTGGAGGCGCTGGGCGTGGCCATCGACTTGAAGCCCGAGCAGGTGGCGGCGTGTCTGGAGCAGACCGGCATCGGCTTCATGTTCGCGCCCAACCACCATCCGGCGATGAAGGTGGTGGCGCCCGTGCGGCGCGAACTGGGCGTGCGCACGCTGTTCAATATCCTCGGCCCGCTGACCAATCCGGCCAATGCGCCGGCCATCCTGCTGGGCGTGTTCCATCCCGATCTGGTCGGCATCCAGGTGCGCGTGCTGCAGCGCCTGGGCGTGCAGCGCGCCCTCGTGGTGTGGGGCCGCGACGGCATGGACGAGCTGAGCCTGGGCGACGCGACCCTGGTGGGTGAACTGCGCGACGGCCAGGTGCGCGAATTCGAACTGCGCCCGGAACAGTTCGGCCTGGAGCGCGCGCCGCTGCAGGCGCTGCAGGTGGCCGACGCGCAGGAATCGCGCGCGCGTGTGCTGGAAGCGCTGGAGGACCGCCCCGGCGTGGCGCGCGACATCGTGGCGCTGAACGCCGGCGCGGCGCTGTACGTGGCCGGCGTGGCAGCGGATATCGCCGATGGCGTCGCCCGCGCGCGCGCGGCCCTGGCCAGCGGCGCGGCGCGGGCGCGCCTGGACCAGCTCGTGGCTGCATCGCACCGCCTGGCGGGGCGCTGAGCTGCGCATGTCCGACGCTGCCTTCGCGCCCCTGCCGGCACCGCCCTATTACGCGGTAATCTTCGCCTCCCGCCGCACCGCGGTGGATGCCGGCTATGCGGCCACGGCCGCGCGCATGCTGGCCCTGGCGGCGCAGCAGCCGGGTTTCCTCGGCGCGGACAGCGCCCGCGACGAAGCCGGTTTCGGCATCACCGTGAGCTACTGGGACAGCGAGGCTGCCATCGCCGCCTGGCGCCGCCACGCCGAGCACACCGTGGCGCGCGAGGGCGGGCGGCGCGACTGGTACGCGCACTACACCCTGCGGGTGGCGCGGGTCGAACGCGCCTACGCCTGGGACAAGGACAGCGGAGCATGAGCGACATCCTCGACAAGATCCTGGCGCGCAAGGCCGACGAAGTCGCCGCCCGCCGTGCCGCCGTACCGTTGGCCGCACTGCGCGCCCGCGCCGCCGCGGCCGCGCCCGCGCGCGGCTTCGCCCGGGCCGTGCAGGCGCGCCTCGCCGCCGGCGAGACGGCGGTGATCGCCGAGGTGAAGAAGGCCAGCCCGTCCAGGGGCGTGATCCGCCCCGACTTCCACCCGGCCGCAATCGCCCGCAGCTATGCCGCGGCCGGCGCCACCTGCCTGTCGGTGCTTACCGATGTGGATTTCTTCCAGGGGTCCGACGCCTATTTGCAGGAAGCCCGCGACGCGTGCGCACTGCCGGTGCTGCGCAAGGATTTCACCGTCGACGCCTACCAGGTGGTGGAGGCGCGCGCCCTCGGCGCCGACTGCATCCTGCTCATCGTCGCGGCACTGGACGACGCGTCGCTCGCCGACTTGGCCGAGCTGGCCCTGGCGCTGGGCCTGGACGTGCTGCTGGAAGTGCACGACGCCACCGAGCTTACGCGCGCCCTGGCGCTGCCGGCGGCGGCGCGGCACGAGCGCGTGCTGATCGGCGTCAACAACCGCGACCTGCGCACCTTCGCGGTGTCGCTCGACACCACTCTGGCCCTGCGCCCGCGCGTGCCGGCGGGGCAGGCGCTGGTGGCCGAGAGCGGCATCCTCGCGCCGGCCGACGTGGCGCGCCTGCGTGCCGCGGGCGTGCACGCCTTCCTGGTCGGCGAGGCCTTCATGCGCGCGCCCGACCCCGGCGCCGAGCTGCAGCGGCTGTTCGCCCATGCCTGAGGCGGCCAAGGCGGGCGCGTCCACCGCGCGCGTGGTGGTGTTCGATTTCGACGGCGTCATCGTGCGCGGCGACAGCTTCGAGGCTTTCCTGCGCTGGCGCCTGCGCCAGCAGCCCTGGCGGCTGCTGCCGGTGCTGCCCCTGCTGCCCTTCGTGCCCCTGCTGCTGGCCACCGCGGCCGGCAAGGGCTGGCTGGCGCGCGTGTTCACGCGCGTGGCCCTGGTCGGCATGGACCGCGCCCGTTTCCGCGCCGCCATCGCGGCGTTCGCCGCGCGCTTCGCTGCCGATCCCGCGCATTTCCATGCCGACGCCCTGGCGCAGTTGCGGCGGCACCGCGAGGCCGGCGATCGCGTGATCGTGTGCAGCGCCACCGAACGCCAGCTGCTCACCGCCCTGCTGCTGGCCCTCGGCCTGGGCGAGGTGGAGCGCATCGGCTCCCATGTGGACGTGTCGCGCTGGGGGCTGCGCGTGGTGTGGCACAACTACGGCGCCACCAAGCCGCAGGCCCTGCTGCGGCACTGCGGACTGCGGCGCTGGCACATCGCCTACAGCGATGCCTGGTCGGATCTGCCGCTGCTGCGCGGCGCGGACGAGGCGGCGGTGCTGGTGAATGCGCCGCAGGCCCTGGTGGAGCGGCTGGCGCAGCGCCTGGGCGAGCGGCTGCGCACGGTGACCTGGAACTGAGCGCGCTCAGCGCGTGCCGAAGACCACGATGGTCTTGCCGTTGACGGAGATCATGCCCTCCTCCTCCAGCTGCTTGAGCACGCGCCCCACCATCTCGCGCGAGCAACCGACGATGCGGCTGATCTCCTGGCGCGAAATGCGGATCTGCGTGCCCTTGGGGTGCGACAGCGAGTCGGGTTCCGAGCACAGGTCGATCAGGGTCTTGGCCACACGGCTGGTCACGTCCATGAAGGCCAGGCGACTGACCTTGCGGCTGGTGTGCAGCACGCGGTTGGACAGCTGCGAGCCGATGGCGAAGAGGATCTTCGGGCACTCCTCGCGCAGCGGGCCTTCGAACAGCTGGAACAGGCGCTCGTAGCTGATCTCGGCCAGTTCGCAGGCGGTGCGCGTGCGCACCACCACTTCGCGCCGCGGGGCTTCCACGAACAGGCCCATCTCGCCGATGAACTCGCCGCGGTTGATGTAGGCGAGGATCAGTTCGCGCCCCTCGTCGTCCTCGGTGAGGACGGTGAGGGAGCCGTCGATGATGTAGTACAGGATGTTGGCCTGATCGCCGGGACGGATGATGGCCGTCTTGCTGGGGTAGCGGCGGCGATGGCACTGGCCGAGGAAGCGCTCCATCGCGGCGCGGTCGGGCACCAGGATGGCGGGCGCCTGCACCTTGGCGGCGGCTTGTTGCAGCACGTAACGGAAATCGACCACGGCGAGACCTGCTCCCCTGTTGTGCGAAGGCGGCCCGCGGCGGGCGCCAGGACCGATGGCGCCGGCTGCTCCTCGGGCGCGCGGCCGCCACATCTTATTGCATTCCGGTGCTGGACGCGGGAGGGGCGGCTGCGGCGGTTTCCCGCCCGGGGGGTTTGGTCCATAATCCGCGCCCCCTCCACCCCGGCCGTTTCTGCGAGGTATCCGCCGTGGTCAAGCCGCTCCCGCGCCTGAAGCTGCAGGGCTTCAACAATCTGACCAAGGCGCTCAGCTTCAACATCTACGACATCTGCTACGCGGTGACGCCCGAGCAGCGCGACCGCTACATCGAATACATCGACGAGCAGTACGACGCCGACCGCCTCACACAGATCCTCACCGACGTGGCCGAGATCATCGGCGCGAACATCCTCAACATCGCGCGCCAGGACTACGACCCGCAGGGCGCCTCGGTGACGATCCTGATTTCCGAGCAGCCGGTGATCGACAAGAAGGCCGCGGGCAAGGACGTGATTTCCGACGCCGTGGTGGCGCACCTGGACAAGAGCCACATCACGGTGCACACCTACCCGGAAACCCACCCGCACAACGGCATCGCCACCTTCCGCGCGGACATCGACGTGGCCACCTGCGGCGTGATCTCGCCGCTGAAAGCCCTGAACTACCTGATCGAGAGCTTCGAGTCGGACATCGTGACCATGGACTACCGCGTGCGCGGCTTCACGCGCGACGTGCGCGGCACCAAGCACTACATCGACCACAAGATCAATTCGATCCAGGACTACCTGTCCAAGAACATCAAGCAGCGCTACGAGATGTTCGACGTGAACGTCTACCAGGAAAACATCTTCCACACCAAGATGCACGTGAAGGAGTTCGACCTGGACACGTATCTGTTCGAGGAAAAGGCCAAGAACCTGTCCTTCAAGGACCGCCAGCGCATCGAGCAGCAGCTGCGGCGCGAAATCGAAGAGCTGTTCCACGGCCGCAATCTGATGTAGGCCGGATTGCGGCGGGCCGGCGCGATCGCGCCGGCAGCGATCCGACCCCGCCGCCGGGCGACCGCGGCGGGGTTTTCGTTTGGGGTCCGCCTAGATGCGGTAGGCCAGCTTGCGCATGAGCTCGGCGGCGATGCCCATCAGCGTCGGGACCGGCGCGGGCAGGGGGCGGGCGCCGGCGGCCAGCGCGTTGTCGGCATGGCGCACCTCGTCGTCCTTCATCACCGCCACGATGGCGCGGCTGCGCGCGTCCTGCGCGGGCAGGCCGCCGCGCGCGTGGCCGAGGTGGTGGTCCAGGTGGGCCTCCACCTGGCGCTCGGTCTCGACCACGAAGCCGAGGTTCCAGCCGTCGCCGCGCAGGCCGGCGGCCGCGCCAATGGCCCAGGCGCCGGCGTACCACAGCGGATTGAGCAGGCTGGGCCGGCTGGCGAGCTCGTCCAGGCGCTCATGGCACCAGGCGAGGTGGTCGGTTTCCTCCTCGGCCGCCTGCAGCAGGTGCCGGCGCGTGGCCGCGTCGCGCGCCACGGCCGCCTGGCCGAGATACAGCGCCTGGGCGCAGACCTCGCCGGTGTGATTGATGCGCATGAGGCCGGCGGCATGGCGGCGCTCGGTCTCGGTCAGCTCCGCTTCCGGCGCCGCGGCACCGGGTGTGGGGCGCTGCGCCGGCGGCCGCACCGCCAGCGAGGTGGCCAGGGCGTGCTGCACTTCGGCGAGCAGGCGGTCCAAGGGCGAGAGCTGGCGCGTGGGCATGGCGGACGCGACGGAAGCGGGTTGGGCTTCAGGATTGTAGCGGCGCGGCGCCGGCCGTCGCCGCCAGTTGCTGCGCCAGCAGCGCGACCGGATGCCGCACTTCCAGCGTGCTGCCGCGCTGGCGCAGGCCGTTGCCGAGGTAGAGGCGGCAGCCGATGTTGGCGGTCAGCAGCACATCGGGATCCAGCGCCGCCAGCTGGTCCAGCTTCTCGGCGCGCAGCGGGGCGGCGATGTCGGGGTGCTGCAGGAAGTAGCTGCCCGCCGCCCCGCAGCAGGCGGGTTGTGGCCCCAGCGCGACGACGTCGAGCTGGGGAATGCGCGCGAGCAGCCGGCGCATGGCCGTCGCGCTGCCGGCGATGCTGGCCTGGCTGCAGGCGACGTGCAGTGCCGCGCGGCGCGCCAGCGGCCGGAACTCGAGGTCATCCAGCCCCGCGTCCGCTGCAAGGAAACTGCACAGCTCCTGCACGGCCAGGCCGCTGCCGGCCAGGGTCAGGTCGCGCACGGTGTCGTGGCAGCCGCTGGCCGCGACCAGCACGACGTCGATGCCCTCCGCCTCCAGCGCGGCGCGTGTCGGCGCCGCCTGTGCCGCGGCGCGCGAGGCCTCGCCGGCGTGCCGGGCCAGGGCACCGCAGCAGCCCTGGTCGGGCGGGATCAGCACGTCGTAACCGAGCGCGGCGAGGAGCCGTATCGCGGCGGCCAGGGTGTCGCGATCGTAGGCCGAGGCGACACAGCCCAGCAGCAGACCGATGCGGCCGCGGGCGGGAGCGTGCGCCGCGGGGGTGAACGCCGGCAGCCGCTGCGGCGCTGGCGGCGGGGGAAACTCTGCCGCGGCGCGGGCCAGCGGCGCCGTGCGCGGCAGCAGCCACGCGGCCAGGTGCGGCAGCCAGCGCGCGGCCGCCAGCGCGCGGGCCAGGCCCACGGCGGCGCGCAGCCGGCGCGGCCGCGTCAGCCAGGGCCACAGCCAACGCGTGGTGCCCCCGGCCACGGGGTGGCCTTCGCGAGTGATCTGCAGCAGGTCCAGGTACCGCACCTGGGACGGGCAGACCCGTTCGCAGGTGCCGCAGGCGAGGCAGCGGTCGAGGTGACTGAGGGTGTCCGCCGTGGCGGGCAGCGCGCCCTGCGCCAGGCCGCGCGCCAGGGCGATGCGGCCGCGCGGCGAGTCCGCCTCGCTGCGCAGCACACGGTAGCTGGGGCAGTGCGGCAGGCACAGTCCGCACATCACGCACTGGTCGGCGAGGGCGACGGGGTCGGGGCGCGCGTGGGCGGGCGACGGGGCCGGATCGGCAGACGGCATGCGGCCATGCTAACATCCGCGGTTCGCCCGACCGACGGGCGTAACGCGGGGTCCGGCAGCCCCCGGGGCTTGCGCCACCGGGATCGCGCCGCTATCATCCCGCGCCTTTCCCTGCCCTTTCTGGCACAAGGTTTGTTGTCATGAAAACGATCAGCGCCAAGGCTGAGACCGTGAAGCGCGACTGGTACGTGGTCGACGCCACCAACAAGACGCTGGGCCGTTTGTGCTCCGAGATCGCGCGTCGTCTGCGCGGCAAGCACAAGACCGTGTTCACTCCGCACGTCGACACCGGCGATTACATCGTGGTGGTCAATGCCGCCAAGATCCACGCCACCGGCGCGAAGATGGACGACAAGTACTACCACCGCTTCACCGGCTACGTCGGCAACCTCAAGAGCACCTCGCTCAAGGACATGCTGGCCACCCATCCGGAGCGCGTGATCGAGATCGGCGTGAAGGGCATGCTGCCGAAGAATCCCCTCGGCCGCGCCATGTTCAAGAAGCTCAAGGTGTACGGCGGTGCCGAACACCCGCACGCCGCCCAGCAGCCGCAGGCTCTGGAAATCTGAGTCCGAGCCCCCGGCAGGCCTGCGCCGCGCCGGCGGGACGTCCACCGAGTAGAACAGAGCACTCTATGGCTACGCAGCAAAACTACGGTACCGGTCGTCGCAAGTCCTCCGCCGCGCGCGTGTTCCTGCGCCCGGGCAAGGGCAGCATCACGGTGAACGGCAAGTCGCTGGACAACTTCTTCGGCCGCGAGACCGCGCGCATGATCGTGCGCCAGCCGCTGGAGCTGACCCAGATGACCGAGAAGTTCGACGTGGTGGTGACGGTCGAAGGTGGCGGCATCACCGGCCAGGCCGGCGCCATCCGCCTGGGCGTGGCCCGCGCCCTCGTCGAGTACGACGAGAGCCTGAAGGCGTCGCTGCGCAAGGCCGGTTTCATGACCCGCGATGCGCGCGAGGTCGAGCGTAAGAAGGTCGGTCTGCACAAGGCCCGCCGCGCCACCCAGTTCTCGAAGCGCTAAGCGCGCTTCGACGCCTCGGCAGCCCGGTCAGAACGGCGCCGAGGGCGGGAAAATTGGGAGATCGTCTAATGGTAGGACTGCAGATTCTGACTCTGCCTATCTAGGTTCGAATCCTAGTCTCCCAGCCACAGACACCAAGGGCCCCACACGGGGCCCTTGGCGTTTCTGCGGCAGACGCCGGCCCCATCGGCGCCGGCCGGACCGGTCGCCGCACACGCCGCAGCGCTGGCCTAGAATGCGCGCCATCACCCGCTGCAGCCGAGCCGAAGGAGACCCCACGCATGGATCTGACCGAGCGCGCCGTCTGGTTGCCGCCGCTGCTCGCGCTGGCCGCCGTCGCGGCGGTTTACGGCGCCATCGCCCTGTGGCGGCGCCTGCGCCAGCGCCAGGACGAAGTGGAGTCGGCCATCGGCCTGCAACTGCTGCATGGGCTCAAGTGGCGCGAGTTGGCGCACCTGCTGCGCCAGGCCCTGCGGCCGCGCGGCTACGAGCCGGCCGACGAGGAGAGGGCACCGGGTGAGGGCGGCTTCGACCTGCTCATGCAACGCGGCACCGAGCGCTACCTGGTGCAGTGCAAACACGGCGGTTCCTACACGATCGGTGCCGCCGCGGTGCGCGAGCTCTTGGGACTGCTGGAGGACCAGGAGGCCGGCGGCGCCATCCTGGTCACCACCGGCCGCTTCGATGCCGAGGCGCACGCCGTCGCGCGCAACCGACCGGTCCAGCTGTTCGAGGGCGTGACGCTCTGGCGCGAGTTGCGTCCCTTCGTCGACCAGGCAGTGCTGGACGCCGTGGCACGCGGCAGCGCGGCACGGCGCGATCGCCAGCGCCTGCTGCATGTTGTCGCTGCCGTGGTCGCGGGCCTTGTCGTGTATGCCGCAGCCGCGTGGTGGATGGGCAGTGGCAAGCCCGCAGCCACGAACGGCCGCGCCGCGGTGATCTCCGCGCCGGCGCGTCCGGCGGCGACGCCAGCGGACGCGGTTGGGCCACGTGCCGCCCCGGCGGCCGCGCCGGCGCTGGCCCCGGCGGCGGCGCGCGGAGCGGAGCCCGCGGCGGCACCCGAAGCGGCCACGCAGGCCGCGGCGGCGCGCCGGCCGGCGGCGGCGAGACCGCCCGAACTCAGCGAAGCCGAGGCGCAGTCGCGCCGCGATGCGGCGGTGGCGGCGGCGCGCGCCATCCCGGGGGTCGTCGGTGTCGACTGGGCCACGCGTTCCACCTTGGGCGTGACCCTGGAGGCCGGCAACGATGCCCGCCTCGATGCCCTGGTGGCCGAGGTGTGCACGGCGATTCTCGCCTACGAGGAATTGCGCTATACCCGCCTGCAGGTGACCGATGTCGCCGCCGAGGGCGCGGCGGCCACGCGCGTGCACTGGCGGCAATGCAACTGACGGGCGGGCTGCAGCCGCCCGGCGGTCACGGACAGGGTCAGAACGCCGTCAGGTGCCGCGCACCGGACGCATGAGAGGGGGAAGAGCATGGGCATGCAGGGCAAAGACTTGGCGCGCTTCTATCCGCTGGATTCGCTGCGCGAGGAGAATCTCGAGCAGCTCGCGCGCGAGGCGACGGCGGAGGAGCTGGGGCGCGGCGCCGTGCTGTTCCGCGCCGGCGAGACCGACGACCACACCCTGTTCGTCATGAGCGGCCGGGTGCGCTGCGAATACCCCGACGGCAAGGTCAAGGAAACCGACGCCGCCACCATTCAGGGCCGCTACGCGCTCGGCGACATGCAGCCGCGCCGCTTCACCGCCACGGTGGATTCCATCAGCGCCACAGTGGTGCGCATCGACCGCCGCTACATGGAGAAGATCCTGTGCTGGGACCAGCTCTCGCGCTCGGAGAACTTCCGCCACTACGACCCCTCGCCCGAGGCCAATCGCTGGGTGTTCCGCCTGCTGCAGTCGCGCGTGATGCACAAGCTGCCCACGGCGAACATCGAGCGCATGTTCCAGAAGTTCGAGGAAATCGAGGTGCGCGCCGGCACCACGGTCGTGCGCGAGGGTGAGCCGGCGGACTACTTCTACGTGATCAAGGACGGCGCCGCCTCGGTGTCCAAGAGCCTGGAGACCGGCGATTCCGTGGTCGCCTACCTGGTACGCGGGGACACCTTCGGCGAGGACGCGCTGCTGGCCAACACCACGCGCAACGCCACCGTCACGATGATCAAGGACGGCAAGCTCATGCGTCTGGCCGAACGCGCCTTTGCCGAGGTCATGAAGCCGCCGGCGGTGGATTGGCTGACGCCGGGCAAGGCCTCCATCCTTGCGCGCCAGGGCGCCGTGGTGGTGGACGTGCGCATGCCCGAGGAATTCGCCCAGCGCGCCATCAAGGGTGCCATCAATGTGCCGCTCTACACCCTGCGCGAGACGGTGTCGGAGTACGACCGTTCGCGCAAGTACATCGCCTACTGCAATACCGGCGAGCGCAGCGCCGCGGCAGCCTTCATCCTGGGCAAGCTGGGCTTCGAGGCCTATGCCCTGCAGGGCGGCATCGCCGGCATGATTCGCCAGCTCGACAAGCAGACCTAGCGGCAGGCCAGGGCGCGCGCAGCGGCGATGCGCGGCCCGCATGGACCATCCGCCCTGCGCTGCGGCGCCAGGCGCGGCCAGGGCGTCGTCGGCGCCGGCTGCCTGCGCGATGCGTGCTGGGCCTTACATCACTTGGTCGCCCACCAGCACGATGTCGGCCGGCCGCCGCGCGAACAGGCCCACGCACACCACGCCGGTGATCTGGTTGAGTTCGGCCTCCAGCGCCACCGGATCGGTGATGCGCCAGCCGTGCACGTCGAGGATCCAGTGGCCGTTGTCGGTGACCGTGCCCTCGCGCCAGACCGGCTGGCCGCCGCGCTTGACCAGCTCGCGGGCGACGTAGCTGCGCGCCATCGGGATGACCTCGATCGGCACCGGGAAGGCACCGAGCAGGTCCACGCGCTTGGCCGCATCGATCAGACACACGAAGCGGCGCGACGCGGCCGCCACGATCTTCTCGCGCGTCAGCGCCGCGCCGCCGCCCTTGATCAGGCGGCGGTGCGGATCGCACTCGTCGGCGCCGTCGACATACAGCGGCAGTTCGCCCGTGCTGTTGAGGTCCACCACGCGGATGCCGCGCTCCTTCAGCAGCGCGGTGCTGCGCTCGGAGCTCGACACCGCGGCCTCGATGCGGTCGCGGATCCTGCCCAGCTCGTCGATGAAGTGCGCCACCGTGCTGCCGGTACCCACGCCGACGATGCTGCCGTCCTCGACGTAGCCGATGGCCTTTTGCGCGGCCAGGCGCTTCTGTGCTTCGCGATCCATGGGGATGACCAATGCGGGAGTGGGGGACAGGAGCGGGCACCCTATTCGAGGGCGAGGATGATCTTCCACTGCGCCGGCGTCACCGGCAGCACCGACAGGCGGTTGCCGCGCCGGGTCAGGGCGAAATCGCCCAGGTCGTCGCGCTGCCTGAGCTCGTCCAGCGTGATGGTGCGACGCAGCCTGCGCCGGAACTTCACGTCCACGAGCAGCCAGCGCGGCGCTTCGCGCCGGCTGGCGGCGTCGTAGTAGTCGCTCTTCGGATCGAACTGGGTCGGATCGGCATAGGCGGCGCTGGCGACCTCGGCGAGACCCACGATGCCCGGTTCGGCGCAGTTGGAGTGGTAGAAGAACACGCCATCGCCCATGCGCATGTCGTCGCGCATGAAGTTGCGCGCCTGGTAGTTGCGCACGCCGCTCCAGGGTTCGACGCCGCACCGGGCCAGGGCATCGATGGAAAACTCCTCGGGTTCGGACTTCAACAGCCAGTGGCGCATGTACGGATCCCGGGGCGGACGACCCGCCGGAAGAAGGGTTTCATGGTAGTGCGGCGGCGCGGTGCGCGTGGCAGTCGATCAGCTCCGTCTCGGTGGCGACGAAGTCCAGCGGTACGTCCCAGGCGGCCGCGTCCAGCTGCGCGCGCTCCTGGCAGGCGTAGGCGACGCCGACGAGCAGCGGCTCGCGCGGCCGCTCGCCCGCGCGCAGGAAGGCGAAACTGCGGTCGTAGTAGCCGGCGCCGAAGCCGAGCCGGTTGCCGCGCCGGTCGAAACCGAGCAGCGGCACCAGCACCAGCTGCAGCGCCTGCGGCGGCAGCAACTCGGTCGGCGCGCAGCGCGGCTCGGGTATGCCGTGGCGGTTCGGCTCCAGCGCGGCCTCGCGCGGGTAGGGGGCGAAGGCGAGCTCCCGCTCGCCGCGCAGCACCGGCAGGAACAGCGCCTGCCCGCGCCGGCGCAGCGCCGTGACGGCGGCGTGCAGGGGGATCTCGCCGTCGACCGCCCAATACACGGCGACGCGCTGGTCGATGAGGAATTCCGGCAGGGCCTCGAGCCGGTCGGCCAGCGCCTGCGCCGCGGCCATGCGCTGGCGCGGGTCAAGGCTGGCGCGGGCGGCCCGCAGCTCGCGGCGCAGGGCGCGCCGGGCATCGGTGTCGTTCACAGTGGGCAGTGGCCGCCGAACGGGAGGAAGACGTTCTCCGCCGTGCCGGTGCGCGCCGAACGACCTTGATCCCGAGGATCAGGTGGGACAGCTGGCGGGGCTTTGGGCTTTCCGCTCATGGCGGACCTGCGCGCGGACCCCGACGCATGCCGTCCCTGGGTCGTGTATAGGAACAAGGCAATATGTTTGAACGCGCTGTCGTGCACGGCAGAGAACGACGCGCCTATTTTACGGAGGTGCTGAGCACGCCTTCAAGCTTGTGTTTCAGCGCCTGCACGTGCTGTGCCACCGACTGGCGCTCGTTCACGTTCGCCTGACGCAGGGCGAGCAGCTCGTGCGCGATGTTCAGCGCGGCGAGCACGGCGATGCGGTCCAGTCCCGGCGTGCGGGCCGCGGCGCGCACTTCGCGCATCTTGCCGTCGAGGTAGCTGGCGGCGGCGATGAGACCGGGGCGTTCCTCGGGCGTGCAGGCGACGAGGAATTCGCGATCGAGGATGCTGACGGAGACGGGATCGCTCATGGCCGCGGTCGGAGTGGGGAATGGGAGAGGGTCATCGACGCCGGCGCCGAGGGCGCCGCCGGGCACCGCTGCCGGTGCTGGGGGTCACGCATTCTGCTCCAGCGACTTCAGCCGCGCGATCATCGCCTCCACGCGCGTGCGCGCCTGCTCGTTCTTGGCCAGCAGTGCGGCCCGCTCGTTGGCCAGCTGCTCCTGGCTCTGGCGCAGGCTGCGGTTCTCTTCCGACAGGCGCTGGCACAGCTCGACCAGGCGGTCGAGACGCGCGCCGATCTCGGCGAGATCGCTCAGCGTGGGTTCGGGGCTTGACATGGCCGGACTATAGCAGCGCACCTCGTACCTGTGCAGCGCAGCGGCTCAGCCGGTGGCGTCCTGCGCCAGGCGCCGCGCCGCGACCTGGCGCGACAGCAGCAGGGCCAGGCAGCGCTCCTCTGCCAGGGGCGGCGACAGCCAGTTGCCCTGGATGGCGTCGCAGCCCTGTTCGCGCAGGTAGTCGACCTGCTCGGCGGTCTCCACGCCCTCGGCGACCACGTTCAGGCCGAGCGAATGCGCCATGGTGATGATGGTGGCGGTGATGGCCTCGTCGTCCGGATCGGTGGTGATGTCGCCGACGAACTCCTTGTCGATCTTCAGGGTGTCGATGGGCAGTCGCTTGAGGTAGCTCAGCGAGGAGTAGCCCGTGCCGAAATCGTCGATGGCCAGGGACACGCCCACGCTCTTGAGCTCGCCCAGCGTGCGCACCGATTCCTCGGCATTGGCCATCACCATGCTTTCGGTCAGTTCCAGCTCGAGCTGGTCGGGCGCGACGTCGTGTTCCGCCAGGATCTCGCACAGGCGCCGCGTGATCTCGCCGCGGCGCAGCTGCATCACCGAGAGGTTCACCGCCATGACGACGTCGCTCAGGCCGGCCGTGCGCCAGCGCGCCAGCGTGGCGCAGGCGCGCGCCAGCACGTACTCGCCGATCTCGACGATCTGGCCGGCTTCCTCGGCCAGCGGGATGAACACCGAGGGCGGGATGCTGCCGAGCTCCTCGCTGGTCCAGCGCAGCAGTGCCTCCACACCCGTGATGCGCCCGTCGGCGAGGGTCTGCTTGGGCTGGAACACCAGGTGCAGCTCGTTGCGGTCGAGCGCGCGCCGCAGCGCGGCGATCATCACCGCGCGGCGGCGCGCGGCGGCGTCCATTTCCGGCGTGTACACCATGAAGGTATTGCGGCCGCGCTCCTTTGCCTGATACATCGCCGTGTCGGCGAACTTGAGCAGGTCGGTCGGCACCATGCCGTGGTCGGGGTAGAGGGCGACCCCGATCGACGGCGAGATCACCACCTCCTGGCTCGAGTCGAGTTCCAGCGGCACGGTGAATGCCTCCAGCAGCTTGCGCGCCACCGACGCCGCCTCGTCGCTGTCCTGCACGTCTTCCAGCACCACGGTGAATTCATCGCCGCCCAGGCGCGCCACGGTGTCGGCCTCGCGCACGGTGGCGCGCAGGCGCGCGCCGGCCGCCTTGAGCATGCGGTCGCCGGCGGCGTGGCCCATGGAATCGTTGACGTGCTTGAAGCGATCGAGGTCGAGGAACAGCACCGCGACCTTCCGCGCCGTGCGCCGCGCCCGGATGATGGCGTGGCCCAGCCGCTCGCCCAGCAGGGTGCGGTTGGGCAGGCCGGTGAGCGTGTCGTAATTGGCGAGGTAACGCAGTTCCTGTTCGGCGCGCTTGCGATCGGTGATGTCCGACAGCACGCCGACGTAGTTGGTGCGCATGCCGGCGGCATCGCGCACTTCGGACAGCTCCAGCCAGCACAGGAACTCCTCGCCGTCCTTGCGCGCCTGCCACAGCTCGCCGCGCCAATGGCCCGCGTCGACCAGGGCCTGGCGCATCTGCAGGTACATCGCCGGCTCGTGCTGCGCCGAATTGAGCAGGCAGGCGTCGCGGCCGAGGATCTCGTCCTCGCGGAAGCCGGTCATGCGCGTGAAGGCGATGTTGCAGGAAACGAAGCGGAACTCGAGATCCGTGACGGTGACCGCCTCGGCCATGTTGCGAATTACCTCTGCGGCGATGCGCCGCTCGCGTTCGGCCGCCCGCGAGGCGGTGACATCGTGGGCGATGCCGCACAGGCGCAGCGCGACACCCTCGGCATCGCGTTCCACCACCTTGCCGCGCGAGCGCACCCACACCCAGTCACCATTGGCGTCGCGGATGCGGTGCTCGGACTCGAAGTGATCGATCTCGCCTTCGACGTGGCGCGCCAGGCGCTCCTGCACGCGCGCCAGATCGTCGGGGTGCAGGGCGCCGTGCAGCCATTCGTCCGTAGTCAGGCTCTGCTCCACCGGGCCGCCGAACAGGCGATCGGCACCGATGCGGTAGAGGCGTCCCGCGCGCATGTCGTAGTCCCAGAACTCGTCGCCCGAACCCCAAAGGGCCATGCGCAGGCGATCTTCGCGCTCACGCAGCTCGCGACGATGGCGCGCCGCCTCGGCGCGCTTGCGCGCTCGCCCGCGCCACCACAGCGCCAGCAGCGCACCCGCGCAGAGGGTGTAAAGGGCCTTCATCCAGCCGCTGGCCCACCACGGCGGCGTGATCTCCAGGCGCAGCTGCGCGCCGTCCTCGTTCCACACGCCGTCGGCGCTGGCCGCGCGCACATGCAGTGCATACGGGCCCGGACCGAGGTTGGTGTAGGTCGCCTCGTGGCGCGGACCGGCGTCTATCCAGGCCTCGTCGAAGCCCTCCAGGCGGTAGCTGAAGCGATTGCGCTCGGGAGCGTTGAAGTCCAGCGCAGCGAATTCGAAGCGCAGCAGGCGCGCCGCCTGCGGCACGCGCAGCGGCAGGGCATCGCCCGGGCCCAGTTCGCGGCGCTCGCTGCCGGCGGTGACGGCCTGGATGACCACCGGTGGCGCGGCCCGGCGCTCCGCCAGGCGGGAGGGCCGCACCACGCTCAGGCCGTTGATGCCGCCGAAGAACAGCTCGCCGTTGCGGCCGGCGGCGCCGGCGCCGCCGTTGTATTCCAGGGCCTGCACGCCGTCGCGCAGGCCGAAGTTGCGCACGCGGCGGCTGCCGGGATCGAAACGCGACAGGCCCTGGTTGGTGCTCAGCCACAGCTGCCCCGCGGCGTCCTCGCCCAGGGCGTAGATGGTGTTGCTGGGCAGCCCGTCGCGGTCGCTGTAGTGGCTGAAGTGGGCCGCGTCTGCGTCGATGGCGTCGAGACGGTTCAGACCGTCGTGTGTGCCGATCCACAGGGTGCCGTCGCTGGCTTCGAGGATGGCCCGCACGAGGTTGCCGCTGAGCGAGTCGCTGCGGCCCGCCTGGTGGCGGAAGGTGCGCAGCCGGGGGCCATCGCCTTCCAGCAGGGACAGCCCGTCCAGCGTGCCGACCCACAGGCGCCCCTGGCGGTCGCGGTGCAGGGCCTGCACCATGTTGGCGCCCAGGCTCTGCGCGTCGCCGTCGTCGTGCTGCCAGCGCTGCGCGGGCCGGCCTGCCGCCGGCAGGAGCAGCAGGCCGTTCTGGCGCGTGCCCACCCACAGGCTGCCGTCGGCCTCCGGCAGCAGGGTGCGCACTTCGGCGTCCTCGCCGCTGCCGCTCGGCAGCGGCAGCGCCTGCCGCTGCGCGCGCCGCGTGCGCGGGTCGAGCAAGAGCAGGCCGTGGTTGCTGCCGATCCACAGGCGACCGGCGGATTCCGGGCGGATGGCGAAGACGCGCAGATCGTTGCCGCCGCGCAGTCCGGCACGCAGCAGGGCCTCGGTGTAATCCTCGAACTGGTCGCGCTCGCGGTCGTAGCGTTTCAGGCCAGCCCCCTCCAGGCCCAGCCACAGCTGGCTCTCGGCGTCCTCCCAGACGGCAAACAGGTTGTTGGCCGTGGTCTGGTCGCGCTGCGGGGCGAGGTCGGTGACGTACTCCAGCGCCGCGCCATCCGGCCGCGTGGTGGCCACACCCCGCGAGGTGCCGCCGACCCAGAGCAGGCCGGATCGGTCCAGCAACAGCGTG
>DAOOVM010000044.1:14796-16710 GCA_035370085.1 Rhodanobacteraceae bacterium | reverse complement strand
CCCTGTCCAGTCCGGCCCTGCTGCTGGGGGCGCAGGGCGAACCCCTGGCGGTGAACGCGGCCGCTTCGGCTCTGCTGGGCCGGGTGGACCAGGCCATGGCCCAGATCCTGGTGGCTGACTCGGTGCGCGCGGATGCCGAGCGCGACGGCGTGGTGCGGCGCAATGTGGAGCTGTCCGGCTACGCCAGCGCCCTGGTGGTCGAGGTGGTGGCGCTGCGCGCCAGCCAGTCGCCCGAGGCGCGCTTCCTGGTGCTGCTGGCCACCGCCGAGGGGGCGCGCGACGGCAGCGCCGAGCTCGACGCCGTGCGCAGCCACCTGCGCGAAGTGCAGGAAAAACTGCTGCATTCCGAGCGCATGGCGTCGATCGGCCAGCTCGCCGCCGGTGTCGCCCACGAGATCAACAACCCCATCGGCTACGTGCACTCCAACCTCGGCACGCTGCAGGAATACGTCAACAACCTGTTCGGCCTGATCGAACTGTTCCAGTCGGTGGTGCACGGCAGCCCGGGCATCGCCGCCGAGCGCAAGGCGGAGCTGGAGCAGCTGCGGCGCTCCATCGACTTCGAATTCCTGCAGCACGACCTGCCGCAACTGCTGGCCGAGTCACGCGAGGGCATCGACCGCGTGCGGCGCATCGTGCAAGACCTGCGCGACTTCTCCCGCGCCGACCGCATGGAGAGCTGGTCGCTGTACGACCTGCACCGCGGCCTGGAGAGCACCATCGGCATCGTCTGGAACGAGGTCAAGTACAAGGCCGAGCTGACGCGCGAATTCGGCGCGCTGCCGCTGGTGGAGTGCCTGCCCTCGCAGCTCAATCAGGTCTTCATGAACATCCTGGTCAATGCCGCCCAGGCCATCGAGGAGCACGGCAAGATCCGCGTCGCCACCGGCACCGAGGGCGACAAGGTGTGGGTGGAGATCGCCGACAATGGCAGCGGCATCGCGCCCGAGCAGCTCGGCCGCATCTTCGATCCGTTCTTCACCACCAAACCAGTGGGCAAGGGCACCGGCCTTGGCCTGTCGATCTCCTACGGCATCGTGCAGAAGCACCACGGCGAGATCCAGGTGAGCAGCACGCCGGGTGCCGGCACCACGTTCCGCATCGTCCTGCCGCGGCAGCAGCCGCGGCCCGAACCCGCGTCCTGAACGCAAGGAGTGCTTGCATGTACCGTGTGCTGCTGGTTGATGACGAAGCCGGCATCCTGTCCGCCCTGCGCCGCGTGCTGGCGGCGATTCCCCCCAGCGACCTCGACGGCGAGCGCCTGGAAGTGGTGACCTGCCAGGACCCGGAAGAAGCCCTGCAGAAGTTCGAGGAAGAAGCCTTTGACCTGGTCATCTCCGACTACCGCATGCCGGGTCGCAGCGGCGTGGAAATGCTGGTGGAAATGGCCCAGCGCCAGCCGCAGGTCGCGCGCATCCTGCTTACCGGCTACGCCGACCTGGAAGGCATCATCGGTGCGCTCAACGAGGCGCGCGTGTACCGCTTCATCCCCAAGCCGTGGAACGACTACGAGCTGCGCTTCGCCGTGCGCCAGGCCCTGTCCATCCGCGCCATGCAGCTGGAGAACCAGCGCCTCGCCGACCTGGTGCGGCAGCAGCACGGAATGCTCAGCCGGCAGGAGGCGGAGTTGCGCCGGCTGGAAAGCGAGCATCCGGGCATCACGCGCATCCAGCGCGACGAAAGCGGCGCGATCTTCATCGACGAGGACGATTTGTAGCCACGGCAGTCCCGTCGTGCCGGGGCGGCGCGGTCGGGCGGGACTGCCGCGCCCGCGCTGTGGCGTGCCGTCTCAGTCCCCCGTGCCGGTACCGCGCGCCGCCTGCTTGGCCTCGTACATGCGGAAGGCGTCGCGGATCTGCCGGCGCAGGTCCTCGTCGTCCCAGGGCTTGGCGATGTAGCGCGAGATGGCGCCGC
>DAOOVM010000044.1:0-14696 GCA_035370085.1 Rhodanobacteraceae bacterium | reverse complement strand
CGGCGCAGGTCCTCGTCGTCCCAGGGCTTGGCGATGTAGCGCGAGATGGCGCCGCGGTTGATGGCGTCGGTGAGCGACGCGAGGTCGCTGTAGCCACTGAGGATCAGCCGCACCGTGTCGGGATACATGTCCTTCACCTGCGACAGGAACTCGGTGCCGCTCTGGTCGGGCATGCGCTGGTCGGAAAGGATCACCTGCACCGGATTGCTGGCCAGCAGCTCCAGCGCCTCGCGCGGTCGCGTCGCCACCAGGATCTGATAGGAGTCGCGGCGCAGCAGGCGCACCAGGGCGCGCAGCACATTCTCTTCGTCGTCGACCAGCAGCAGGGTGCGTGGTGCTGCGCGCGATTCTTCCATGATGGGTGCGAGGCGTTCGTTGTTGAAATAGCGTCGACGTAGCACCTCGAAGGTCTGCGCCACCGGCAAGGGTTGACCGAAGTAGTTGCCCTGGAACTGGTCGCACTCGGCGCGGCGCAGAAAGCCGGCCTGGCCCACGGTTTCCACGCCTTCGGCGCTGACTGTTAGGCCGAGCTGATGACCCAGGCCGATGATGGCGCGGCAGATGCCGGCGGCGCCGGCGTCGCTGGTGGTGTCGCGCACGAAGGACTGGTCGATCTTCAACTTGTCAATGGGGAAGCGACGCAGGTAGCTCAGGCTGGAATAGCCCGAGCCGAAGTCGTCGAGGGAGATCAACACGCCGAGCGACTTCAGCGCGCGCATGGTTTGAATGACCCGCTCCACGTGCTCCATGATGATGCTTTCTGTGAGCTCCAGCTCGAGGTAACGCGGCGGCAGTCGTGACGCATCCAGGGCACGACGCACGCGGTCGAGGAAGTCCGGGCGCTGCAGCTGCAGACCCGACACGTTCACCGCGACGGTGAAGTCGGCCACGCCGCCGTCGAGCCACTCGCGCGCCTGGCGGCAGGCGGTCTCGAGCACCCACTGACCCATCTCGACGATCTGGCCCATGTCCTCGGCCACCTGGATGAAGCGGCCGGGCAGCAGCAGACCCAGTTCGGGGCTTTGCCAGCGCACCAGCGCCTCCACGCTGCAGACCTGCCAGTTGTGCACGCTGACCTGCGGCTGGTAGTGCAGCACCAGTTCGCCGTTGCGTACGGCGTCGCGCAGGCGCGCACCGAGCTTCTGGCGGTCCACCAGCAGCTCGCGCTGGTCGTTGGAGAAGGCCATGACCGTATTGCGACCTTCGCGCTTGGCGCGCAGCATGGCGGCCTCGGATTGGTGGATCAGATCCGAGGGCAGGGTGGCGTTGTCGGGGAAGCAGCTCACGCCGATGCTGCACGTCAGAAAGAGCTGCTGCCCATCGGCGATGATCGGCGCTTCCACGCGGGTGCGCAGCGCGTCGCCGATTTCGTCCTGGTCGGCCGCGCCGGATTCGTCGTCCAGCACGACCACGAACTCGTCGCCTGCGACGCGGCTGGCCAGGCCGGTTGAGCCAGCGAACTCGCCGAGGCGCAGGGCGATTTCGCGCAGCGCGGTGTCGCCCACGCCATAGCCGCGCGTTTCGTTCACGGCGTGGAAATGGTCCACGTCCACGTACAGCACATAGACGCGGCCGCCGTGCTGCGCGGCGCCGGCCAGGCGCGCCTGCAGGTAGGCCTGCAGCTGGTTCAGGTTGACCAGGCCGGTCAGGGCATCGTGGGTGGCGTGGAAGGAGAGCTCGCTCTCGATGCGCCGGCGCTCGGTGATGTCGCGCGCCATGGCGTAGACGTTGCCGTCCTCGTCGAGGCGCGCGTTCCATTCCAGCCAGCGGTAGCTGCCGTCGGAGCACTGGTAGCGGTTGTGCAGGTTCGCCAGCACACCGGTCTGGTACAGACTCTCGGCCGCCATCAGGGTATTGGCGCGGTCCTCCGGGTGGACGAGCTCGATCCACGGGTGCTCGAGCAGGCGGCTGGCGGAGTAGCCCAGGGTCACGCCAAAGGCATCGTTGACCTGGCGGAAGTTGCCTTGCGTGTCGGCGATGCAGAACAGTTCGGACGAGAGCTCGAAGAAGCGGTCGCGTTCGCGCTGCAGGGCGCGCGCGCGCTGCTTCTCGCTGATGTCGCGCACCACCACGACCGCGCCTGCCAGTTCGCCGTCGATGGTCAGGGGTGATGCGGTGTATTCCACCGGTAGTCGCGCACCATCGCGCCGGAGCAGGAAGGCCTCGTCTACGCGCACCGTGGCGGCGGCCGCCAGGGCCTGTGCGGCCGGCCCTTCATTGCCCGGCGGCAGCAACTGCCGCTCGACGGCACGTCCCTTGGCGATCTTGGCAGGCCAGCCGAACAGGGCTTCGCAGGCGCGATTGAGAAAGGTGAGGTTGCCGGCCCGGTCGACCGCATACACCGCATCGCCGATGCTGCCCGACAGCGCGTCCGAAAAGGCCAGGTGGCGCACCAGCAGCTTCTCGGCCGAGTGCACGCCTTCCAGCAGACGCAGGCGCTCGAACGAGGCCATGCCCAGCTCGGCAAACTGCATGGCCAGGGCCAGCACGTCCTCGATGTTGTCTTCGGGGCGAGTGTCGTACAGCTCCAGCAGGCCGAGCGGATGGGCGCGGCCGTCGCGCAGCGGTATGGCGATCCAGTTGACACGCGGGAGGGCGGCGTCCCCCGGCAGGTCCGCATCGCCAAGGCGCCGACGCAGCGTCTGCAGATCCAGGCACACCGGCTCGTGCTCGCCCAGTCGCGCATACCAGCTCGCCGCCGCTTCGGGCGGGGCCAGCGCCGGCTCGCGCAGCGCCTGCACCAACTGGCCCCCGGCCGGGCTGTACGGGCGCACCAGCACGGCGCCTGCGTTGACGGCGCGGCGCAACGCCTCGCCCAGCAGCGAGGCGGCCTGGGCGCGGTCGGTCGCCGAGGCCAGGCTCACGCCGCACTCGTTGAGGTCGATCAGTCGGTTGCTGAACAGCTGCATGCGCTCGTGGCTCTGCCGCAGCGCCTGGTCGGCGGCGCGCAGGCGCGTCACGTCGCGCACGATCGCGAACGCGCCGGTGACCTGATCGCGCTGTCGCACCGGCACCAGGGTGAGTTCGAGCTGGCGCGGCGACATCGCGTCGGCGCCGCCGCTGCGCAGTTCCGCGAACTGCGGCAGCCCCTGCATGACGGCATCCAGGCGCAGGCCCAGCACGGCGCGCTGCTGCGGATCGATCAGGCCTTCCAGGGGGCGGCCGACCAGATTATTGGCCGACACCCCGAAGACGTTCTGCGTGGCAATGTTGCCGGTGAGAACGCGCCCCCCTTCATCGAGTTGCAGTACGGCATCGGGATGGAACGCCACGAGCGAGCTGTAGGTGCGCTGCAGGTCGCGCACATCGGCTTGCTCGGCATGGCGCGCCAGGGCCACGTTGGCGACTTCCGCGGCGGCGGCCAGTTGCGCTGCGTCGTCGTCGTTGCCCGTACCCTCCGGTCGCAGCAGCAGGAACGCGCCTTGGCAGCGTCCTTCCGCCCCCACCACCCGTTGGATCTGCAGGTGCAGGCGGTGGCGCAGGGCGTAGGCGTGCAGTGCGGATTCTCCACCGCCGAGGTCGGTGTCCTCGGCGCAGACCTCGCGCAGGCACTCCGCGGCGTTCAATTCGGCCGGCCAGCCGCGTGTTTCGCAGCGGTCCTCCAGCTGCAGCGCCAGCGAGACCTGCGGCCACTGCTCGGCGAACTGGGCAGCGAGCGACTGGACAATGCCCTCCGGACCCTGGCCGCCGGCCAGTTGCCGCAGCAGGCTGTTGCGCATGCGCAGGTCGGCGCTGCGCTGCGCCAGCGCCAGCGACTGACCGCGCGACAGCAGGGCGAAGCGCAGGGCCATGGCCAGCAGCCCCGCCACCAGCAGCCCGCCGAGCAGGGTCAGGCGCGGCGCCTCGCTGATACGCCCGGTCACCACGCCGCGCGGATCGTCGAAGCTGATGCGCCAGCGCCGCCCGAGTGCTTCGAGCTCGCGGCTCGTGGCAACCTCAGACGCTGCCGCCGGCGGCGCCTCGGCGCCAAGCATGTCGATGCGCACCAGGTCCTTTAGGCCGAAGTAGCCCAGCGCCGTGGCCTGCATGCGCGGCACGTCGATGATGGCGAGCAGGGTGCGGCCGGGGCCCCTCTGCAGCAGGAGGGAGTTGCTGCCGTCGAGCGCGTACAGCACGCCCGGCGCGAGCTCGCGCTGCTGCAACAGCGCACGTCCCTGATCGAGCAGGGCAGGGTCCACGTTGGGGCGCTGGCGCGCGGCCAGCACCTGGCCATCGGCATCCAGCCAGAGCAGGGCGCGCATGCCGGGATAGTGCGCCCAGGGGAATTCGCTCAGCAGCGGCAGGGCCTGTTGCGGTGCCATCGCAGTCTCGCCGAGGGCGCGCACGGTGGCCTGCAGCATGTAGTCGCGTTCCTGCAGCGAGTGGCCGAATTCTTCGGCGGCGCGCGCCAGGATGTCCTCGTTGCGGCGTGCCTCCTGCTGCACGAGGGCGTGCGACAGGGCCAGCCACAGCTCGGTCGCCGCAGCCGCCACGACGACCACGGTCAGGGCCGGCAGCAGGGTGGCGCGCAGCGAGTAGAGCTGGCCGTGGCGCAGTCCGCGCAGGACCACGCCCAGCCCCATCAGGGCGCAGGCGATGGCCGTGTGCAGGCTCATCGGCGTCACCCGCCCCCAGGCCAGCACGCGCGACAGGCCGAGGCTGTAGCCGGCGATGGTCAACGCGCCGATGGTCAAGGCCAGCAGGCCGCAGCCCCAGGCGAGCAGGCGGGCGGTGGGACGCCGGTGCCCCAGCACCTCGATCATCGTCGTGGCGCACAGCAGCAGCAGCGCCACGGACGTGCTCGGCGCGGCACGTCCCGGCGGTACGGGCTCAGCGGTAATGCGGTGGGTGATGAACCACTGGTCGAAGCCCGTGCTCAGGCTGCCGAGCTCCTGCGCCAGTCCCAGCACGGCCACCAGCACCGGGAAGGCGCACAGGCCCGCCAGCACGCGCCAGTCGCGGCGCTCGCCCACCCGCAGCAGGGCCACGGCCGTGAAAGCGGTCGCCAGGGCCGTGTTGAACTGCATGGGCACCTGGCGCGTGCCGGCACGCACCAGGGCGGCGCTCTGCAGCAGCCAACCCAGCATCACCAGGAGAGACAGGCCGATGGCCGCCAGCAGGCACCACTCGGCCCAACCGTCGGCGGCGCTGCGGAAGCGCTGCGGATCGGCGCGGTAGGCCTGCAGCAGGGTGTACAGCCCGCCCAGGGTCAGGGCCAGCCAGGCCGCCGGTGGCATGGCCAGGTGGTTGCCGTCGAACAATCCGCCCAGGCTGCCATAGGCGGACAGCGGGCCGAGCAGGGCCAAGGACGCGAGCAGGGGGCGCCGTACCGCGCGCCAGGCCGGCAGGATCGGCCGCAGGGCCACGCACCAGGCGGCCAGGCCGGTCAGGATGGCGGCCAGGCCGACCACCGCGCGCAGGGCCGCGGCGGCGTCCTGGGCCGGCAGGACGCCGTGCAGCAGCGCCGACCAGGATGGCGCCAACAGAGCGATGCCGAGGACGGCGGCGACGCTGCCCACGAGCTGTGCCCACAGCAGGCGCCGGTACAGCAGGGCGAGGCACAGCATCGTCGCCGCCTCGGTCACCGCCACCAACCCGGTCGTGGCGCTGTCCGGCACGAGGGCCTGCAGTGAGGGATAATTCGCGCCCAGTGGTACGAATTGCAGCGCGAGCAATACCGCGGCGAGGACGCCCAGGATCGGCATCCATCCGCCCTGCCTTCGCGAATCCACGACCGGCGTCATGCGAGCGTCCCCAGGCCAGCGCGCTGCCGGGGCAGTGTACGCAATCGCCCGGATTTCGGGCAGCCGTCGCGCGCGTGGCGCGGGCCGTCTGCTTCACGCACACTGCCCGGATGCCGGTCCTCGGTCCGTGCCGGCGCGCGGGGCCGGCGTGACGTCCGGCTTTTCCATTCTCAAGGAGTCGACTCATGAAGATTCTCTACACCGCCGAAGCCACTGCCAGCGGCGGCCGCGATGGCCGCACGCGATCTTCCGACGGCGTGGTGGACCTGCCCCTGTCCGTTCCCCGGGAGATGGGGGGCGCGGGCAAGCCCGGCCACAGCAACCCCGAGCAACTCTTCGCGGCGGGCTATGCGGCGTGCTTCGAAGGCGCCGTGCGCTACGTTGCACGCCAGCACAGCGTCGCCATCGGCGAGGCCTCGGTCACTGCCCGCGTCGGCATCGGGCCGCGCGACGCCGGCGGCTTCGGACTGGCGGTTGAATTGCGCGTGGCCCTGCCCGGGATCGAGCGCAGCCTGGCCCAGGAGCTGGCGGACGAGGCACACGCGAAGATCTGCCCCTACTCGCACGCCACCCGCGGCAACGTCGAGGTGAGCGTCAGCGTGGTCTGACCAAGCGGTTTGCCGCGGCGGGGGTGCGCCCGGCCGGCGGCGCCCGGGCGTCTCCCCACTGTGCCGTGCCGTGCCCCGGGCTTGCTTTTTTTTGTTAAAAGTCTCCAGTAGACTGATTTCACTGTGTATGCACGGTCACATCCATCGTGGCCCGATGCTGCGCCGATCGACCGATCCGCTCATCGCTTCAACGGTGAATCCCGGCACACCCAGTAAGCCGGTGGCTGTCAGGCCACCTCGTGTTGAGGAGAGTGGAGAGCGTCATGTCGGATCGTCAGATGGGTACCGTGAAGTGGTTCAACGACAGCAAGGGTTTCGGCTTCATCAGTCGCGACAATGGCCCGGATGTGTTCGTGCACTTCCGCGCCATCCAGGGCACGGGGTTCCGTACCCTGCAGGAAGGCCAGAAGGTGAGCTTCAAGGTCGTACAGGGCCAGAAGGGCCTGCAGGCTGACGAGGTGCGGCCGGAGTAAGCGCCGCGGTGCACCCTCACCGATGCCATGGCATCACGACCCCGGGTGGCGACACCCGGGGTTTTTTTGTTGCCGCCGCCGTAGGGGCGGGGGCGTGCGCCGGACGGCCGGTGTGCCGGGAGGGAGGATGGTGATGGAGCCAGCTGAGGCGCCCGCGCTTTGGGGCCGCGTCCTGCGTCGCTGCGCAGCCCTGCTGGCCGGTCTGACCGGGGCCTGGTCGGCGCCCGCCGGCGCCGCGGATTGCCCCGACCTTGACGGCCACTACCGCGTCGCCGCCTTCGGTCCCGTCCTGGCGGACGCCGTGACGGCGCTCGGCATCCCCCTGGCCGGATTCCGCGACAGCGAGGTGAAGATCACCGGCATCGACCAGGACGAGCTGCGCCTGTGGGTGAAGAGCGGCAGCTCCGCGCCGATGGCGCGCCAGCCCAGCCGCGTGCTGGTGCTCGGCGTGGACTTCGACTGCGCCAACGGCGTGCTGACCCTGCGTCAGCGCGTGGCTGCCACGCGCAAGACCGACACGGCTTTCCTTGAAGGTCACGCCACGGTGAGTCTGGCGCGCGCCGGCAGTGGACTTGGCCTATCCAGCGAGTTCCGCGGCGGCGAGCGCAGCACGCTGTTCAGCTACGAGTCGGCGCGCATCGGCGTGCCCAGGCTCGGCACGGAGCAGACGTTGCGCGAGAGCATCCGCTGGCCGGGCATCGACGAGCCGCGCCCTGAGCTGCAGCGCAGCGGTCCAGCGCCGGAGTCGGCCACCGTGCTGGCGGCGAGGCGCCAGCTGGACGGCCTGCTCGGCGGCAACGTGCGCCTGGGCTGGCTGGAGGACAGCGGCGGTCGGGTGCGCGCCACCCTCAGCGCATCGCGGTCAGAGGACATCGTGGCGTTCGAGGATCGCCTGCGCAAGGCTGGCGTGGCCTACCGCGTGACCCGCGCGCCCGTCTGGTCGAACAACCAGTACGCCATGGAACTGCTCATCGGCGCGACGACTCCGGCAGCCGCGGGCGGCGGCTGGCATCCCAGCGTGCTCCGCGTGCAGCAGGAGATTGAGCGCATGCAGCACCCGATGGTGAGCGTGCGCAAGGTCACCGAGGCAGAGGCGGACTACATTGCGGACCTGGACGTGCTCGACGGCGTGCCGGTCGATGCCATCTTGCAGCGCCTGCGCGCCAACAGCACGCTGTTCGGCGACATCGCCCTGATCGAAGACACCTCCGACGCCACGCACGCCAACCTGCGCCACGTGCGGCTGCGCTTGCGCGTGGAGTAGGGCCGATGGACTCGGCCGTTCGACGGCAGCGCAGCGGCACGCGGGTCACGACGGTCGAGTCGGCACCTGCCCTCGCCGCTGACGTCGCTGGCACAGGCAGGACAGTGTCAGCGCCTAGAGGTACGGCCGCCACATCAGCAGGTAGGCCGCCAGACTGCCCGCAGCGGTGAGCAGGGCCAACAGGGTGAAGAAGCCGGCCACGCCGTATTGCAGGCGCGGACGCGGTGAGCGCTCGGCAGCGAGGTAGAGCTGCAGGCAGGCCAGGGGCGCGACCCAGCTGAGGAAGCTCACGCCGAGAAACACGGCGCCGTCGTAGGACAGCGAGACGCCCAGCGGTGCGAAGGCCACCGCGGCCAGCATGAGTCCGATGCGCAGGAACCACACGCCGTTCACCAGCAGGTAGGCGCGCAGGGCGTGCACGCGGTGCGCGCTGAAGTCGCGTCGTCGCGCGCTGCGCCAGGCGAGGGCCACGAACAGCAGGATCAGGGCGCCGTTGATCGAGATGGACACGGCGCTGGGCAGGTTGAGCTGCGAGCCGCGGACCCAGGTCAGATAGAAGCCGTTGGCGGTCGCGAGCGCGGCCACCGCGAGGAACGTCCGGCCGAGCCAGCGATGCCAGCGCGGCCAGCGCCGCCGCAGGGCCGGCACAAGCTGCAGGGCGCCGACGAGACTCACCAGCGCCCCCGCGTAGACGTGCAGCAGCAGCTGCGCATTGCCCATGGCGTCACCCGCCACGTAGCCGGTGATATGCGGCTTATGGTTCAGCGCGGCGGGGTCGCCGTGCAGCAGCGGCGGCGTGAAGAAGGCCAGGATGAACCCGGCGAAGGTCCACTGACCGATCAGGGCGGCCAAGAACCACAGGCGGGCGGACCAGGCGAGCAGGCGCGGGGCAGGAGCAAGGGGCATGGCGGGACTCCGGGAATGGGGTGGCCACAGTGGCGCGGCCCGGGAGCCGCGTCTCGCCGATTTGCCATTCGGCCGGCCGCATCGGCCGCGGCGATTCGGCGGTCGGTCGGCGTTCACCCGTGACGCTCGGCGCTTGCGGCGCCCGCCGCGGCTGGCGACCATGCGCGCGGGTTCACCGCAGGTCGTCTTCGATGGAATGGATCGCCGATAGCTTGACCGGGCTCGTCGTCGCCCTGGCCCTGGCCTCGCTGCTGCTGCTCGTGGCGCGCCGCCGCAAGACCGCAGCGGACGTGGTGTTCGCCGTGTTCTGTGCTTCGGTGGCCGTGGCCATGCTGCGTCAGGGCTGGCAGGCGCCGTCGGGCTGGCTGGCCCTGGGGCTGGCCATCGGCGGCTGCGCCACCTGCAATGCCTATTGGCTATTCGCGCGCGCCCTGTTCCGCGGCGCCGAAGGGCTCGGCCGGGGCCCGGTTGGCGTGGCCCTGGGCATCGCCGTGCTGATCGTCGCCTACCGCCTGGCGCAGCGCAGCGGCCTGGCCCCGGGGGCCGTGGCCGTGCTGGGCGAACTGCTCACCCTGGCCAGCTCCACGGTGTTGGTGCTGGCCTTCACGGAAGCGCTGCGCGGCTGGTCGCCCGCCTTGCCGGCGCGCGAGAAGCGCCTGCGCCTGGCCTTCATGGCGGTGTACGGCGGCTGCGTGCTGACGGCTGCGGTGGCAGCTGCGCTGATGCAATCGCAGCCGGCTTGGCAGCTGCCCCATCGCCTCCTTGTCACCGCCTGCGCCCTGGCCATCCTCGTGTTCACGCACGTCGCCCTGCTGCTGCGCCGCGCGGTCCCGCTGCCGCGCGCCGCGTCCGCCGCGACGGCGACGGCCGAGGATCAGCGGCTGGCCCGCGCCATCCTGCGCCAGTTCGAGGAGTGTGCGGTGCACTGCCAGCCCGAGCTGAAGGTGGCCGACCTGGCGCGCCGCGTCGGCAGCGCCGAGCACAAGGTCAGCCGAGTCATCGGCCAGGTCATGGATGCCGGCAATTTCAATCGCCTGGTGAACCGCTACCGCATCGCCCATGCCTGCCGCCTGCTGCGGGCCGAGCCGCGGCGCTCGGTGCTGGAGATCAGCGCCGAAGTGGGTTTCGCTTCGCTGGGCCCCTTCAACCGCGCCTTCAAGGCGGCGCTGGGCTGCACGCCGACGGCTTGGCGCGCCGCGCAGGCCGCAGCGCAGTCCGCGACGATCGACGGTCCGGTTGCTCCCCTGCGCATCGAGGAGGCGTGAGTCCCGCGCGGCGCGGTGGCCGGCGCAAGCCCGGCCAGACGCCATCACGGCAGCCACGGGTCCGCGCGTGAACACACTGCGCGTCGCCATCGTCGGCTACGGCACGGGCGGGCAGGCCGCGGCGCTGTTCCTCGGCCGCGACGGCCACCAAGTGGAGGTGTTCGAGCAGGCGCCGGTGCTGGGGCCGGTCGGCGCCGGCTTCCTGCTGCAGCCGGTCGGGTTGGCGGTGCTGCAGGAATTGGGGTTGCTGCCGGCAGTGTTGGCGCATGGCGCGGTGATCCGCCGCCTGTACGGCCAGACGGCCGCCGGGCGTCCGGTAATGGACATGCGCTACGGCGATCTCGACCCGCGGCTGTTCGGGCTGGGCCTGCAGCGCGGCGCTCTGTTCACCCTGCTCGATGCAGCGTGGACGCAGGGCCGCCGCATCCGCACGGGCTGCGCGATCAGCGCGGTGGACGCCGGTGCCGGGGTGCTGACCGATGCGCAGGGCGAGCGCCACGGCCCCTACGATCTCGTCATCGTCGCCGACGGTGCCGCCTCGCGCCTGCGCGGCCAGGTGGTGCCGGCGCGGCTGGACCGCCCCTATCCCTGGGGTGCGCAGTGGTGCCTGGTGGTGGCGCGGGACTGGCCCTTCGCCGACGAGCTGCAGCAGCGCTACGTCGCCGCGCGGCGCATGGCGGGCATGCTGCCGGTCGGCACCCGGCCGGGCGACGGCGTGCCGCGACTGAGTTTCTTCTGGAGTGTACCGCTCGCCGCGGGTGCCGGGACAGTTGCCGCTGCGGCGTGGCGCGCCGACGTGGCCGCCGTGTGGCCGGCGGCCGCTGCCGCGCTGGGCGACACGATCGTGCCGGATGGCCTCACCCTGGCGCGCTACCGCGACGCGGTGCACCGGCAGTGGTGGCGCGGCCGCGCCGTGCTGCTGGGGGACGCCGCGCACGCCATGAGCCCGCAACTGGGACAGGGCGTGAACATGGCCCTGCTCGACGCCCGCGCCCTGCGCGACGCGCTGCGCGTGGCGCCGAACTTGTCGGCCGCGCTCACTGCCTATGTGAGCGAGCGCCGCCGCCACCTCGGCATCTACCACTTCTGGAGCCGCTGGCTGACACCGCTGTTCCAGTCCGAGCGCGACTTCGCCGCGGCCTGGCGTGACCGCCTGTTCCACCCGCTATCGCGTCTGCCCGGCGGGCGCGGCCAGATGCTGCGTGTGCTCTCCGGCACGCGCCGCGGCTGGTTCGGCACGGTGGGACTGTCGGCGGACTTCCTCGATGCGGTGGCCGGAGTCGCCGCATCGTCGCCGCCGGGCGGCTAGCCAGGCGCAGGTCACGGTGGTGCCGGGCCGATCTCGCACCGAAGTCAGGCGACACCGATCGCGTGGGGCCGGCGCACGCGCCTTCAGTCGCCGGCGATGATCGCGCCGATGCGGGCGCCCAGCAGCCGCACGAGCACCTGCGGGTCGAGCTCCAGCTGCAGACCGCGCTGGCCGCCATTGCAGTACACCGTCGCGTGCTCCAGTGCACGCTGCTCCAGCGCCACCGGCGCGCGCCTCTTCTGGCCAAAGGGACTGATGCCGCCGACGCGATAGCCGGTGATGCGCTCGGCCACCGGCACCGGCAGGAGGGCCGCGTGCTTGCCGCCCAGCGCCGCGGCGAGCTTCTTCATGCTCAGATCGTGGTCGACCGGCAGGATCGCGCAGGCAGGTTGGCCGTCCAGTTCGACCATCAGGGTCTTCAGCAGGCGGCCCGGGTCGATGCCCAGGGCCGCGGCGGCGTGCAGACCGATGTTGCCGGCATCGGGATCGTAGTCGTAGCGGTGCAGCCGGTAGGCGACCTGGGCGTCATCAAGGGCGCGGGTGGCCGGGGTGGCGCGACTCATGCGGAACGGTGGGCGGATGCGCGGAGCGGGCGGCCATCATCCCATCGGACCGGCGGCGAAGGTCAAGCGCGCCGCGCCAGCGTGCGCCTCCTGGACCGTGCGAGGGAGCGGCAGGTGCCCTGTGGCGGTCGCTTCGTCGACAATGGCACTCCATCCGCTCCGCCCCACAGCGCATGTCCATCGTCCTCACTGATTTCGCCCGCCCGCGTCTGTTTCCGCGCGAACCGCGCCGCAACACCATCCAGGACGTCACGCCCGAAGCCTTCGAGCGACACCTGAACAGCGTGCCGCCGCTGCAGGTGCTGGAAGGCTATGCGCCCTTCTGCCGGCTGCATGTGCACCGCAACTGGACCTCGACACGCTGTCTTGCCGTGCCGATCACTGCGGCCAACCGCCATCGGCTGTGCTCCGACTACGAGGCGCGCACGGACGCCGAACTGCCGGTGCTGGTGCGCTGGTTCGAGGGCATCGAGCCGCCCGTGGCGAACTACCTCATTCCCATCCTCTACAGCCGCGAGCAGTTGGCCAAGGAGGGATCACCCATCACCGCCGACTGGGGCGTGGTCGGCTGCATGTACACGATGCAACCCGAAGAAACCCCGATGGCACCGATCACCATGCTGCGCAACGCCCTCGGCGTGGCCGAGGGCGGCTCGGGCGTGCCCATCGATCGCGCGGCCTACGCCCGCAGCGTGGCGTTCTGGCGCAGCCACGCCAACTGGCGCGGATAGCGCAGCGCGGGGGCTCAATCCCGCGCCGGCGCACCCAGCGGAAAATAGTGGCGATAGGGTCGCGCCTCGTCCACGGCGCGGCGGAAGGACTGCCGCGCCAGCAGGCGTTCGCGGTAGGCGCGGACGCGGGCGTGACGTGCGTCGATGGGGTGGGACCAGTCGGCATAGAAGAGGAAGGGCGCGGCGGCGCAGTCGGCCAGACTGAAGGCCCCGCCCGCGGCCCAGGTGCGCCCGTCCAGGTGCGCGTCGAGCCAGGCATAGGCGCGCTCGAGCAGGGCGCGCGCCTCGGTCACGCCGTACGGGTCGCGCGCGTCGGCCGGGCGCAGCGCATCGGACACCAGCTTCTGCTGCGGTGTGGACACATAGTTGTCGAAGAAGCGGTCGAGCATGCGCACCTCCAGCGCGGCATCGCGATCGTCGGGAATGAGCTTCACCGGGCCCGGATGGTGCAGGTCGAGATACTCGATCACACAGGTCGCTTCCAGCACCGTGCGGTCGCCGTCGACCAGCACCGGAAACCGCTTGATCGGCCACAGCGCCGCGAGTTCGGCGCTGGCTGCGGGGTCTTCCAGATGGCGGTACTCGAAGGGCGTGGCGTTCTCGTACAGGGCGGTGAGCGCCTTCTGGCAGTAGGAAGAGAACGGGTGGGCGTAGAGGCGGGGGCGCGGGGCGATCAAGACAGACTCCGGGTGATCGGCGGGTGCCGCGGCCGCGCCGGATTCGTCCACTGCCCGGTGCGGCATGGGCGGCGGCGACGCTAGCACGCTGTGCGGGTACGGGGCAGGGGCGGCGCGACGCCGCGCTTCGCTACCGACATCGCCACTGCCTGTACCATGCGCGCTCCAGAAATCGCTTGCCGGTACCCCTGATGCTTCCGCTGCGCGTGGCGTCGATCGCCCTCCTGGCGACGCTGAGCACCCTGCTGCACTGCCTGCCGCTGTTTGCCGTGGCCCTGGTCAAGGCCGTGCTGCCGTTCGAGCGGGTGCGCCTGGCCTGCAATCCCTGGCTCACCGGCATTGCCGAAAGCTGGATCGCGGTGAACAGCGCCATGATGGCGCACCTCACCCGCACGCGCTTCCACGCGGAGGGGGGCGCTGATCTGCACGTCGACGGCCACTACCTGGTGCTGGCCAACCACCAGAGCTGGGTCGACATCCTGGTGCTGCAGCGCGTGTTCAACCGGCGCATCCCGCTGCTGCGTTTCTTCCTCAAGCGGCAACTGTTCTGGGTGCCGGTGCTGGGTCTGGCCTGGTGGGCGCTGGACTTCCCCTTCATGCGGCGTTCCACACGCGCGGAGATCGCGCGCCGGCCGGAGCTGGCGGGGCGGGACATGGCCGCGACGCGGCGCGCCTGCGCCAAGTTCCGCGCCATTCCGGTGGCGGTGATGAATTTCGTCGAAGGCACACGCTACACCTCCGCCAAGCACGCGGCGCAGGGCTCGCCCTACGCCCACCTGCTCAAGCCGAAGTCGGGCGGCGTCGCCTTCGTGCTCGAGGCCATGGGTGATGGGCTGCAATCGATCCTGGATGTGACCATCGTCTACCCCGGCGGGGTGCCCACCCTGCTCGACCTCTTCGCCGACCGCGTGCCCGCGGTGCGTGTGGCGGTACGCCAGCGGCCGATCCCGCAGGAGCTCCTCGGCGGCGGCTACGAGAGCGACCGGGCCTATCGCGTGCGCTTCCAGGCCTGGATGAACGCGCTGTGGGCAGACAAGGATGCCGATGTGGCGCGCCTGCTGGGCGACGCCGCGCGCGCCGCGCCGCACGCGGCCTGATTCCGCGGCGGTGACCGCGGGCCCGTGGCTAGGGCCCGAGTGCCTTCTGTGCGTCCACCACGTCCACGCCCTGCATCTGG
>DAOOVM010000043.1:0-16974 GCA_035370085.1 Rhodanobacteraceae bacterium | reverse complement strand
GCGACATCGACGCCGCGGCCGAGTGGCTGCGCAAGCAGGGCCTGGCCAAGGCCGACAAGAAGGCCAGCCGCGTCGCCGCCGAGGGCCGCATCGCCTCCGCCGCCAGCGGCGACACCGCCGTGCTGGTCGAAATCAATTCGGAAACCGACTTCGTCGCCAAGGACGAGAACTTCGCCGGCTTCGCCGCCGCGGTGGCCGAGGCCGCCCTCGCGTCCGGCGCTGGCGACGTCGAGGCGCTGAAGGCGGCCAAGCTGGCCTCCGGCAAGACCGTGGAGGAAGCCCGCGCCGAACTGATCGCCAAGGTCGGCGAGAACGTGCAGGTGCGCCGCATGGTCCGCGCCGGCGGCTCCGGCAACCAGGTGGCGGCCTACATCCATGGCGGTCGCATCGGCGTGCTGGTCGAGACCAAGGGCGGCAGCGCCGACTTCGCCCGCGGCGTGGCCATGCACGTGGCCGCGATGAATCCGCCCTACAACAAGGCCGCCGACGTGCCGGCCGAGTTCGTGGCCAAGGAGAAGGAAATCGAACTGGCGCGCATGACCGAGAAGGACCGCGCCAAGCCGGCCGAGATTCTGGAGAAGATCATCGGCGGCAAGGTCGCCAAGATCATCAACGAGAACACTCTGTACGGCCAGCCCTACGTGCTGAATACCGAGCAGACCGTCGAGGCCGCAGCCAAGGCCGCCGGCGCCGATGTCCTCGGTTTCCAGCGCCTGGTGGTCGGCGAAGGCATCGAGAAGGTGGTGGAGGACTACGCCGCCGAAGTGGCCAAGGCCATGAAGGTCTGATGGCCGGCGCCGGCTGCGGCGCCACCAGGGCGACACGGCCAGGCCGCGGGAGACCGCGGCCTGGCTTTTTTCTGCGGCGCAAATCGCCGAGCGCGCTTGCGCAGCGCAACATTTGCGCCGGCCGAGCGGATAGAATGCCGGCGTTTTGCCCGCCACCAGGAGCACGCACCGTGCCGACCGAGACCAAGTACAAGCGCATCCTGCTGAAACTCTCGGGCGAAGCGCTCATGGGCGAAGCCGATTACGGCATCGATCCCAAGGTGATCCAGCGCCTGGCGCGCGAGATCCTGGAGATCCAGCGCGCCGGCGTGCAGGTGGGCGTGGTGATCGGCGGCGGCAACATCTTCCGCGGCGAGGGCCTCGCCGCCAGCGGCATGGATCGCGTCACCGGTGACCACATGGGCATGCTGGCCACGGTGATGAACGCCCTGGCCATGCAGGACGCCCTGGAGAAGGTCGGCGCCTACGCGCGCGTGATGAGCGCCATTCCGATCCACGACGTGTGCGAGGACTTCATCCGCCGCCGCGCCATCCGCCACCTGGAGAAGGGGCGCATCGCCCTGTTCGCCGCGGGCACCGGCAACCCCTTCTTCACCACCGATTCCGCCGCGGCCCTGCGCGCGATCGAGATCGGCGCCGACCTCCTGCTCAAAGCGACCAAGGTCGACGGCGTGTACACCGCCGACCCGAAGAAGGACGCGGCCGCGCAGCGCTACGAGCGCCTCACCTACGACGAGGTCATCCAGCGCAACCTCAAGGTGATGGACACCAGCGCCATCGCCCTGTGTCGCGACAACCGCATCCCGCTGCGCATCTACGACATGACCGTCCCGGGCAATCTGCTGCGCATCATGCGCGGTGAAGCCGTCGGCACCCTGGTGGAGAGCGGCAACCGCTGAGTGGCAGTCCGGCGCGCAGGCGCGGCCTGCCCCGGGCGTCGCCGCCCGGACGCTCCGGCATCCTGCGCCGCGGATGACAGCGTGCCGTTCGGGCCGGCAGCGCATCCGCCGCTGCTATACTCCGGCCGCTCTCAAACGACCCCGGGAAGAAGGTCGCCATGTCGATCGCCAACATCAAGCAAGACGCCACCGCCCGCATGACCAAGAGCGTGGACGCGCTCAAGCACGAGCTCGCCCACGTGCGCACCGGGCGTGCCAGCACCGCCCTGGTCGACCACCTGAAGGTGAACTACTACGGCTCGGACGTGCCGCTGTCGCAGGTCGCCACGGTGGCCGTGCAGGACGCCCGTTCCATCACCATCACGCCCTGGGAAAAGAACATGGTCCAGGCGGTGGAGAAGGCCATCCTCGCCTCCGACCTCGGCCTGAACCCGACCACGGCGGGCACGGTCATCCGCATCAACTTGCCGCCGCTCACCGAGCAGCGCCGCAAGGAACTGTCCAAGCACGTGCACCACGAGGGCGAGAACGCCAAGGTGGCCGTGCGCAACGTGCGCCGCGACGCCATGCAGCACGTGAAGGAGCTGCTGAAGGAAAAGAAGATCACCGAGGACGAGGAACGCCGCGCCGAAGAGGACATCCAGAAGCTGACGGACAAGTTCGTCAAGGACGTCGACGTCGTGGTGAAGGCCAAGGAAGACGAACTGATGGCGCTTTGAGCGCACCGGGGAACACCGCCTGAATACCGCTCCCGCCAATCCGCCCGCTCCGGCCCCGGGCGGCAGCACCGCGCGCGTGCCGGCCCACGTCGCCATCGTCATGGACGGCAACGGCCGCTGGGCGCAGCAGCGCCTGCGTCCCCGCGTGTTCGGCCACCGCGCCGGTCAGCAGGCGGTACGCGGCGCCGTGGAGTTCTGCCTGCGCCAAGGCGTCGCCGCCCTCACCCTGTTCGCCTTCTCCTCGGAGAACTGGCAGCGCCCCGAGGCCGAGGTCGGCGCTCTGATGGAGCTGTTCCTGAAGGCGCTCGATCGTGAGGTCGACGAGCTGCACGGCAACGGCGTGCGCCTGCGCTTCATCGGCGAGCTGGCCGCATTTGCGCCGGAGCTGCGCCAACGCATGGAGACGGCCATGGAGCGCACGGCGGGCAACCAGCGCCTGGCCCTGAACGTGGCGGTCAACTACGGCGGCCGCTGGGACATCGCCCACGCCGCACGGCGCGCCGCCGAGGCGGTGCTGCGCGGCGAACTGCGGACCGAGGCCATCGACGAGGGGAGCCTCGCGCCCTACTTTCAACTGGCCGAACTGCCGCCGCTCGACCTGTTCATCCGCACCGGGGGCGAGCGTCGCGTGAGCAACTTCCTGCTGTGGCAGCTGGCCTATGCCGAGCTGTACTTCACCGACACGCTGTGGCCGGACTTCGATGCCGCCGCCTTCACGCGGGCGCTGGAAGACTATGCGGCGCGCGAGCGTCGGTTCGGCAAGACCAGCGCCCAGGTCGCGGCGAACTAGGTCCCGCATGTTCAGACAACGCACCATCACCGCGCTGGTCCTCGCCCCGCTGGCGATCTGCGCGATCCTGTTCCTGCCGCACGGCCTGTTCGCGCTGCTCACCGCCGCGGCCTTCCTCGTCGCGCTGTGGGAGTGGACCCGCCTGCTCGGCTATGCCCGCACCACCCTGCGTCTCGGCCTGGTGGGCGTGCAGGCACTGCTGCTGGCCGCACTGTGGTTCGCGCGCGAGGCCCCCCTGTGGTGGATCGCCATCGTCGCCGGCGTGGCCTGGTGGCTCTTGGCCATGTGGTGGCTGCGGCATTTTTCCTTCGCCGCCGCGCCGACGCGGGAAAACGGCTGGCTCAAGCTCGGCGCCGGCTGCCTGGTGGTGCTGCCGGCCTGGGCGGCCCTCATGGAACTGCACGGCAGCGACGCGCGCGGACCGGCCTGGACCCTGTTCGGGCTGATCCTGGTCTGGGTAGCCGACAGCGGCGCCTATCTGGCCGGCAGCCGCTGGGGGGCGGGCACGAAGAAACTGGCACCGCGCATCAGCCCGGGTAAGACCTGGGTAGGTGTGTACGGGGCCATTGCCGCCAGCGCGCTGGCGGCCGTGATTGGCGCCTGGGTGCTCGACGCGCGCGGCGCGGTCCTGCTCGGCGTGGTCGTGCTGGCCATGCTCACCGTGGCCTTCTCCATCGTCGGCGACCTGTTCGAAAGCCTGATCAAGCGCCACGCCAACGCCAAGGACTCGGGCGATCTCTTCCCCGGCCACGGCGGCATGTTCGATCGTCTCGACAGCGTCTTCGCCGCCCTGCCGGTCTGGGCCTGCGGCCTGGCCCTGCTCGGCCTGTGAGGCCTGTCGCGTGAGGCAGGTCGCCGTTCTCGGTGCCACCGGGTCGATTGGCGGCTCCGCGCTCGACGTGATCGCGCGCCACCCGCAGCGGTTCCGCGCCAGCGTGCTGGCAGCCCACCGCAGCGTCGAGGCGCTCGCGGCATTGTGTGAACGCTTCCATCCGGACCTGGCCGTGATCGGCGACCCCGCCTGCGAAGAGGCGCTGCGCGCGCGCCTGGGCGCGGCCGGACTGGCCACGCGCGTGACCGCGGGAGCGGAAGCCCTGGTCGAGGCCGCTGCGTCGGACCGCTGCGACACGGTGGTGGCTGCCATCGTGGGCGCGGCCGGCCTGGCTTCCACCCTGGCCGCAGCCCGCGCGGGCAAGCGCCTGCTGTTGGCCAACAAGGAAGCAGTCGTCATGGCCGGCCCGCTGCTGCGCGCCGCGCTGCAGGCCGGCGGCGGCGAACTGCTGCCGATCGATTCCGAGCACAACGCCCTGTTCCAGTGCCTGCCCAACGGGCGCGGCGACCTGAGCGGGGCCGGCGTGCGCAGGCTGATCCTCACCGCGTCAGGCGGTCCCTTCCGCGGACGCCGGCGCGACGAGCTTGTCGGCATCACGCCCGAGCAGGCCGTGGCCCATCCCAATTGGCGCATGGGGCGCAAGATCTCGGTCGACTCGGCCACCCTGATGAACAAGGGGCTGGAAGTGATCGAGGCGCACTTCCTGTTCGACGCCGCGCCCGACGCCATCGACGTGGTGGTGCACCCGCAGAGCATCGTGCACTCGCTGGTGGAGTACACCGACGGCTCGGTGCTGGCCCAGCTCGGCAATCCGGACATGCGCACCGCCCTGGCCTACGGCCTGGCCTGGCCCGAACGCGTGGCGGCCGGCGTTGCGCCCCTGGACCTCTTGGCCTTGGGCCGCCTGGAGTTCCAGGCGCCCGACCCGGACACCTTCCGCTGCCTGGCCCTGGCCTACCGCGCCCTGCGCGCCGGCGGCACGGCTCCTGCTGTGCTCAATGCCGCAAACGAGGTGGCGGTCGCGGCCTTCCTCGACGGGCAACTGCCCTTCCTGGCCATCGCCGAGGTCATCGAAGCGACGCTGGACGCGACCGCGCTGGAGCCGGTGCGCGACCTGGCCCAGCTTGTTCAGACCGACTTAACCGCCCGCCATACCGCGCAACGTATGATGCGCCGGTCCTTCTGCTGAGTCCCCCGCGACGCCTGCCCATGTCTGAAGTCTTCGGCTCCATCTGGTGGATGCTGGTCACCCTGGGCCTGCTCGTCACCTTCCACGAATTCGGCCATTTCTGGGTGGCACGCCGTCTGGGCGTGAAAGTGCTGCGCTTCTCGGTCGGTTTCGGCAAGGCGCTGTGGTCGCGCGTGGGCCGGGACGGCACCGAATACGTCGTCGCGGCCCTGCCGCTGGGCGGCTACGTGAAGATGCTCGATGCGCGCGAGGGCGACGTTCCCTCCGACCAGCAGTCCGGCGAGTTCACCGGCAAACCCGTGTGGTCGCGCATCGCCATCGTGGCGGCCGGGCCGCTGGCCAATCTGCTGTTTGCGGTCGCGGCCTTCTGGCTGATGTTCGTCGTCGGCAAGCCGGACTACCAGGCGATCGTCGGCCGCGTCGACGGCCTCGCCGCCAGCGCGGGCCTGGTGCCGGGAGAACGCATCGTCGGCGTGGGCGGCCAGCAGATCGACACCTGGAGCGACGTCAGCATGGCGCTGCTGCGCGGCGCGCTGGAGCGCCAGCCGCTCCCGCTGTCCACACTCGATGCCGGCGGCGTCGCCCGCGAACACACGCTCGCGCTGAACCAGCTTCCGCGCGACGCCGACGAGACCGCCGCCTTCAAGGCGATCGGCCTCACGCCGCGCCACTGGGTGGTGCCGGCGGTGGTAGGCCAACTCGCCAAGGGCGGCGCGGCCGAAGCTGCCGGACTGCGCGCGGGAGATCGCCTCGTGGCCGTGGACGGCGAGCCGGTGCGCGACTGGTCCGACGTACCGCGGCTGGTGCAAAGCCGGGCTGCCGCCGGCCAGGCGCTGCAGATCCGCTTCGAGCGCGGCGGCACTGCGCAGACACTGGCGGTGACGCCGCACCGCGACGGCACCGGCGAGGGCCAGCCTGTCTGGCGCATCGGTATCGCTCCCGCGGCCGTGACCATGCCCAAGGACGCCCTGCTGCGCTACGGCCCGCTGCGCGCCGCGTCCGAAGCCCTCAACGCAACCTGGGGCGGCGTGCGCGACACGTTCGGCCTGATCGGCAAGATGGTCAGCGGGGCGGCATCGACGAGGAATCTCTCCGGCTTCATCGGCATCGCCCAGGCGGCCAATGCCTCCGCCAGCATGGGCCTGGCCTGGTTCCTCAATTTCCTGGCGCTGATCTCGATCAGCCTGGCGGTGCTGAACCTGCTCCCGATCCCGGTCCTCGATGGCGGCCACTTGCTGTATTATCTCGTTGAATTGATTAGGGGTCGCCCAGTCAGCGAGCGCGTCCAGATGGCGGCCCAGTACGTCGGGCTGTTCCTGATCGTGGCCTTGATGGGCCTGGCCCTGTACAACGACGTTTTCCACCTGGCCGGTCGCGGCTGAGCGCGGCCGACCCCAGTCACCGGCGCGGGAAGTGCCGGGGCGGACGCCGTGCGAGCGGAGTCCGTTGCGGGCGTGACGCGGCCCCGCCGCGGCCGACCGCGCGCGCGCCGCGGCAGGAGCCCGGCGCCGCACCACAAGAAAAATGCAGTAACGCGGCAGCGCCCGCCGCGCCAAAAAATTCAACTCTCTGGATGTGACGATGAAACGGATCGCCGCCCTGCTCCTGCTTGCCTGCCTGTCCGCCGAAGCCTTGGCACTGGACAGTTTCGTCGTCTCCGACATCCGCATCGACGGCCTGCAGCGCATCGCGCCGGGCACCGTGTTCACCTACCTGCCGGTGGAGAAGGGCGACACCCTCACCACCGAACGGGCGGAGCAGGCCATTCGCGCCCTGTTCAAGACCGGCTTCTTCAACGACGTGCAGCTCTCGCGCCAGGGCAATGTGCTCGTGGTGAGCGTGCAGGAACGTCCGGCCATCTCCAAGATCACGATCAAGGGCAACAAGGACGTCAAGGAAGACGAACTGCGCAAGGGCCTCAAGGGCATCGGCCTCAACGAAGGCGAGACCTTCGACCGCCTGCAGCTCGACCGTGTGCAACAGGAGCTGACCCGCCAGTACTACAACCGCGGCAAGTACAACGTGACCATCGACACCAAGGTCACGCCGCTGGACCGCAACCGCGTCGACATCAACATCAACATCGCCGAAGGCAAGGCCTCGCGCATCAAACAGATCAATGTCGTCGGCAACAAGGCCTTCAGCGACAAGGACATCCGCGACGAGTTCGAGTCCGACACGACCAACTGGACCTCCTGGTACTCGCGTGACGACCAGTATTCGCGCGAGAAGCTATCCGGCGACCTGGAGAAGCTCGCCTCCTACTACCTCGACCGTGGCTACGCCGACTTCGACATCGAGTCCACCGAGGTCAGCATCAGCCCGGACAAGCGCAACATCTATATCTCCGCCAACGTGCACGAGGGGGACGTGTACCAGATCGGCGAGATCAAGCTGCTGGGCGAGCTCATCCTGTCCGAGGACGCACTGCGCCAGCTGATCCAGGCCAAGCCGAACGAAACCTTCTCGCGCCGCAAGCTGGAAAAGAGCGCCAAGGCCATGACCGCGGTGCTGTCGAACATCGGCTACGCCTTCGCCGAAGTGACGCCGGTGCCGAAGGTCGACAAGGACAAGCGCATCGTCGACGTGACGTTCTACGTCAACCCGGGCAAGCGCGTATACGTGCGCCACATCAACTTCAAGGGCAACAGCCGCACCGAGGACGAGGTGCTGCGCCGCGAAATGCGCCAGTTCGAGGGCTCGTGGTACTCCCAGGCGGCGATCGACCGCTCCAAGGTGCGCCTACAGCGCTTGGGCTATTTCAAGAAGGTGGAGATCGAGACGCCCAAGGTGGCCGATTCCGACGACCAGGTCGACATGGATGTGACGGTCGAGGAGCAGCCCTCCGGCAGCCTGCTGTTCGGCGTGGGTTACTCGCAGGTCCAGGGGATCATCGCCAGCGTGTCGGTGTCGCAGAACAACTTCCTTGGCACCGGCGATCGCGTCGCCACGACCATCCAGCGCAGTGCCTACCTCAAGCGCTACGACCTCAGCTACTTCCAGCCGTACCTGACCGATTCCGGCGTCGGGCTGGGTTACAGCCTGTCGCACAGCGAGTTCGACCAGAACCAGGCCAACATCGCCAACTACTTCACCAACACCGACAGTTTCAACAGCTCGCTGTCGGTACCGGTCACCGAAACCGACTCGGTATCGCTGGCGCTGGGCGTGTCGCAGACGGAGATCCGCACCGTCGCCGGAGCCACGCCGCAGCGCATCATCGATTTCCTCACCGACCTCGACCACCGCACCATCCACAGCTGGACCATGACGGCGGGCTGGGCCCACGATACGCGCAACAAGTACTTCACGCCGACCCGCGGCGGCCTGCAGTCCTTCTCGGCAGAAGTGGCGCTGCCGGGTTCGACGCTGGAGTACTACAAGCTCTTCTACCAGGGCGTGCACTATTTCCCGCTGAGCGAGCGACTGACCTTCATGCTCTCGGGCAACCTCGGCTATGGCGACAGCTACCGCGATGCCGTCGGCCGCATCGACCCCGCCACTGGACAGCGCGTGCGCCTGTCGGGCCTGCCTTTCTTCGAGAACTTCTACTCCGGCGGCGTGCGCGACGTGCGCGGCTTCCAGGACAACACCCTGGGTCCGTTCGAGATCGCGCCGACCTGCCTGTCCACCAACAACACCAGCGACTACTGCCGCCAGCCGATCGGCGGCGCCTTCAAGGTGCTGGGCACGGCCGAGCTGATCCTGCCCACGCCCTTCGTGAAGGAGAGCAACGACAGCGTGCGCCTCGCCCTGTTCACCGACATCGGCAACGTGTACAAGACCTTCAACGACTTCGACGCGGGCGAGCTGCGCGCCTCGGCGGGTATTTCCTTCCAGTGGCAGGCGCCGGTCGGACCCATCATGATCAACCTGGCGCGGCCCATCCGGAAGAAGCCTGGGGACCGCACCGAGACGATCCAGTTCACGTTCGGCCCGCAGTTCTGAGCGGCGCCCATGGCGCGAGGGCGTGCGGGCCGCGAATCCCGCAGCGGATCTGATCGAAGGAGGCCTGCGGTGACAGCGCGCGGCGGGGCAATCGGCTGGATCGGCGCGGTGGCGTTCGCCGTGCTGGCGTCGGTGCCCGCGTCGGCGCAGGCCCCTGCCCCTGCCCCTGCCAGCGCCGCTGCGCGTGTCGGCTATGTCGACATGAAGCGTCTGCTCGACAACGCCCCCCAGGTCGTCGCCGGGCGCTCGCGCCTGCAGCGCGAGTTCGCCCCGCGCGACGCCGCACTCAAGGCCGACGAAGAGCGCCTGACCGAACTGCGCAAGAAACAGGAGCGCGACGGCGCCCTGCTCGGCAAGGACGACGCCGACAGGCTCAAGCGAGAGATCGACGCCCTCGACCGCTCGGTGCGGCGCACGCGCGAGGAACTGCGCAACGAGCTCAAGACGCGCAGCGACCAGGAGCTCGACCGCAGCTGGCAGGAAATCAACAACGCCGTGGTGGAGTACGCCCGCGAGCAGGGCTACGACCTCATCGTGCCCAGCCCGGTCGTGTACGCCAATCCGCGCGTGGATATCACCGACGCGGTGCTGGAGCGCCTGCGCCGCGCCGCTGGAGCCAGGACACCGTGAGCGCGGCCTACCGCCTGGGCGAACTGGCCGAACGCTTCGGCCTGGAGCTGCGCGGCGACGCCGCGCACTGCGTCGACGGCGTCGCCACCCTCGCCGCGGCCGGTCCCACGCAACTGGCGTTCCTGGCCAATTCGGCCTATCGCGCGCAGATGCGCGGCACGCTGGCCGGCGCCGTCGTGCTGCGCGAGGCCGACGCCGCCGAGTGTCCGGGCGCAGCGCTGGTCGCCCGCGATCCCTACGTCGCCTACGCGAAGATCGCCGCCCTGTTCGAGCGTCAGCCCGCGGCCCCCGCTGGCGTCCATCCCAGCGCCGTGGTGGCCCCCGGCGCGCAGGTCGCCGCGGGCGCCAGCGTTGGTCCCGGCTGCGTGGTCGAGGACGGCGCGGTGGTCGAGGACGGCGCAGTGCTCGGCCCTCACTGCATCGTCGGGGCGGATTGCGTGGTGGGCGCGCAGTCGCGCTTGGTCGCGCGCGTGACCCTGGTGGCGCGCGTGCGCCTGGGCCGCCGCGTGCTGGTGCACCCCGGTGCGGTCATCGGCGCCGACGGCTTCGGCCTGGCTTTCGATCGCGACCACTGGATCAAGGTGCCGCAGCTCGGCGGCGTGCAGATCGGCGACGACTGCGAGATCGGCGCCAACACCACCATCGACCGCGGCGCGCTGGACGACACAGTGCTGGAGGAGGACGTGCGCCTCGACAACCAGATCCAGATTGCCCACAACGTGCGCATCGGCGCCCACACCGCCATCGCCGGCTGCGCCGCGGTGGCCGGCAGCGCCCACATCGGGCGCTACTGCCTGATCGGCGGTGGTGCCGGTATCCTTGGCCACCTTTCCGTCGCCGACCGCGTCACCGTCACGGCGATGAGCCTGGTCACCCATTCCATCCACACCGCTGGCGAGTACTCCTCGGGCACGCCCATCCAGGAGAACCGCCAGTGGCGCAAGAACGCGGCCCGCTTCAAGCACCTGGACGAACTGGCGCGCCGCCTGAAAGCCATCGACAAGGACTCCTCCGCATGAATGCCCCCGCCCCGACCGCCGCGCCCGCGGCGGACATCCGCCGCATCCTCGACCTTCTGCCGCACCGCTACCCGTTCCTGCTGGTCGACCGCGTGCTGGGGTTCGAGGTGGGCAAACGCCTCACCGCGATCAAGAACGTGTCCATCAACGAGCCGTTCTTCCAGGGCCACTTTCCGGGCCATCCGGTCATGCCCGGTGTGCTGATCATCGAGGCGCTGGCACAGGCCTCGGGGCTGCTGGTGCAGCTGTCCAGCGAGGTGGACCCCAGCCAGCATCCGCTGTTCTACCTGGTGAAAGTGGACAAGGCGCGCTTCAACCGCATCGTCGGCCCCGGCGACCAGCTCAGCCTGGAAGTTGAGCAGAAGCGCATGATCCGACGCATGGGGCTGTTCTGGTGCCAGGCCAAGGTGGACGGCGCCCTGGTGGCCGAGGCCGAGCTGCTCTGCGCCGAACGCAACGACTGAGCGGCCGCCATGATCCATCCCACCGCCCTGATCGATCCGCAAGCCCGCCTCGGCGCCAACGTCAGCGTCGGAGCGTTCTCCATCGTCGGCGCCGACGTGGAGATCGGCGACAACACCTGGATCGGCCCGCACGTGGTGATCGAGGGCCCCACCACGATCGGCCGCGACAACCGCATCTGGCAGTACGCCTCGGTCGGCGCGGCGCCGCAGGACAAGAAGTTCCACGGCGAGAATTCGCGCCTGGTCATCGGTGACCGCAACGTGATCCGCGAGTTCGTGACCTTCAACCGCGGCACCGCCGACGGCGGCGGCGAGACGCGCATCGGCAACGACAACTGGCTGATGGCCTACGTGCACATCGCCCACGACTGCATCGTCGGCAACCACACCATCTTCGCCAATGCGGCGTCGCTGGCGGGACACGTCACGGTGGACGACTGGGTGATCCTGGGCGGCTTCACCCTGGTGCACCAGTTCTGCCAGATCGGCGCCCACGCCTTCACCTCGATGGGCTCGATCATCAACCGCGACGTGCCACCCTACGTCACGGTGGCCGGCAGCTTCGCCGAGCCCAAGGGCATCAACAGCGAAGGACTGCGCCGGCGCGGCTACGACACGGCGCGCATCATGGCGATCAAGCGCGCCTACAAGACCCTGTACAAGTCCGGCTTCACCCTGGCCGAGGCGCGCGGCGAACTGGCCCGCGCTGCCGACGGCGCACCCGATGTGCGCCTGATGCTGGACTTCATCGAGCGCAGCCAGCGATCGCTGGTGCGCTGAAGGCTGCGAGCCGGGATCCGACACAGCCCTCTGCCCGATGTCCGCCCATCCCGGTTCTGCGGATCACAGTTCCCCCTCGGCCGCCCCCCACGTCCCTGCGCGCGCGTCCCGGCTCTTCGTCCTCGTCGCCGGCGAGGCTTCCGGTGACCTGCTCGGTGCCGGGCTGATCGAGGCGCTGCGCCGACGCTATCCGCAGGCACGCTTCTGCGGCGTGGGTGGCCCGCGCATGCTGGCCGCCGGGCTGGAGGCCTGGTATCCGGCCGAGCGCCTCAGCGTGATGGGACTGGTCGAAGTCCTGCCGCGCCTGGTCGAGCTGCTGCGCCTGCGCGGCGACGTGCGCCGGCGCAGCCTGGCCCTGCACCCCGACGCCTTCATCGGCATCGATGCCCCGGACTTCAATCTCGGCCTGGAGCGCAAGCTCAAGGCCGCAGGTATCCGCACCGTCCACTACGTGAGTCCCTCGGTCTGGGCCTGGCGCGAAGGTCGCGCGGCCAGGCTGGGCCGCAGCGCGGACCTGGTGCTGTGCCTGTTTCCGATGGAGCCGGCCATCTACGCGCGCTACGGCGTGGCCGCGCACTTTGTCGGTCACCCCCTGGCCGATGCCTTCCCCCTGGTCACCGAGCGCGCCCCGGCGCGCGCCGCCCTGGGACTGGCCGCCGACGCGCCGGTGCTGGCGCTGCTGCCGGGTTCGCGCCTGGGCGAGATCGCACGCCTGGGCAGCGACTTCCTCGCCACCGCGGCGCAGGCCATGGCGTCCATGCCGAACCTGCAGCTGGTGATTCCGGCCGCCAATGCCGAGTGCCGGTCCGCGCTGCAGGCCCTGCTCGACGCTGCCGCGCTGCCGGCCGCGCGCTGGCGCCTGCTCGATGGCGACGCGCACACCGCCCTGCTGGCCTGCGACGTGGTGCTGCTCGCGTCGGGCACCGCGGCGCTGGAAGCCATGCTGGCCAAGCGCCCGATGGTGGTGGCCTACCGCATCGCGCCGTGGACCTACCGCCTGGTGCGCTGGCTGCGCCTGATGCGCACCGACCGCTACTCCCTGCCCAACATCCTTGCCGGACGCGCCCTCGTGCCCGAGTTGATGCAGGAGGCGTGCACCGTCCCCGCGCTGACGCGCGCCGTGCTCGATCTGCTCGGCGATGCTTCGGCCCGTTCGGTGCAGGTGCAGGAATTCGAGCGCCTGCACCGCCTGCTGCACGGCGGTGGCAGCGAGGCGGCGGCCGCCGCCATCGCCGAACGCATCGAGTCGCCGGCCGGCCCGGCCTGAGCGGACCAGCGCGACCGGCCCCGCGCCGCAACCGGCGCTAAACGCCCGCTGTGGCCCCGCGCAGCGTTCAGGACTTTCGCATTGACGCTGTTCCGGCCCAGCCTCACCATGCGCCCCGGTCTCGCCCGGTTTCCGCCCATGTCCTGGTTTCGCGCGCCGCAACGGCGCACCGTGCTGCTCTACCTGCTCGCTGTCGTCGCCTATGTCGCGATGCTGCGCTTCGGGCCGCTCAACGAGACCACACATCCCGAGCGCGTCTTCGCCACCGTGCTGGCCGGCAGCTTCACCCTCGTCATGCTGTTCCTGTCGCGGCGCATCGCCTTCAGCCTGCTCGTCGCCGCCTGGCTGTTCATGCTGATCTGGGTCAGCAGCCTGCTCAAGGACACCTACCTCACCACGCCCCTGGTCGCACCCGATCTGATCTATTTCGTCAACCGCGACACGCTCGACGTGGTGCTGCGCTATCCCCTGCTGGTGACGGCCGCCGTGCTCGGCATGCTGCTGGTGCCGCTGGCCCTGTTCGGCATCTGGCGCATCGACACCCCGCACCTGTTCGCCCGCCTGCGCCCCTGGCCGCGCCGCGGTCTGGCCCTGCTCGGCCTGCTCGTTTCCGGCAGCGCCCTGGCGCTCAGCCTCACGCCCGACGGCCCCTTCCGCGACGTCTATTCCAAGGGCATGTGGCTGGCGATGATCGACAAGAGCTACCTGTCCGACTTCTTCGTCTCGATCTACGCCACGCAGATCGTGCCGGTGAAGGTGCCCGATGGCACCGACCGCAGCGTGGTGTGGAACGAGCAGGTGGCGCGCACGGGCGATCCGGCGCGCAAGCCGGACATCGTCGCCGTATTGGAGGAAAGCACCTTCGACCCGCGCATGCTGGCAGTGTGCAAGCTGCCGCAGTGCAGGCGCAAGATGTTCGACCCGGACAAGCTCACGCGCGCGCACGGCTTCCTGCAGGTGCACACCTGGGGCGGCGGCACCTGGACCAGCGAGTTCGCCCTGATGACCGGCATCGCCCACACCCTGTTCGGCAGCGCCGGTCTGTACGCACCCTTCAACCTGGCGCCGCGGGTGGAATACAGCCTGCCGCGGATGCTGAAGGAAAACGGCTACCGCACCGTGGTGATCTACCCGACCTCGGGCAGCTTCATCAACGCGCGCAATGCCTACGCCTTCTACGGCATGGACCGCCAGGTCGACAACAGCGAAACCAAGCTCGGCTGGGACAGCCCCGACAGCGAGGTGTTCAAGGTCTTCGACCGCGTCTACGCCGAAGAGCGCGCGGCGCACCCGGACGAGCCCCTGTTCGTACTGGTGCTCACGTTGCGCCAGCATGGCCCGCACATGACGCCGCTGAAGGACCTGCCGCCGCCGTACAACAAGCCGCTGTTCCCCAAACAGCTGGACGACTGGCTCAACCTCACGCTGGGCAACTATCTGTACCGCCTGGAGCAGTCCGACCTGGCCATGGCGGCGTTGGAGAAGCGCCTGTTCGCCGAGCCGCGCCCGCTCGTGCTGCTGCATTTCGGCGACCACCAGCCGTCGTTCGACGGCGCGATCAACAATCTGCAGAAGATCGTGCCCAAGGGCATCACCGATCCGACCAAGGTGACCTACTACGTGCTGAAGTCGAACTTCACGCCACGGGAGAAGTTCGACTACCCCGTGCTGGACATCATCTACCTCGGCGGCCTGCTGCTCGACACGGCCGACCTGCGTCGCAATGACTACTACGAGGCCAACACCTTGCTGCGCGAACGCTGCAGGGGGCGCTACTTCGACTGCGCCACGCCGAAGCTGCTCGACTCCTACCACGCCTACATCTTCGACACCCTGCACGCGCTGAAGGATTGACTGCCATGCGCGACGTCCCCCTCGTCGCCGGCGTGGACGAGGCCGGCCGCGGCCCGCTGGCGGGCCCCGTAGCCGTCGCCGCGGTGATCCTCGACCCGGCCAATCCCATCCCCGGACTGGGCGACTCCAAGGCGCTCAGCGCCGCACGCCGCGAGGCACTGGAGCCGCTCATCCAGCGGCGCGCGCTGGCCTACCGCGTGATCCTGGTCGACGCCGCGACCATCGACCGGCTGAACATCCTCCAGGCCACGCTGCAGGGCATGGCCGATGCCCTGGCGGGCCTCCTGCCGGCGCCCCACGCGGCCCTGATCGACGGCAATCGCGTGCCCAAGGCGCTGCGCTGCCCGGCCCGGGCCATCGTCGGCGGCGACGCCAGCGAGCCGGCCATCGGCGCCGCCTCCATCCTCGCCAAGGTCGCGCGCGATCGCTACATGGACGCGCTGGAGACGCGCCACCCGGGCTACGGCTTTGCCCGGCACAAGGGCTATCCGACAGCGGAACACCTGGAGGCGCTGCGCCTCCTCGGCCCCTGCGCCGAGCATCGGCGCAGCTTCGCGCCGGTGCGCGCCCTGCTGGCGCCGGGCCTGCTCTGAGGGCACGCGCCCGGCGAAGCCCGAGCCGGCAGCCCGTGCGCAGGCCTGACGGCCACGGCGACGCGCAGGTGCGCAGGACTGTCAATCTTGCCCGTGTGGCGGGGGCGCACTAGGCTTCGGGCGGCCTTCCTCGCCTGCCTCCATGCCCCCCGCCTTCGTCCACCTGCGCATCCACAGCGAGTTCTCGCTGGTGGATTCCACGATCCGCATTCCCGCGCTGGTGAAGGCCTGCGTGCGCCAGGGCATGCCGGCGTTGGCGCTGACCGACGAAGTCAACTTGTTCGCCCTGGTCAAGTTCTACAAGGCGGCCGAGGCGGCCGGCCTGAAGCCCATCGCCGGCGCCGACCTGTGGCTGGCCAATTCGGCCGACCGTAGCAAGCCCACGCGCCTGAGCCTGCTGTGTCAGAACCGCGCCGGCTACCTCAACCTGTCGCGCCTGATTTCGCGCGCCTACACCGAGGGGCAGCACGGTGACCGCGCCCTGGTCGAACCGGAGTGGCTCGACGGCGCCTGCACAGGCCTCATCGCCCTGCTCGGCCGCGACAGCGAACTCGGCGGCCTGCTGCTCGCCGGCAAGCCGGCCGAGGCGGCCGCACGGGCGCGCTTCTGGCTGCGCCACTTCGACGACCGCCTGTACTTCGAGATCTGCCGCGTCGGCCGCAGCGACGAGGCGCAGTACAACGAGGCCGTACTGCACCTCGCCGCCGCACTGGACTGCCCGGTGGTGGCCAGCAACGACGTGCGTTTCCTCACGCGCGAGGACCATGCCGCACACGAGGCGCGCGTGTGCATCCGCCAGGGCCGCGTGCTGGCCGATCCCAAGCGGCCCAAGGACTACACGCCCGAGCAGTACCTGAAGTCGCCCGAGGAAATGGCCGCGCTGTTCGCCGACCTGCCCGAGGCCCTGGCCAACACGGTGGAGCTGGCCAAGCGCTGCAACCTGGAACTGTCCTTCGGCACCTACTACCTGCCGGTGTTCCCGGTGCCGGCCGGACACACGCTGGACAGCTACATCCGCGCCGAGGCCCATGCGGGCCTCGGCGCGCGCCTGGCGCGGCAGGAGCCCGCTGCGGGCCACACCCGCGACGGCTACCGCCAGCGCCTGGACATCGAGCTGGACGTCATCGTCAAGATGGGTTTTCCCGGCTACTTCCTCATCGTTGCCGACTTCATCAACTGGGCCAAGCGCAACGACATCCCGG
>DAOOVM010000042.1:0-17263 GCA_035370085.1 Rhodanobacteraceae bacterium | reverse complement strand
CTGAACTGGACCTCCTCGTGACCCAGGCCCGCACGGTCGTGCGCGGCCGCGTGCCGATCCTCGTCGGCACCGGTGGGGCCAACACGCGCAAGACCGTGCTGGCCACCCGCCACGCCCGCTCGCTCGGCGCCGATGCGGCACTCGTGGTGACCCCCTACTACGTGCGACCAACCCAGGAAGGGCTGCGGCGCCACTTTGAGGAGGTGGCCGACCACGGCGACTTGCCGGTGGTCCTGTACAACGTGCCGGGGCGCACCGGTTGCGACCTGTTGCCCGATACCGTAGCCGCGCTCGCGCAGCATCCGCGCATCGTCGCCATCAAGGAGGCCCGCGCCGACGAGGAGCGCATGCGCGCCCTGCTGCCTCTGCGCCATGCCGGCTTCGCTGTTCTGTCCGGCGATGATCCGACCGCGGCACGCAGCCTGCTGGCCGGTGCCGATGGCGTGATTTCGGTGGCGAACAACCTTGCCCCCGGCCCGTTCCGTCGCCTTTGCGACCTCGCCCGCGGCGGACAACGGGACGCCGCGATGGACCTGGATCGCCGCCTGCAGCCCCTGTTCGGCGTATTGGGGGTAGAATCCAACCCGATTCCGGTCAAGTTCGGCCTCTCCCTGCTCGGCATTTGCCGCCCCGGGCTGCGCCTGCCCCTGACCCTGCTCAGCGACATCCACCATGCCGGCCTTCGCCAGGTGATTGAAGGCCTCAAGGATCTGGCTGCTTGAGGGCGCGCGTGCGACCGCTGCCCTTGCGCGGCTTCCCCATACAACCTCACAGGATCGACGAGTGAAGCCGATGTTCCTCAACCGTGTCGTGATGCTGGCCGCAATCGCGCCCCTGGCGCTGGGTGGCTGCAGCCTGTTCCGTACTGAATCGGCCTGGGATCAGGCGGCCGAGGCGCGTCCGCTGGAGATCCCGCCCGATCTCGACACGCCCTCGACCAGCGGTGCGCTGGTTGTACCCGGCGGCGGCGCCGGCCCGAGCGAAGCTGCACGTCCGACCGCCGCCCGCAGTAGCGGCGGGACCGGCATCGATGGTCTGCACGTGGAAGACGCGGTCTCCAGCACCTGGTCGCGCGTCGGTACCGCACTGGAACGCGCGGCGATCGGTTCCATCGATGCGCGCGACGAGTCTTCGCACACGTACACGCTGAGCATGACCGTCACGCACTCTTCGGACGAGGGGCGCGGCTGGTTCAAGCGGCTGGTGACGCGCGAGAAAAAAACCACGACGACCAAACAGGTCAGTCTGGGCGTATCACCCGACGGCAACGGTAGCCGGGTCAGTGTCAGCGGCGATCGCGACGCCGTGCAAAAGGTGATTGCGCTGCTGCGCGAACGTCTGGGTTGAGCGCGATGGCCTCCGACGTCGGCGGTCCGCGCACTCGGTCGCGGCCGCGGGCGTCGAGATCAGCGCTGCAGCAGCGGCAGCTTGCCCGGCTTGCCGTCCCAGTCCTTGGCGTCGGCCGGTGCGTCCTTGCGCTCGGTGAGTACCGGCCATTCACGCGCCAGCTCCGCGTTGAGCGCGACGAAGTGCTCTTGACCGGCGGGGACGTCGTCTTCGGGATAGATGGCGCTGGCCGGACACTCCGGCTCGCACAGCGTGCAGTCGATGCACTCCTGCGGATCGATCACGAGGAAGTTCGGGCCCTCGTGGAAGCAGTCAACCGGGCAGACTTCCACACAGTCGGTGTACTTGCACTTGATGCAGTTTTCCGTGACGACGAAGGTCATGAGCGTGACGAGCCGGCGCGCTGCGGAATGGACGAGGGGGGAAAGTGGCGCTCCCTACGAGGTTCGAACTCGTGTTCCCGCCTTGAGAGGGCGGTGTCCTAGGCCACTAGACGAAGGGAGCGCATTGAGGATTTTGCGGTGCGGAGTATAACGGAATTCTTGCGACGGGCAATTCCCATGGGCCGCCGACGGACCAGCGAAATGGGCCAGGAGCAGCGCGAAAAAGTCGGCGCCGCGACGTCGGTGCCGGTGCAGTTGCGCGTGATCCCGCGTGAGGAGCATCAGATCTCGCGGCGGAACATCAGCCAGGCGGCACTGCGCGTGCTGTATCGCCTGCACGAAGCGGGATTCGAGGCCTACCTGGTCGGTGGCGCGGTGCGTGACCTGATGCTGGGCGGTCACCCGAAGGACTTCGACGTGGCCACCAATGCCACGCCCGAGCAGGTGCGCGGCCTGTTTCGCAACTGCCGCCTCATCGGCCGCCGTTTCCGCCTGGCGCATGTGGTGTACGGGCATGAAATCGTCGAGGTGGCCACCTTCCGCGGCACCGGCGACGACGGCAGCGGCGATCGCCACGTGGTCGACGGCCGCATTGTCCGCGACAACGTCTACGGCAGCATCGAGGAGGACGCGGTGCGCCGCGACTTCCGCATCAATGCCCTCTACTACAACATCGCCGATTTCAGTGTCCGCGACTACGTCGGCGGTGTGGAGGATCTGCGGCGCCGCGTGCTGCACCTGATCGGCGATCCGGTGCTGCGCTATCGCGAGGATCCGGTACGCATGCTGCGCGCCGTGCGCCTGGCCGCCAAGCTCGGCTTCAGCATTGATCCCAGCGCCTTCAGCCCCTTTGCGGAGCTGGGTGAATTGCTCGGCGGCGCGGCGCCGGCGCGGCTGTTCGACGAGTCGCTGAAACTGTTCCTGGCCGGGCACGGCGAGGTCAGCTTTGTCGAGTTGGAGCGATCGGGTCTGATGCGCTTCGTGTTTCCGGCCACGGCGCAGGCCCTGGCTGACGACCATGACGGATCGGCCCGTGCCCTGATCCTGGCCGGCCTGGCCGATACCGATGCGCGGGTCCGCGGCGAGAAGTCGGTGACGCCAGCCTTTCTTTTCGCGGTACTGCTGTGGCCCGCTGTGCGGCAGCGCGCGGAGCGGTCGATCTCGCAAGGTGGTGACGCGGCGCATGCCTGGGCGCGTGCTGCGCAACAGGTGCTGGCGGAACAGACCAGTCACGTGGCCGTCCCGCGGCGCTTCTCGGTCGTGATGGAGGAGATCTGGGCGCTGCAGCCGCGCTTCGAGCAACGCATGAAGAAGCGCGTGTTGCGCCTGCTGGCGCACCCACGCTTCCGCGCCGCCTACGACTTTTTCGCCTTGCGTGCGCGCGTCGATGCTTCGCTGCAGGAGCTGGCAACATGGTGGCATTCTGCGCAGGAGTTGCCCCCCGAGGAGTTGGCGGCCAACCTTCAGGCAAGCGGGGTGGGCGCGTCGCCGACACCGGCCAAGCTGGCCGGCAGCAGCGCATCGCCCGCCAAGAAGCGCAGGCGCCGGCGGCGGCGCAAGCTGGCGGCGGGAGGCGCGGCGGGCGACGCCGACAGCGGCGACGCGTGAGTGGCGTGTTGCATCGGGCCTATATCGGCCTGGGCAGCAATCTCGACGGACCCGTGCGGCAGGTCCGTCGGGGAATTGCCGTGCTGCACGCTCTGCCTCAGGTCGAGAGCCTGCGTGCCTCTGCGCTGTACCGCACCGCTCCCTGGGGGCGGCTCGACCAGCCGCCCTTCATCAATGCCGTCGTCGAAATCGAGACGGGGCTGGCGCCGCGTCCCCTGCTGGAGGCCCTGCTGGAGGCCGAACGTGCCGCAGGACGCCGCCGCGACGGCACGCGCTGGGGTCCGCGCGTGCTGGATCTGGATGTTTTGCTCTACGACGATGCGTGTATCGATGAGCCCGGGCTGCACCTGCCGCACCCGCGTCTTCACGAACGCGCCTTCGTGCTGCTGCCGCTGGCGGAACTCGCGCCCGGGCTGCTCGTGCCGCGGCAGGGCCGCGTGGAGCAACTGCTGTCCGGCGTGGATTGCGCCGGTTGCGAGCGCTTGGCCGCCGACCCCGCTTGAGCGGCCGCGCATGGCCCGCGGATAATCCCGACCTTAGCTGCGGAGATCACGCTTGTACGCCCAGTCCGCCGAAACTCCGCCGCGCGCGGCGATCACCGTGCCCGCCCTGCGCGAAAGGAAGCGCGTCGGCGAGAAGATCGTCGCCGTCACCGCCTACGACGCCAGTTTCGCTGCGCAGGCGGACGCTGCGGGCGTCGATGTCGTCCTGGTGGGGGACTCGCTCGGCATGGTGGTGCAGGGGCAATCCAGCACACTGTCCGTCACCGTGGATCACATGGTCTATCACGGTGCGGCCGTGGCGCGCGCGCTGCGTCGCGCCCTGTGCGTGGTGGACATGCCCTTCATGAGCTATGCCGACCCTGCGCGCGCTTACGCCACGGCCTTGCGCCTGATGGGTGAGGGTGGGGCAGCGATGGTGAAGCTGGAGGGCGCAGGTTGGGTCAACGAGGTCATTGCGCGACTGAGCGAACGCGACGTGCCGGTGTGCGCGCACATCGGTCTGACGCCGCAGTCGGTGCACAAGCTGGGAGGCTACCGCGTGCAGGGGCGCGAGGACGCCCAGGCCGAGCGCCTGCTTCAGGCCGCGCGCGACGTGGAAGCCGCAGGTGCGGCCATGCTGGTGCTTGAGTGCGTGCCGGCGGAACTCGCCGCCCGCATCACGGCGGCGCTCGCCATCCCCACCATCGGCATCGGCGCCGGTGTGCGCTGCGACGGCCAGGTTCTGGTGATGTACGACCTGCTCGGCATCACGCCGGGCAAGCGGCCGCGCTTCACGCGCGACTTTCTCGCCGGCCGGGGTTCGGTGGCCGAAGCGCTGGGGGCGTACGCGGATGCGGTGCGCTCTGGCGAGTTTCCCGCCGCCGAGCATTCGTTCTGACATGCTGACCTGCCACACCGCTGCGGAACTCCGCGCTGCCGTGCGCAGCTGGCGTGCCGACGGCCTGCGCATCGGCTTCGTGCCGACCATGGGCAATCTCCACCGCGGTCACTACTCGCTCGTCGACAGGGCGCGCCGGGAAGCCGACCGAGTCGTGGCCAGCGTCTTCGTCAATCCGACCCAGTTCGGACCGAGCGAGGACTACGCGCGCTATCCGCGCACCCTTGACGCGGACAGCGCCGGCCTGAGGCTGCACGGCTGCGACCTGCTGTTCGCGCCCGGCGTGGCCGAGGTCTATCCCTACGGTGCGACTCACAGCGCCACGATTGCCGTGCCGGAGATCACCGCCCCGCTGGAGGGATCCCTGCGTCCGGGGCATTTCACCGGGGTGGCAACCGTGGTGACGAAGCTGCTCAATCTGGTGCAGCCGGATGTGGCGGTGTTCGGCCAGAAGGACTACCAGCAACTGCTGGTCGTGCGGCGTCTGGTGCGCGATCTCGCCCTGCCGGTCGAGATACTGGCCGCACCGACGCAGCGCGAGACCGACGGCCTGGCCTTGAGTTCGCGCAATCAATACCTCACGCCAGCCGAGCGGGGGCAGGCCGGGGCGATCTACCGCGTGTTGCGAGAACTGCGCCATGCGATGGCTGCTGGAATGTCTGCGGCCGAGGCGGAGCGGCAGGCGGCGTCGGCGCTGGTCGCGGACGGCTTTCGCGTCGACTATGTGAGCGTGCGCCGTGCCGACGACCTCTCCGAGCCCGCACCGGACGAACGGCGGGGCCTGGTCGCCCTGGCTGCCGCGCGGCTGGGCTCGACGCGTCTGATCGACAACCTGCTGCTGGACGACTGAGGGGCGGCGTCCTCTGCGCGCGACCTGCCTCCGCGCGCAGCGGCTGGTATGCCGCTGCCGCTGCGCGCCGTCGCCACGTTCCGCCTCTCGACCTACCCGCGGCGCGTCGAGGGATCCGCCCGCTGGCAGCCAGGTACTGGACAGGGCGCCACAGCCTGTGGTAGTTTTCTCACACCGTTGGAACTTCGCAACGCGCGAACGTTGTGTCCAATGGCAGCAGGGCGCATTGTTCCAGTAATCGTCACTCCGATTCGCCCCTCGCCGGTTTCGGCGAGGGTTTTTTTTTGCCCGCAATCCGGTGCGTCGAGCTTGCGCCCGGCGCGGCCCATGGGCCGGGTGACAAGAGCAACTACAGCCTTCCGCATCAAGTACTTGCGCGGCGGAAGAGGGCGTGACCCGCAATCGGCTGCCCGCGCAAGAGGCGGCGGCCGCCGACGCCGCGCCGGCGTGTCGACTCGGTGCCTGCCGCGGAACGCCACCGGCCGTTTCCGGAACGCGCCGCCGCGCTCGGCAATCGGCAGGGCCCGGCACACGGCGAGCCGGCCGAGCGGTTGCAGATTTACAACAATTGGCGGCCGCGGCGCCCCGGGGCCGGTGCAGACGCTCTGGTGTGCCCGTGCCGGAAGGTCCCTACGGATCGTCCACCTCCTGCCGGCTTGCGTAAGATGCGGCGGCGCATCACCCGCGCGAGACCCATGGGAACAGGCATGACTCCGGAGCAGCTGGCGGACCTCGACACGGCAGCGCGGCAAATGGCGGGCACACACCTGCGTGCGCTGCTGGCGACGCCGGGACGCTTTGCCACCCATTCGCGCCGTCTCGGGCCCCTGCTGCTGGATCTGTCGAAGCAGAAGTGGGATGAGGACGTGCTTGCTCGGCTTGGCGGCATCGCCGAGGACTGCGGCTGGCGGCGCGCCCGCGACGCCATGTTTGCCGGCGAAGCGATCAATCGCTCCGAAGGACGCGCCGTCCTGCATACGGCGCTGCGGGCGGCGGGGTCGGCCTTGCCCTCGCCCGCCCCGGCGGCGGTGCGCGCGGAAATCGACGCCACCCTGCGTCGCATGGCGGACCTTGTCGACGCGCTGGAGCGCGACACGGGTGCCTTCGGCTTGCCCCAGGGCATCACCGACGTGGTCAACCTCGGCATCGGCGGCTCGGACCTGGGACCGCGCCTGGCCGTCGAGGCGCTCGCCGATTTCCACTCCGGCCGGTTTCGCTGCCACTTCCTGCCCAATGTCGATGGCACCGAGATGGCCGCACTGATGCGCCGTCTGGATCCACGCAAGACCCTGGTGCTGGTGGTGTCCAAGAGCTTCACCACGCAGGAGACGCTGCTCAACGGCGCGGTGCTGCGCCAGTGGATCGAGTCCACCTACGACGGGGATGCAGCAGCCGCTGCGCGGCACTTCGTCGCCGTCAGCGCCAATGTCGACGCCGCCCGCGCCTTCGGCATTCCTTCCGAGCGCGTGCTGCCCATGTGGGACTTCGTCGGCGGGCGCTATTCGGTCTGGTCGGCGGTCGGATTGATCGTCGCACTCGCCGTGGGCATGCCGCACTTCCGTAGTTTTCTCGCCGGTGCCGCCCTTGTGGACGACCACTTCCGCACGGCCCCCTGGCGGGACAACCTGCCGGTCCTGCTCGCGCTGGCGGGCATCTGGAACCGCAATGGCCTCGGTCACCCCAGCCTTGCCGTGATCCCCTATGCCGATCGCCTGCGCGAGCTGCCGGCGTTCCTGCAGCAGTTGGAAATGGAGAGCCTGGGCAAGCGCGTCTCCGGTCGCGGCGAGGCCGTGGCGCAGGCCACCGTGCCCGTGCTCTGGGGCAACGTGGGCACAAACGCCCAGCACGCCTTCTTCCAGGCGCTGCACCAGGGCACCGATGTCGTGCCGGTGGACTTCATCGGCGTGGTGCGACCTGGACATGCATTGCGCGCCAACCACGAGGCGCTGCTGGCCAACCTCCTGGCGCAGGGGGCAGCCTTCGCCCTGGGCAAGACCTTCGAGCAGGCCCTGGCCGAGGCGCCCGCGGGCGAGGAGTCCGCGCGTCATGCCCTGGCGGCCCAGCGCACTTTTCCGGGCAATCGACCCAGCAGCACGATCCTGCTGGATGCCCTCACGCCGGAGAGCCTCGGTGCGCTGCTGGCACTGTACGAGCACAAGGTGTTCGTGCAGGCAGTGCTTTGGGACCTCAATGCCTTCGACCAGTGGGGCGTGGAGCTGGGCAAGACCCTGGCCCGCGCGATCCTGCCGGCGCTAGCCGCCAGCGGCGACAGCAGCGGCTTCGATGCGTCGACCCGCGGCCTGATCGAATCAGTCCGCGCCCTGGGGTGAGGGCCCGGCGGTGGCCTTGTGCTCCTGCTCGGCCAGCGCCCAGGTGACGTGCTCGCGTACCAGCGCCGAGGGATGGTCCGCCCGCGCGCGCAGCGCCGCTGCGGCGGCGCCGCTCGGCGGGGCGTTGCCCAGCGCCACGGCGACGTTGCGCAGCCAGCGCTCGTGACCGATGCGGCGGATGGCCGAGCCTTCCGTGCGCCGCAGGAACTCCTCCTCGCTCCAGCCCAACAGTCCGATCAGGTCGGGGGCATCGAGGCTGTGGCGCACGCGAAAGTCCGCCTCGGCGCTGACTCGGGCGAACTTGTTCCAGGGGCAGACGAGCTGGCAGTCGTCGCAGCCGAAGATGCGATTGCCCATGGCGCGACGGAACTCGTGCGGGATGGCGCCGTGGAGTTCGATCGTCAGGTAGGAGATGCAGCGGCGCGCGTCGAGCCGATAGGGTGCGACGATGGCCTGCGTGGGGCAGATTTCGATGCAGCGTGTGCAGGTGCCGCAGTGCGACGACGTCGGCGCGTCCACGGGTAGCGGCAGGTCGGTGTACAGCTCGCCGAGGAAGAACCAGGAGCCGGCCTGCCGATGCAGCAGGATCGTGTGCTTGCCGACCCAACCCAGCCCCGCCTCGCGCGCCAATGCCCGCTCCAGCACCGGCGCCGAATCCACGAAGGCGCGGTAGCCAAAGGGACCGGTGTGATCGGCGATGCGGTCGGCGAGCCTCTGCAGCCGTGCGCGCATCAGCTTGTGGTAATCGCGGCCGAGGGCGTAGCGCGACACATAGCCCAGGTGCGGCGCCTCCAGCACCTGCCAGGCGTCGGTGGCCTCAGGCGGCGAGTAGTCCATGCGCACGGCGATCACCCGCACGGTACCCGGCTGCAGTTCCGCCGGTCGGCTGCGGCGGGTGCCGTGGCGCTGCATGTAGTCCATCTCGCCGTGGAAGCCGGCGTCGAGCCAGGAAAGCAGCCGCGCCTCATCGGCAGCCAGCTCCACCCCGGCGATGCCACACTGCTGGAAGCCCAGTTCGGCGGCCCAGCGGCGGATGTCGGCGACAAGGGCGGAGTAGTCCATCGACGGGCGCTGATCGGCGCGGAGCCGCGCAGTGTGGCCAGTATACTGGGCCCATGTCCGGGACTGCGTCGCACACCGCCCTCTACACGGCCGCGCAGGTGCGCGCCCTTGATGCACGCGCCATCGCCGAATGCGGCGTGAGCGGTCTCGACCTGATGCAGCGCGCGGCCTGGGCGGCGTTCGATCGCCTGCAGCGCCTGTGGCCGCAGGCGCGGCGCCTGTGCGTGCTGTGCGGTCCCGGCAAGAACGGCGGCGATGGCTACCTGCTGGCACTGCGTGCCCGCGACGCCGGCCTTGCCGTGCGGGTACTGGCGCTGGGACGTGCCGCCGGAGGCGATGCGGCCGTGGCACGCGCGCGCTGGTGCGAAGCGGCCGGTCTGCCGGAGGAGCTGGCTGAGGCGCCGACCGCGCTGCCTGAAGCGGACGTCTTCGTCGATGCGCTGTTCGGCACGGGGCTGGGTCGCCCCCTGCAGGGCGTGGCCGCCGCGCTGGTGCAGGCACTGGATGCCGCCCAGGTACCGGTGCTGGCACTGGACGTGCCCAGTGGTCTGTGTGCCGACACCGGCCGCGTGCTCGGTGCTGCCGTGCGGGCACGGGCCACGGTCAGTTTCGTCGCCTGGAAACGCGGCCTGTTCACCCTCGACGGTCCCGATCAGGCCGGCGACCTGCACCTGGCCACGCTCGACCTGCCCGAGTCCCTGTACCGGGCACCGGCCGACGCTGCCCTGCTGGCGTGGCCGGCGACGCAGTCCCTCCTGCCGCCGCGCCCCAGGAACGCGCACAAGGGCCGGTTCGGCCACGTGCTCGCCGTGGGCGGTGACCTGGGCTATGGCGGCGCGGTGCACCTGTGCGCCGAGGCGGCGCTGCGCAGTGGCGCCGGGCTGGTCAGCGTGGCCACGCGCGGGCAGCACGTCGCGGCCCTGCATGCGGCGCGGCCGGAGGCCATGGTGGCGGCCATCGACGGTCCGCAGGACCTGAAACCCCTGCTGGATCGCGTCGACGTCGTTGCTCTGGGACCGGGTCTGGGCACGCGGGCCTGGGGCCATGGCCACTGGCACGCTGTGCTGGGGCGCGGCCTGCCCACGGTGATCGATGCCGACGCGTTGAACCTGCTCGCGCGCGAGCCTCGGCCATGCGGCATGCCCGCGGTGCTCACACCGCACCCGGCGGAAGCAGCCCGCCTGCTCGGCCAGGACGTGGCCGCGGTGCAGGCCGACCGCTTCGCCGCGGCGCGTGCGCTGGCCCGGCGCCATGCCGCCGTGGTGGTGCTCAAGGGCTGCGGCTCGCTCGTTGCGGCGCCCGACGGCCGCGTGGCGCTGTGCCCCTGGGGCAACCCTGGCATGGCCAGCGGCGGCATGGGCGACGTGCTCACCGGGGTCATTGCCGCGCTGCTGGCGCAGGGACTGGGGACCTGGGAGGCCGCGTGTCTGGGGGTGGCGGCGCACGCGCGCGCTGGCGACGCCGCGGCACAGCGGCTCGGCGCAGTCGGCCTGCTGGCCGGTGATGTCGTCGCGGGTCTGCCGCAGCAACTCTCCCGGGCGCGCCATGACTGACGCCCGCGTCGCGGTCGACTTGCCCGACGAAAGCGCGATGGTCGCGCTGGCCGAGCGCCTGGCGCCGGCCGTTGGCGGCGGTGGCGTGCTGTTCCTGCGCGGTGACCTGGGCGCCGGCAAGACCACCTTCGCCCGCGCGCTCCTGCGCGCCCTCGGTGTGGGCGAGCGCATCAAGAGCCCGACCTACAGCCTCATCGAGACCTACCGGGTGCCCGCTGTGGCGCCGGCCGAACGGGCCATCCACCACCTCGATCTGTACCGCATCGCCGATCCGGGGGAACTGGAATGGCTCGGGTTGCCCGACCTGTGCGGTGAGTCTTCGCTGCTGGTAGTGGAGTGGCCCGAGCGCGGCGGCGACGCCTTGCCGGGCGCGGACCTGCTGGTCGACCTGGCCTACGCCGAGCGCGGCCGCCGGGCCGTCCTCCGCGCCCTCACGCCGCGGGGCGCCGACTGGCTGGCGCCCCTCGGACCCGGCTGAAGCGGCCCCACGCGATCGCTAGTTGGAGCGCTTTTCTTAGCCAGGAGGGAGAAAGGTCCTCCAGCTTGCGGTTTTGCATGGGAAAACACTTGATCTTGCTGGCCCAAGTGCGCTTGAATCCCGCCCCATGCGGGAGGCAAGAGCGCGAGCATGGGCTTGGCTGCTCGCCGTGGCATTGAGCCACGGCGCGAGTGCGGCCGCGGCCACGCCCCAGGTCAAGGCCCTGCGCCTGTGGCCGGGTCCCGACGCCACGCGGGCCGTGTTCGACGTGTCCGGGCCCATCGACTACAAGCTGTTCGAACTGGCCAATCCCGACCGCATCGTCCTGGACATCCGTGGTGCCGACTTCGCCGAGGGCTTCGCCGCGCCGCCCGCCAAGGGACCGCTCAAGGCAGTGCGGGTGGGTCGCCAGGGCAAGAGTGACCTGCGCATCGTGTTCGACCTCGAGCAGGGCGTGCGGCCGAAGAGTTTCCTCATGCCGCCGCAGGACAAGCAGGGACACCGTCTGGTGGTCGACCTGTTCCCGCGCGGACGCGGCCAGCAGGTGGTGAAGTCTGCGCAGAGCGCGCCCGGCGACGGCGTGCGCAAGGTCATCGTGGCCATCGATCCCGGTCACGGCGGCGAGGATCCCGGAGCCTTGGGTGCCGCAGGCACGCACGAAAAGGCGGTCACCCTGGCGGTCGCACGCGAGTTCGCCAAGATCGTGGACGCCCAGCCCGGAATGCAGGCCGTGATGGTGCGCGATGGCGACTATTTCGTCGCCTTGAACGACCGCTATCGCAAGGCGCGCGAGGCCAAGGCGGATCTTTTCGTCTCCATCCACGCCGACGCGTTCAACAACGCCGACGCGCGGGGTTCGTCGGTGTGGGTGCTGTCGCCGCGCGGCGCCACCAGCGAGGCGGCGCGCTTCCTTGCCGATCGCGAAAACAATGCCGACCTCGTCGGCGGCGTGTCCCTGGACAACAAGGATGACACCCTCGCGGCGGTACTGCTGGACCTGTCCCAGGGTGCCACCATGGAAGCCAGCAACGCCGTCGCGCAGAACGTGTTGCGCGCACTGGCCAAGCTCGGCCCGACGCATCGTGGCTATGTGGAAAAAGCCAACTTCGTGGTCCTGCGCTCGCCCGACGTGCCCTCGATCCTGGTGGAGACGGCGTTCATCACCAATCCCGCCGAGGAGAAACGCCTCACCGATCCCGAGCACCGCGCGCGCCTGGCGACGGCGATCCTCGACGGCGTGAAGGAATACTTCGCCGCCACTCCGCCGCCCGGCACCTGGTTCGCGGCCAACGTCGCCAAGGCGCGCATCGCGGCCGAGAAGGCCGTGGCAAAGGGTGACAGCGTCAGCGGCATCTCGCCCTAGCCAACGCCGCGACCGCACATCCCGCGCGGCCCTGGCGATTGCGGCGCGACCGGTATCGCGGCCTCCTCGGCTATCATGCGCAGCCCGCCGCCGCGCTGCGCCCGATGCCTACGATCCGCCAGCTCCCCGTCGAACTCGTGAATCAGATCGCTGCCGGCGAGGTCATCGAGCGTCCGGCATCGGTGGTGAAGGAGTTGGTGGAGAACAGTCTCGACGCCGGCGCCACGCGCATCGAAGTGGACGTCGAGGAAGGCGGTGCGCGCCTGATCCGCGTGCGCGACGACGGCGGCGGCATTGCGGCCGAGGAACTGCCGCTCGCCTTGGCCTCCCACGCCACGAGCAAGATCGCGAGCTTCGACGACCTGGAGCGGGTCGGCACGCTGGGCTTCCGCGGCGAGGCCCTGCCATCCATCGCCTCGGTGTCGCGCTTCTCCCTCATCTCGCGCCCGCTCCAGCAGGAGCACGCCGCGCGCATCGAGGTGGACGGTGGTGCCGCGCAGGCGCCGCGGCCGGCGCAGCATCCGCCGGGCACCACCATCGAAGTGCGCGACCTGTTCTACAACGTGCCGGCGCGGCGCAAGTTCCTGCGCGCCGAGCGCACCGAGTTCTCCCACATCGACGAGTTGATCGCCTCCCTCGCCCTGGTGCGCAGCGGCGTGGAGTTCCGCCTGAGTCACAACGGCAAGCCTGTGCGGCTGCTGCGCGGCGCGGGCGACCTGACCGCGCAACGGGCGCGCGTGGGTGAATTGTTGGGCGCCGACTTCATCGCCCAGAGCCTGCGCATCGAACATGCCGGTGCCGGCATGGCCCTGGCGGGCTGGGTCGGTCTGCCGACGGCCTCGCGCGCCCAGGCCGACCAGCAGTACTTCTATGTCAACGGACGCCTGGTGCGCGACCGCGTCGTCGCCCATGCCGTGCGCCAGGCCTACGCCGACGTGCTGTTCCACGGCCGCCATCCGTCCTTTGTGCTGTTCCTCGATCTCGATCCACGCGGCGTCGACGTCAACGTGCATCCGGCCAAGCACGAGGTGCGCTTCCGCGAGCAGCGCCTGGTACACGACTTCCTGTTCCGCACCCTGCACGAGGCGCTGGCGCAGACGCGTGCCGGTGCGTCGGCCAACGAGCTGCCCGCGGCGCCCCTCGCCGCAGTGGCCTCGACGCCGATGCCGGCCGAGGGGCGGGCTGCCGTGCCGGCCTGGAGCGGGCAGGGCGGACTGGGCCTGGGGGTGCGTGAGCCGCTCGCCGATTACGCCGCGCTGGCCGGTGCTGTCGCCAGCTTGCGTGGGCCGCTGCCGAGCGCGCCGTTGCCCGCCACGGAAGCGGCCGACATGCCGCCCCTGGGCTTCGCGCTGGCGCAATTGCACGGCATCTACATCCTCGCCGAGAACGCCTTGGGCCTGGTCCTGGTGGATATGCACGCGGCGCACGAGCGCATCACCTACGAAAAGCTCAAGGCCGCGCAGCACGGCCAGGGCATCCGCGCGCAGCAGCTGCTGGTGCCTCTGATGCTGGCCGTGAGCGAGCGCGAGGCGGGTCTGGTGGAGGAGCAGGCCGAGCGCTTTGCCGCACTCGGCTTCGAGGTGGCTCGCGCAGGGCCGCAGAGCATCAGTGTCCGCCGTGTCCCCACGCTGCTGGCGGACGCGGATGTTTCAGGCCTGCTGCGCGACGTCATGGCCGACCTCGCCGTCAGCGGCGAATCGCGGCGCATCGAGGAGCAGCGCAACGATGTGCTCGCCACCATGGCCTGCCACGGCTCGGTACGTGCGCACCGGCGCCTGACGCTGCCGGAAATGAACGCGCTGCTGCGCGAAATGGAAGCCACCGAGCGCAGCGGCCAGTGCAACCACGGCCGCCCGACGTGGGTCCAGCTCAGCGTCGCTGAGCTCGACCGTCTGTTCCTGCGCGGACGCTGAGCCGCAGGCGCCATCCCGGCTTTCACCCTCGCATTCACCGCACCGGAGTACCGCACATGCTGTCCAGTGGAGCCCTCGTTCTCGCCGGCCTAGTCGCCGGCAGCGTCACCGCCACCGGCGTCGCTGTGTCCGGCGACGACGCCAGCTACACGCAGACGATCGAGACCTGGCGCAGCCAGCGCGTGGAGCGCCTGCGGCGGCCGGATGGCTGGCTCAGCCTGATCGGCCTGCACTGGCTGAAGGAAGGCAGCAGCCGCGTGGGCAGCGCCAAGGACAACGACCTCGTGCTGGCCCAGGGGCCGGCCCATCTCGGTGTCGTCACCCTGGCCGACGGCAAGGTCCGCATCGCGCTTGACCCGGCGTCCGGCGCCAGTATCGAGGGGAGCACGGCGAAGGAGGGCGAGCTGTCCGACGACAGCCACGACAACCCGGGCAAGGTGGTGTTCGGCACGGCCAACTTCGTCGTCATCGACCGTTCCGGGCGCAAGGCACTGCGCGTCAAGGACAGTGAAGCACCGACGCGCACGCATTTCCTCGGCATCGACTATTTCGACATCGACCCGTCCTGGCGCGTGGAGGCGAAGTGGATCGCCTTCGATCCGCCGCACGAACTGGAGGTGCCGACGGTCATCGGCACCGTGGAGAAGTACCCGGTACCCGGCAAGGCGGTGTTCCAGCGCGGCGGCAAGACCTTCGAGCTGCTGCCGGTGATCGAGGTGCCGGGCGACCGGGAGCTGTTCCTGATCTTCGCCGATCGCACCAGTGGCAAGGAAACCTACGGCGCAGCCCGCTTCCTCTACGCGCCCATGCCGGTGGACGGCAAGATCGTGCTGGACTTCAACCGCGCCTACAACCCGCCCTGCGCCTTCACGCCCTATGCGACCTGTCCGCTGGCGCCGCCGGAGAACCGCCTCGATCTGCGCGTGACGGCGGGCGAGAAGAAGTATCGCGGCGCCGGCCATTGAGACAGGCCGTGCGCGTGCTGCTGCTGGGTGACACGCACGGCGCGCTGGATGCGCGCGTGTTGGCTCTGGCCCGGCGCTGCGATCTGGCCGTGCACGCCGGCGACGTCGGCAACGCCGGCGTGCTGGATGCCCTGCGAGCGGCCTGCGGAACCGTGCAGGCGGTGCGCGGCAACAACGACGTGGTCTGGAAGTGGCCAGCGGCACAGGCGCCCCGCCTGGCGGCGCTCCCGCTGACCCTGCATGTGGAGCTGCCAGGTGGCGTGCTGGCGGTGGAGCACGGCGACCGCGCTGCTGCCGCGGTGCGCCACGCGCGTCTGCGCCGCGACCACGCGGCGGCCCGGGCCGTGCTGTACGGCCACAGCCATCGTCTGCTGATCGATACCGGCGCACGTCCGTGGCTCCTCAATGCCGGCGCGGCCGGCCGGGCGCGCACCCACGGTGGCGCGAGCTGCCTGGTGCTGCACGCGACCACGCGCTCCTGGCGCGTGCAGGCGCGGCGCTTTCCGGCCTGAATCCGGTCATGGCGGCGCGCCGGCGCTTCCTCGCTCCATCGCGTGCCGGACTGCCGCCGGCGCGCTTCGATGCGCCCCCTTTCGATGCCTGGGCCGAGTACGGCGACCTGCTTCGCGGCGCCGAGTTTCCGGGCGTGGCCGCGCTGAACGCGCGGCGCGCACCCGGCACGGCCTGGCGCTTCGTGCCCCAGACAGCGCAACTTCTCGCCGACGGCCTGCACTACGAGGCGCGCATCGCCGTATGCGGCGAGATCGCCACGCGCGCAGACAACTGGCACGACCTGTTCAATGCTCTGGTGTGGCTGCGCTACCCGGTACTCAAGGCGGCGCTCAATGCGCGCCAGGTGGCGGAGATCGCGCGCATGGGGCCCAAGGCGCGCAGCCGCGCCCAGTGCGCGCTCACGCATTTCGACGAAGCCGGGGTCGTGGTGCGGGTGCGCGACGCCGGATTGCTCGCGCTGTGGGATGCGCACGACTGGCATGGGCTGCTCTGGCGCGAGCGCGCTGCCTGGGGCGATGGTCGCATCGACCTCGCGGTGTTCGGCCATGCGCTGCTCGAGCACGCGCTGGCGCCGCACCAGCTGCTGGTGGCCAAGGCCCTGGTCTGCGCCGACACGCCGCGGGTGGACACGCCTGCCGGCGCGCCGCAGGCACCGATGGCATCGGCCTGCGACGGGGTCGCAGCCGCCGTGGCGGCCGGCGCGCTGTTGCGCGACCCGCAGGAGCTGCGCCCACTGCCCCTGTCGGGACTGCCCGGCTGGCATACGGACGACGCCGGCGAAGCCTTCTACCGCAGCGCTGCGTGCTTCCGCCCGCTGCGCCCCGGGCGCGTCTATCCGGCTCCCTGGCCGCTGCCTTCCGCTGCGCGGGCCGCCGCCCATCAGCCGTCGGGTGGGCCTTCGTAGCTCACCGCGACGACGCAGAAGGCGACGCGGCCTGCGGGCAAGTCCGCCTCGAATTCATCGTCGATGCGCTTCTTGAGCGCGGCGCGCGCCAGCGGCGAGTCGATGCTGATCCAGCTGCGGCCCGCGTCGGTTTCGTCGGGGCCGACGATGCGGTAGCGGTGCGGGCGGCCGTGGTCGTCCTCCAGCAGCAGCCAGGCGCCGAAGAACACAGCGCGGCTGTCGGTAGGGGGGCTGTCCACCACCTTGAGCACCTGCAGGCGCTTGGACAGGTAGCGCACGCGTCGGTCGATTTCACCGAGCTGTTTCTTGCGGTAGGTGTACTCCGCATTCTCCGAGCGATCGCCTTCCGCCGCGGCCGCCGCCAGGGCCCGCACCACCTCCGGTCGCAGCGTGGTCCACAGGTGGTCGAGTTCCTCCTTCAGTCGCTGATGGCCGTCGCGCGTGATGATGGCGGTGGAGGCGGCTTGGGGCGGTCGCCAGCGCGACATGGAAGCTTTCCGGCAGTCGGGCCGCCGATGATAAGGCCGGCGCGGCGGCGGGCGGCGGGGCGGCGATCAACCATGGGCGCTCGGCGCTGTCTACCGGGGATGTTCCTTGCTCATCTTGCCGCGGCA
>DAOOVM010000041.1:0-17363 GCA_035370085.1 Rhodanobacteraceae bacterium | reverse complement strand
CCACCACGCTGGACTTGCCCGCGCCGCCAGTGCCGGTGAGGCCCACCACCGGCACCTTGCCGCCGGCCAGCTGCCACGCCTTGCGCAGGCGCGCCAGCTCGGCCTCCTCGAACCGCCCCTCCTCGATGGCCGACAGGTAATGGCCGATGGCGATCTCCTGCCCCGCCGCGTCGTGCGGCGCCTCGTCCGGCCGCGCCGCGGGCCGCGCGGCCTGAGCGGCACGGGCGCGGCGCATGACGTCCTCGATCATGGCGACGAGGCCCAACTGCATGCCGTCGTTGGGGTGGTAGATGCGCTCCACACCGTAGGCCTGCAGCTCGGCGATCTCCTCCGGCGTGATGGTGCCGCCACCGCCGCCGAACACGCGGATGTGCCCGGCGCCGCGTTCGCGCAGCATGTCCACCATGTACTTGAAGTACTCGACATGGCCGCCCTGGTACGACGACACGGCAATGGCGTCGGCGTCCTCCTGCAGCGCGGCGCGCACCACGTCCTCCACCGCGCGGTTATGCCCCAGGTGGATCACTTCCGCGCCCTGCGACTGGATCAGCCGGCGCATGATGTTGATGGCCGCGTCGTGGCCGTCGAACAGGCTGGCGGCGGTGACGAAACGCAGCGGGCTGCGTTCGGCCGAAAGATCGCTGGCGGGAAGGTTCTGGGCGGGGGTGCTCATGGAGCGCGCCTCGTCGTTGCGGCTGGGAGATGGCGATTCTAACGCAGTGCCTCGGCCGTCCCCGGCGGCCTGCGGCGCTGTACGCGGGCGCATGGGGGCGGCGATGTCGGCCGCGCTGCGTCAATGGGCCGCGCCGGGCCGAGGAACGGCGTCGACCAGTGTGAGGCCGCGGTGAAAATGCCAATGGATCGATGCCGACAGCGGACCCAGCGCACGCACCGGACGTGCCGCAGCGCACGCCGCACCGCACGCCCGATGCCCAATCGGTGCCGGGCTGTTAGGCTGCGCGAGCGGCGGCGGTGCGCCGCCGCGTCGCAGGCGTCGGCTGCCGCCGCCATTGAATTCCGCATCGGGAGCGAGGGGAGTCGTATGTTGTCAGTTCGCAAGAGTGCGCGGACCGGGTTCGCGCTGGGCCTGTTGCTGACAGCAACCGGGGCATGGGCCGCAGGCAGCACGGACGTCGCCCTGACGTCCGCCGGTGGGGCCGACCCCGCGCCAGCCGGCACCGCCGTGCCCCCCGGCGCGCCGGCGGCCTACCTGTCGAGTGGCTACCGCAGCATGCACTACGTGACCTCGGTGTCCGGCTTCTCGTTTCCGTTCCAGATCACCGCGGACGGCGACACGTTCTTCGTGTCCGACGCGACCGCCAACGTGGTCAAGCTGTACCAGATCGTCGCCGGCGGCGTGAGCTTTGTGCGCGACTTCGGCAGCGGCAGCGGCGCCGGCCCGGGCCAGTTCAACGGGCCGGAGCAGGTCGCGGTGGTCGGCAACGACGTGTACGTGGCCGATTTCAGCAACAACCGCATCCAGCGGTTCAACAAGTCCACCGGCGCCTATGTCTCCCAGTTCGGTGTCACGGGCTCCGGCGCGGGACAGCTCAACAGCCCCTCGGGCCTGGTCTACAACCCGGGCAATGGCCTGCTGTACGTGGGCGAAGTGGGCAACGACCGCATTTCGACCTTCACCACCTCCGGCACCTACCAGTTTCAGTTCGGCTCGCCGGGCAGTGGCAATGGCCAGCTGAACAACCCCTTCGTGCTCGGCATCGACGTGCGCGGCAACATCTATGCGGCCGACAGCAACAACAATCGCAGCGTCAAGTTCGATCCCAGCGGCGTCTTCCTGCGCAACATCGGCGTGGGCGTGACCTCGCCCCTCGGGCTGGCAGTCGGCGCGGAGGATCTCGTCACGCTGACCGCCTCCAACGGCGACAGTTACAGCTACGACGTCCGCGGCAACTACGTCAGCTACTACTACGGCGCGCTCGCCAGCGGCACGGCCGTGGGCTACCTCAGCAATCCGCGCGGTGTCGGCATGTCCGCCCCCCTGCCCTTTGCTCCCTACAACGGCACGCCGGCGATCATCGTCGCGGACGCCGGTTCGCCCAATGTGCAGATCTTCAACCGGTCGCTGCAGGCGATCGCGCATCCGCCCATCGATAGCCTGGCCGGGCTCAGCGGCTTCATCGGCGGCGTGGCCTTCGACAGCGCGGAGAACGTCTACGTGACCTCGCTCACGTCGAACGTCGTGAGGAAATACGACAAGTTCGGCAATTTCCTGCTGCAGTGGGGCGGCGCGGGCAGCGGCAATGGCCAGTTCAGCGGGCCCTACGGCATCTGCGTGGACGACAGCAACAATGTCTATGTCGCCGACAACATCAACAACCGCATCCAGAAGTTCGACAGCAGCGGCACCTACGTCACGCAATGGGGCAGCAGTGGTTCGGCCAACGGGCAGTTCGCGGGACCGGGCGGGCTGGCCACCGACGGATCCTGGATCTATGTCAGCGACGAGGGCAACCAGCGCGTGCAGAAGTTCTCCTTGGCGGGATCCTACGTGCGCCAGTGGGGCTCGGCCGGCTCGGGCAACGGGCAGTTCAGCAACCCCGCGGGCATTGCCGTCGACCGCACCCGCAACCAGGTCTATGTGGCCGAGTATTTCGGCAATCGCATCCAGCAGTTCAGCGTGTTCGGCGATTTCATCAAGGTGTTGTCGGACTCGACCAGCGGCACGGGGGCTCTGTCCAATCCGGTCGGATTGACCACCGACCAGCACGGCAACCTCTACGCCGCCGACCGCGGCAACAACCGCGTGGTGCAGTACAACGACAACGGCACCTACCTGGCCAATTTCGCCCAGGCCAGCGCCAACGCCGTAGGCCTGAACCCGCGCAATGCCCAGATGTACGTCGGCGCCTCGTCGGGGGGAACCGTCGCGCACTTTGGCTCCGTGACCGCCAAGGCCGACCTGATCGGCCTGTACCGCCCGTCGACGCGAACCTTCCGGCTGCGCCCGAGCAATTCCGCCGGTCCGCCCAGCATCGTTGCCACGGTGACGGGCGCCCTGGCCAGCGATGTCCCGCTCACCGGCGACTGGAACGGTGACGGCATCGACACGGCCGGGTTGTACCGACCGAGCACCTCAACCTTCTACCTGTGGGACCGCTGGTCCAACCTCGACATGGCCAACGCCACCTACATCGTGGCCTTTGGTGCCGTCGGAGACCGCCCCATCGCGGGCGACTGGGACGGCGATGGCAAGGACAGCCTCGGCGTGTACCGCCCTTCGACCGGCGTGGTCTATCTGCGCAATGCCCTGACCGGCGGTACTCCCGACTACAGCGTCACCTACGGTCAGACCGCCGACACCCCACTGGCCGGCGACTGGAATCTCGACGGCGTCTTCAGCGCCGGCATGTACCGCAGCAGCGACCGCAGCTTCCACGTGAGCAACCGCAATGTCACGGCCACGGTCGCCGACGACGGCGTGTACGCCCTGGGCAACGCCGGCGACCTGCCGGTGGTCGGCGACTGGACGCACGCCGGCTACAGCGGCATCGGCGTGTACCGCCCATCCACGGGAACCTTCCTGCTCAAGTACAACCTCGACGCCTCTCCGGTGGACCTCACCACGTCCTTCGACGGCGATCTGGTCTTCCGCGACGGCTTCGATCCCCCGGGGAGTGGCGACGTCCCGCTGGCCGGCTTTTGGGGTACCGCCCCGGAGTAAGCGCAGGACGCTGCGCCCGTCGCGCTACACTGCGCGCCACGCCGGGCCGCTCCCGCCGCCCGGCGCGGCCGGGCCCCGGTGGCGAAATCGGTAGACGCAAGAGACTTAAAATCTCTCGGCCGCAAGGTCATGCCGGTTCGAGTCCGGCTCGGGGCACCAGTAGAAACATAGACTTAGGCGATTTTCCGCAAAGTCCCTGCGGTTGCCAGGTCCCCGGCGTCAGTCGGGTGCCAGTTGGGTACCAGTTCGGCGGCCGGCTCGCACCCACGATAAGCCCGGCACGCTGGCCGGGCTCGGGTCGGCTGCCGTTGGGCGCCCTGCTTCACTTGCGCCCGTCGGACAGCGTGGCCTGCGCGTGCCGGCCGGGCGGTGCCGCGAAGCCGTCGGCCTTGATGGCGGTCCGGGCGCCGGTGCCGGCCCGCAACTCAGGCAGGCCGCGCTTGTGCCAGCCACAGGCGGTGGCGCTGGCCGCGGCGACCGAGGGCGCGCGCCGGCAATTCCTCCACTGCGAATCCGGCCTCCGCCAGGCGCCGCGTGAACGCCGGCGCGGAATGGGCCGACCACACCGCCAGCACGCCCCCCGCACGCAGCGCGGCGCGAATGGCGCGCAGTCCCGCCGGCGCGTACAGCCAGTCGTTGCCGGCGCGGGTGATGCCTTCGGGACCGTTGTCGACGTCGAGCAGGATCGCATCCCAGCGTCTGCCCGCACCGCGCAGCAGCTCGGCCACGTCGCCCTCGTGCAACTGTGCGCGCGCGTCGGCCAGCGGATGGCCGGCAAACGCGCCAAGCCAGTCGCGGTTCCAGGCCACGACGGCGGGCACCAGTTCGGCCACGGTCACGCGCGCATCGGCGCCGACCTGGCGCAGGGCCGCGGCGAGCGTGTAGCCGATGCCAAGGCCGCCGACCAGCCACTGCGCGGCTGGACGCGCGCCGAGGCGCAGCGCCGCCTGCTGCGCCAGCGCCTCTTCCGAGCCGTGCGCCCGCGTGGACATGAGGTCCGTGCCGTCGTCCAGCTTGATGACGTAGTGCGGGCCATCGCGGAACAGGCGCAGGCGACCGCCGCCGGGAATGGCGCCAGTGTCGACCAGGGCCATGCGCGGCGGATGGGCGGACGTCGGCATCGGGATCAGTGGGCGAGGCCGGGAACGCGGCAGCGGCGGCACGGCGCGGCGCGCCCGACGCGCAAAAAGCGAAACCCCGGCAAGCCGGGGTTCGCGTGGACACTGGAGCGGGAAACGAGACTCGAACTCGCGACCCCGACCTTGGCAAGGTCGTGCTCTACCAACTGAGCTATTCCCGCGGAATGGGCGTGGTGCTGCATCAACGGAACATGGAGGCCTGGGTCGGAATCGAACCGGCGTACGCGGATTTGCAGTCCGCTGCATGACCACTCTGCCACCAGGCCATGTTCCGCACTATTGCGGCCGCGACGGTAACGCTGCCTGGCCGAAAAAACAAAACCTCGGAAGGCCGAGGTTTTGTCGAGAAACTGGAGCGGGAAACGAGACTCGAACTCGCGACCCCGACCTTGGCAAGGTCGTGCTCTACCAACTGAGCTATTCCCGCATCGGAGACCGCGCATTGTAAGAATTGACGCGCGCTTGTCAACACTCCGGCAGCGGCGGCGCGGGCGGACGTGGCGCCTCAATCGGCGTGACGCACGCCCTCGCTGGCGCGCAGGACCGGCAGGGCCGCGCGTGCGTAGACCAGACCCGACCAGATCGTGAGCACCGCCGCGATGCCCAGCAGCACCTCCCCCACGTGGAACAGGCGCAGGCCGTCCAGGTCCTTCTGGTAGAGCAGCACGATCAGGGCGACCATCTGCATGATGGTCTTGATCTTGCCAATGCCGGCCACCTTCACGCGGGCGCGCTCGCCGATCAGGGCCATCCATTCGCGCAGCGCCGAGATGGTGATCTCGCGCCCGACAATCACCGCCGAGATGATGGCCATGGGCACGGTGGGGTTGTCCTGCACCAGCAGGAACAGGGTCACGGCGACCATGAGCTTGTCGGCGACCGGATCGAGGAAGGCACCGAAGGCGCTGGTGAGGCCGTAGCGGCGCGCGATCCAGCCGTCCAGCCAGTCGGTGATGGCTGCGGCGATGAACACTACCGAGGCGGCGATGTTGGCGCCGCGGAACGGCAGGTAGAACACCACCACCATCACCGGCAGCAGGGCAATGCGGAAAAGCGTCAGGACGGTGGGCAGGTTCAGACGCATGGTCCGGCGGACGGCCTCGGGCGGGGGACGGCAGTGGGCGAGTGTGCCACGGGCCGCTGGCGGAAGGCGTGCGGTCACCCGTGGAAGCTGGCGTAGATGCGTTCCGCCAACCCGCGATGGACCCCCTTGACCTGCATGAGTTCCTCGACGCCGGCCCGGGCCACGCCAGCGAGGCCGCCGAAGTGCTTGAGCAGAGCGGCGCGGCGTTTGCCGCCGATGCCGGCGATGTCCTCCAGCTTGCTCGTCTCGCGCGCCTTCTCGCGGCGCGCGCGATGACCGGTGATGGCGAAGCGGTGGGCCTCGTCGCGCACGCTCTGGATCAGGTGCAGCGCGGGCGAGTCCGGCCCGGGCCAGCGGCTGCGGCCGTCGTCGCCGCGGACGAGGGTCTCGTGTCCTGCGCGCCGCTCCTCGCCCTTGGCCACGCCCACGATCAGCACGCCGTCGAGGCCGAGGTCGGCCAGCACCTCGCGCGCCTGCTTGACCTGCCCCGCACCGCCGTCGATCAGCAGCACGTCGGGCAGCGGCGCCTCGCCCGCTGCCAGACGGCGGTAGCGGCGTTCCAGCGCCTGGCGCATGGCGGCGTAGTCGTCGCCCGGCGTGATGCCGCTGATGTTGAAGCGGCGGTACTGGGACTTCAGCGGTCCTTCGGGACCGTAGACCACGCAGGAGGCAACGGTCGCCTCGCCCTGGGTGTGGCTGATGTCGAAGCACTCCAGGCGCTGCGGTGTCTGACCGAGCTCGAGCAGATCGCGCAGCGCCTCGAAGCGCTCGCGCTGGGTCTGGTTGCTGGCCTGGCGCGTGGCCAGTGCGCCTTCGGCGTTGTGCGCGGCCAGTTCGAGGAAGCGCGCGCGCTCGGCGCGCACGGCGGACTTGAGCTCCACCCGGTGTCCGACCTGCCCACCCAGGGCCTCGGCCAGCAGGGCCTGGTCCGGCACCGCGTGCGACAGGATCACTTCCGCCGGGACCGGCTTGTCGAGGTAGTACTGGGCGATGAACTGGCCGAGCACGGCACCCTCGTCCGCGTCCAGGGCCACGCGCGGGAAGAAGTCGCGCGAACCCAGGCTGATGCCGTTGCGGAAATACAGCACCGAGACGCACGCCAGTCCGCGCGCCATGCGGCAGGCGAGCACGTCCATGTCCACGCTGGCGCCCTGCACGTAGTGGCGCGCCTGGATGCGCTTGAGCGTGGCGATCTGGTCGCGCAGCCCCGCCGCACGCTCGAACTCCAGGGCGGCGCTGGCCTTCTCCATCTGCGCGGCCAGCTCGTCGACCACCGCGCTGCTGCGCCCCTCCAGGAACATCGACGCCAGGCGCACGCTCTCGGCGTAGGCGGCCGCGTCGATCAGGCCGACGCAGGGCGCGCTGCAGCGCTGGATCTGGTACTGCAGGCAGGGCCGCGTGCGGTTCTTGAAGTAGCTGTCCTCGCACTGGCGCACCCGGAAGAGCTTCTGCAGCACATCGAGCGACTCGCGCACGGCGAAGGCGCTGGGAAACGGTCCGAAATAGCGCCCCTTGCCGCTGCGCGCGCCGCGGTGGAAAGCCATGCGCGGAAAGGCGGTGTCGGTGGCAAGATGGATGTAGGGATAGCTCTTGTCGTCGCGCAGCTGCACGTTGTAGCGCGGCCTGAGCGACTTGATCAGCTGCGCTTCGAGCAGCAGCGCTTCGGCCTCGGTGCGCGTCAGGGTGACCTCGATGCGCGCGATCTGCGCCACCATGGCGGCAATGCGCGACTCCAGCGCCTTGGTGAAATAGCTGCCGACGCGCTTCTGCAGGTTGTGCGCCTTGCCCACGTAGAGCAGCTCGTCGTCGGCCGCAAACATGCGATACACGCCGGGCGAGGTGCTCAGCGTGCGCACGAAAGCCTTGGGGTCGAAGTCGGCGGGACTCGCCGGATGCAGCGCGGACATGCGCCTATTCTAGCGGCGCCCTGCCCGCACGACGCCTCAGCGCCGTGCGCGGAAGAAGGCGCGCAGCAGTTCGCCGGCCTCGTCCCCGAGCACGCCGCCCTGCACCGCCACACGGTGGTTGTGACGATCGGACACCAGGACGTCGAACACGCTGCCGGCCGCCCCGGTCTTGGGATCGCTGGCGGCATAGACCACGCGCCGCACGCGCGCGTGCACCAGGGCCATGGCGCACATGCTGCACGGCTCCAAGGTCACGTAGAGGGTGCTGCCGGGCAGGCGGTAGTTGCGCGCGCGCCGGCCGGCGTCGCGCAGGGCGACGATTTCCGCGTGGGCGCTGGGGTCGTGCTCGCCGATCGTGCGGTTCCAGCCCTCGCCGAGCACGACGCCGTCCTGCACCAGCACCGCGCCCACCGGCACCTCGCCCTCGTCCCGCGCGCGCAGCGCGAGCGCCAGGGCCTGGCGCATCCAGTGCAGGTCGTCGACGGCGAGGTCTGGCGGCAGCGCGGAGTCGGTCACGGCGGGTCCGTGGCAGGGCGGCGCAGGGGCAGGACGGGCCGCAGGCGCGCGGCCCGCACCGTCCTACTCCCACTCGATCGTGGCAGGCGGCTTGCCGCTGATGTCGTACACCACGCGCGATACGCCGCGCAGTTCGTTGACGATGCGCCGGCTCACCCGGTCGAGGAAATCGTAGGGCAGATGCGCCCAGTGCGCCGTCATGAAGTCGACGGTTTCCACCGCGCGCAGGGCGATCACCCACTCATAGGCACGGGCATCGCCGACCACGCCCACCGACTTCACCGGCAGGAACACCGCGAAGGCCTGGCTGACCTTGTCGTACAGGCCGGCGCGGCGCAGTTCGTCGATGAAGATGTGGTCGGCCTGGGCCAGCAGATGGGCGTACTCGGCGCGCACTTCGCCGAGGATGCGCACGCCAAGGCCCGGTCCCGGAAAGGGGTGACGGTAGACCATCTCGCGCGGCAGGCCGAGCTCCACGCCGATGCGCCGCACTTCGTCCTTGAACAACTCGCGCAGCGGCTCCACCAGACCGAGCTTCATGCGCTCGGGCAGGCCGCCGACGTTGTGGTGGCTCTTGATGACGTGGGCCTTGCCGGTCTTGCTGGCCGCGGACTCGATCACGTCGGGGTAGATGGTGCCCTGCGCCAGCCAGCGGATGCCTTCGAGCTTGGCCGCCTCCTCCTCGAAGATCTCCACGAACAGGCGGCCGATGATCTTGCGCTTGGCCTCGGGCTCGTCGACCCCGCGCAGGGCATCGAAGTAGCGCTGCGCCGCGTCGACGCGGATGACGCGCACGCCCATGTGCTCGGCCATGGTGGCCATGACCTGGTCGCCTTCCTTCCAGCGCAGCAGGCCGGTGTCGACGAAGACGCACACCAGCTGGTCGCCGATGGCTCTCTCCAGCAGGGCGGCGACGACGGAGGAGTCCACGCCGCCGGAGAGGCCGAGCAGCACCCTGTCAGCGCCCACCTGGGCGCGCACGCGCTGCACGGCGTCCTCGATGATGTTGGCCGCCGTCCACAGCGTGCGGCAGCCGCAGACCTGAGTGGCGAAGCGGCGCAGCAGCTCGGTACCCTGGCGCGTGTGCGTGACCTCCGGATGGAACTGCACGCCGTACCAGCGCCGCGCCTCGTCGGCCATGGCGGCAATGGGCACGTGATCGGTACCGCCCACGACGCTGAAGCCCGGCGGCACGGCCGTGACACGATCGCCATGGGACATCCACACGTCGAGTCCGCGCACCGTGCCGCCTGCATCCATCACTGGCCGCGCCTGTTGCTGCGCGCCCATCCAGGACTCGCCCTCGCCGTAGTGCGCCAGGCTGTCGCCCGCACCGAGGCCGTCGAGCAGGCGGCAGGCGCCCTGCAGGGCCACGCGCGCATAGCCGAATTCGCGCTCGTGCCCGCCCTCGACGCGTCCGCCCAGCTGCATGGCCATCGTCTGCATGCCGTAGCAGATGCCGAGGATGGGCACGCCGGCGTCGAACGCCGCCTGCGGGGCGCGCGGCGATCCGGCCTCCAGCGTGGACTCCGGCCCCCCGGACAGGATGATGCCGCGCGGGGCGAAGCGGGCGATCTCGGCCGGGTCGTGGTCCCAGGCCCAGATCTCGCAGTACACGCCGATCTCGCGGATGCGGCGGGCAATCAGCTGGGTGTACTGGGCGCCGAAATCGAGGATCAGGATCTTGTCGGTATGGATGTTCTGCATGGCGGCGTCGGCAGGAAAAAATTGGGGACCCGCGGGTCCCCAGTGGCTGTTGCTCAATCCAGGCGATAGTTCGGCGCTTCCTTCGTGATGGTCACGTCGTGCACGTGCGATTCACGCATGCCGGCGCTGGTCACGCGCACGAACTGCGGGCGCGTGTTGAGCTCCTCCACCGTGGCGCAGCCGACGTAGCCCATGGCCGCTCGCAGGCCGCCGATGAGCTGATGCACGATGCTGCGCAGGGGGCCGCGGTAGGGCACGCGGCCCTCGATGCCTTCGGGCACCAGCTTGTCCGCATCCGCCTCTTCCTGGAAGTAGCGGTCCTTGGAGCCCTTCTGCATGGCGCCCAGCGAGCCCATGCCGCGGTAGCTCTTGTAGGAGCGCCCCTGGTACAGCTCGACTTCGCCCGGCGCTTCCTCGGTGCCGGCGAACATGCCGCCGATCATCACGCAGGACGCGCCGGCCACCAGGGCCTTGGCGATGTCACCCGAGTAGCGGATGCCACCGTCGGCAATCAGCGGCACGCCCGTGTCGCGCAGCGCGGTGGCAACGATGTCGACTGCCGTGATCTGCGGCACGCCCACGCCGGCGACGATGCGCGTGGTGCAGATGGAGCCGGGACCGATGCCCACCTTGACCGCGTCGGCGCCGGCGTCCACCAGCGCGAGCGCAGCGTCGCCGGTGACGATGTTGCCGCCGACCACCTGCATGTGCGGAAAGGTGTTCTTGACCCAGCGCACGCGCTCGATCACGCCGCTGGAGTGGCCGTGCGCCGTGTCGACCACGATCACGTCCACACCGGCGTCGACCAGGGCCGCCACGCGCTGCTCGGTGTCGCCGCCCACGCCGACCGCCGCGCCCACGCGCAGGCGTTCGTGACTGTCCTTGCAGGCGTTGGGATTGTCGCGCGCCTTCTGGATGTCCTTGACCGTGATGAGGCCCTTCAGGCGGAAGCCGTCGTCCACCACCAGCACCTTTTCGATGCGGTGCTTGTGCAGCAGGGCCAGCACCTCGTCCTCGGGCGCGCCCTCCTTCACCGTCACCAGGCGCTCCTTGCGCGTCATGATGTGACGCACCGGGTCTTCCGGCTTGCGCTCGAAGCGCAGGTCGCGATTGGTGACGATGCCGACCAACTGCTCGCCCTCCACCACCGGCACGCCGGAGATGTTGGCGGCGCGCACGATCTGCATCACGTCGCGGATGGAGGTGTTGGGCGTGACCGTGATCGGATCGCGGATGACGCCGGCCTCGAACTTCTTCACCAGGCGCACTTCTGCGGCCTGGCGCTCGACCGGCATGTTCTTGTGGATGATGCCGATGCCGCCGCACTGCGCCATGGTGATGGCCAGCCGTGCCTCGGTGACCGTGTCCATGGCCGCGGCCACGACGGGAATGTTGAGGCGGATGCCGCGCGTGAGGCGGGTGGCAAGCTTGACGTCCTTGGGCAGGACGTTGGAGAAGGCGGGGACCAGGGAGACGTCGTCGAACGTCAGGGCTTCGGCGAGGATGCGCATGCGCTTTGGGACCGCTCCAAAAACGGGATTATACGCAGGCCTTCGCTTCGCTCCAAATGACCGGCCGGCACCGGGGCTGGCGACCGTTGCGCGGCGGCCGTCCGCTCGCCATCGGCTTTGCCCGGTGCGTGGGGCGTTCGGCGGCGGCGCCGGCCTCAGGGCGTCGCTGGCCGCGCCAGCCAGAGCGACAGAGCGGGCCAGTAGGTCACGATCAGCGTGGCGGCCAGCAGGATCAGGAAGAACGGCACCGCCGCGCGCACCAGTACGGTCACCGGTCGGCCAAAGCGCGCGCTGGCGAGGTAGAGATTGATACCCAGCGGTGGCAGGAAGATGCCGAGCTGCAGGTTGGCAAGGAAGATGATGCCCAGGTGCACCGGATCCACGCCGTACTTCAGCGCCACCGGCAGCACCAGCGGCACCAGCAGGATGATCGCGGGGAAGCCCTCCAGCAGCATGCCGAACACCAGCAGGAACAGGTTAAGCGCCAGCAGGAACAGGAAGGGCTTGTCCGGCGGGATATGCGTGTTGAGCAGACCGAACAGCTTCTCAGGCACCTCGGCATCCACCAGCCAGTTGGTGATGGCCAGCGAAAAGCCCAGGATCACCAGGATGCCGCCGACCAGCACCATGGCCTGGCGGATCACCCGCGGCAGCTCGCCCAGCGCGATCTCACGCCGGATCAGCACGGTGACCACCAGCACGTACAGCGCGGTGGCTGCGGCAGCCTCCGAGGCGGCCAGGCGACCGGAGTAGATGCCGATCAGGATCAGGAACGGCAGCGGGATTTCCCAGGCGGCATCCTTGAACGCGGCCCACAGCTCGCCGGCCGAAGCGCGCGGCGGGCGTGCGATGCCGCGCTGGTGCCAGGCGCTGTAGAGGCCGAGCAGCACGACCATCAGCAGGCAGGGCAGCACGCCGGCCTTGAACAGGGCGTCGATGCTCACCGGCGGCGTGGTGTGGAACTGCTGCGCCACCACGCCGTACAGGATGAGCGGCATGGAGGGCACGAGCAGCAGCCCGAGGCTGCCCGAGGCCGTGAGCAGGCCGAGGGCGAATCTCTCGCCGTAATGCGCCTGGCGCAAGGCGGGATACAGCACGGCTCCCAGGGCGATGATGGTAACGCCGGTGGCGCCGGTGAAGGCGGTGAACAGGGTGCAGGCCAGCACGGCGACGATGGCGAGTCCACCGGGCAGCCAGCCGACCAGCGCGTTGGTGAGACGCACCAGACGGCGCGGCGCGGCGCTCTCCGCGAGCAGATAGCCGGCCAGGGTGAACAGCGGAATGGCGATCAGCGCCGGCATGTCGGACAGGCGGTAGAACTCCACCGCCACGGCGACCCCGTCCTGTCCGGCCTGGTGGAAGCCGATCAGCGCCAGCGCGCCGAGCACCGCGAACAGCGGCGCGCCGGCGGCCGCCAACAGCACCAGCAGCCCCGCCAGAAGCCAGATCATGCCGCGCTCTCCGCAGCCGGGTCGGTCGCCGCTGGCGTGAAGGCACGCAGGAGGAAGCGCAGCGCCATCAGGCCGAAGCCGAGCGGCATGATGGACTCCAGCGCCCAGGCGGGAAGTCCGGCCGCCCCTTTGCCGCCGCCGCCGAGATCGAGCTGAACCAGACCCACGCTGTACCAGGCCATTGCGCCGCACAGCGCCGTGGCGAACAGGCTGGCGCAGGCATGGGCGCCGCGGCGCAGCAGGCCGTGGCTGAAGCGGGCGAGGAAATCCAGGCCGATGTGCTGCTGTTCACGCGTGGCCACCAGGGCGCCGAGCATGGCGCTCCACAGCACCATGGCGCGCAGCAGTGGGTCGGCCCAGGACAGCCCAGCCTCGAACACGTTGCGCAGCAGGATCTGCGCGCCGGCCAGCACGACCAGGCCGACCACGAGCACGGTCAGCACCCAGTCTTCCAGGCGATGCAGGCGGGCGAGCCAGGGCGCGGGGGCGCGGTGCGGCGGCGCCGATGCGGACTGCGTGCTCACCGGCGCGCCCTGCCCGCTCACTTCTTGCCGGCGCGAAAGGCGTCCAGCGCGGCGCCGAGCTGCTGCAGCGATTCCGGCGTCACCGCCTTCTCCGCATCGAGCTGCTTGCGCGCCTCCACGCCCACGCCCTGCCACAGCTTCTGCTCGTCGGCATTGGGCGTGTACAGCGCGATGCCCTGGCCCTTGAGCGTCTCCAGCGCCTTGGCGTTGTCGTCGCGGTTGATCTGCTCGAGCTTGGCGAAGGCCTTGGCCATCTCCTCGCGCAGCACGGCCTGGTCGGCGGCGGCCAGCTTGTCCACCGCCTTCTTGTCCACCACGAGAAAGCCCATCACGTAGGTCACCGGCAGGTCGACGATGTGCTTGATCTTGGTGTGCCACTGGAAGGCGATGGCGCCCGCGGGCGTGTTCGCCGCGGTATCGACCAGACCGGTCTGCAGACTGGTGTAGACGTCGGCCAACGGCAGCGGCGTGGGGCTGACGCCGGCGGCCTTGAAGGCCACATCGGCGATGTGATCGCCCTGCGGCACCCACACCTTGGCGGCCTTGAGATCGTCCCGCGTCCTGATGTCGCGCGTGCTCATCAGATAGGCAAAACCGCCGCCGGACAGGCCCAGGGCGACAAAGCCGCCGGCCTCGAAGTTGGCGCGCACGCGATCGTCCAGCTTGGTGCGCACGGCGTCCACTTCGGCTTGGTCGCGGAACAGGAACGGCAGGCTGTAGAGCTGCGCATCCGGCGCCACGCCGGAGATCTCCCCGCCGGTGAAGGCGCCGCCCTGCAACTGGCCGATCTTGATCTTGCGCAGCACCGTGTCCGGATCGCCCATCACGCCGCCGGGGTAGTACTTCAGCTCCACGCGGCCTTCGGTGCGCTGCTTGACGGCGTCGGCGCCGGCGCGCATCTCGCGCATCCAGGCGGTGCCGTCGGGCGCCACCGTGGCGATCTTCAGGGTGTCGGCCGCGGCGACGGTGCCGAAGGCGGCGAACAGCGCGGCGGACAACAGGCGCGCGGCGGCGGAACGGAACGGGCTCATGCGGGCATCCTCATCCGCCGGCGGCGGGTCGGTTCAGAAATAGTCCTTGCCCGAATCGAGCAAGGCCTGGGCGCGCTGCTGCGCGAGCGTGTTGATCAGCGTCAGGCGCGGGGCATCGGTCGGCGCGGCCAGCACCTCGCGCAGCAAACGGTCGTGCAGCTCCTGGTCGAACACCAGGCGGGCGTAGTACTGCGCGTAGAGGGTCTTGGCCATGAGGTTGCGCCCGCCGGACAGGGCAATGGCGTGTTCGAACGCGGCGCGGCCAAGTTCCGGCTTGCCTCCGAGCGAGGCCGGACGCAGGGACTGCAGCACGCCCAGGTACATGTAGGGGGTGCCGTCCTGGTACTGGCCGTCCAGCGCGATGACGCGCTCGAGCAGGACCTGCACCTTGGGAATGTCGGCAATGGCGTTCCAGTCGCCGCTGTTCTGCTGGATGCAGCCGGCCCAGGCCGAGGCCAGGCCGAACAGCAGGTCAAGATCCTTGCGGCTTGCCTGGGCCACGGCCGCGGCGAAGGGCTCGAAGGGCTGCGCCTGGGCCTCGCACAGCGTGCTGCCGCGTGCGCAGGCCGCGCGACGGGCATAGTCGAAGGCCCGCTGGGCCAGGCGCTGCGCCCGCCCCGTCTCGCCGACGAATCCACCGGCGTAGGCGCCGTAGAGGTTGGCGCCGGCCAGCAGCAGGCCGGCGTTCTGCGGGTCCCCCTGGATCAGGCCGTCGATCAGCAGCAGATAGGCCGGCACGCCGTCGCGCACCGTGCCCGGATCGTCCTCGGACAGGATGGCCGTGGACAGATTGTCGGCAAAGCGTTGGCTCGCCTTGTGCAGCGCACTAGCGCAGCCCGTGGCCAGCACGGCGAGCACCAGCGCGGCGAAGCGGAGCACAAGCCGGGTCGAAAAGGTCACCATGGGCCCTCAGTCGAAAAAGGTTTCGGCCGCCTCGAGGGTGTTCTCGATCAGCGTGGCCACGGTCATACGCCCGACCCCGCCCGGCACGGGCGTGATCCACGCGGCGCGCGCGGCAGCCGCCTCGAACTCGACGTCGCCGACCAGCGAGCCGTCATCGAGGCGGTTGATGCCGACGTCGATGACCACGGCGCCGGGCTTGATCCACTCGCCCTTGACCAGACCGGCGCGACCGACCGCGACCACGAGGATGTCGGCCTGGCGCACGAAGGACGGCAGGTCGCGCGTGAACTTGTGGCAGGTCGTGGTGGTGCAGCCGGCCAGCAGCAGCTCCAGTGCCATGGGTCGGCCGACGTGGTTGGACACGCCCACCACGACCGCGTGCTCCCCGCGCACCGGCCGGTCGGTGTGCGCCAGCAGGGTCATCACGCCCTTGGGCGTGCACGGCCGCAGGCCGCGCTGGCGCAGGGCCAGAGCGCCGACGTTGGCCGCATGGAAGCCGTCGACGTCCTTGCGCGGATCGATGCGGTTGATCAGCGCCGTGGCGTCGATGTGCGCCGGCAGCGGCAGCTGCACCAGGATGCCGTGCACCGCCTGGTCGGCATTGAGGCGGTCGATGAGCGCGTAGAGCGTCGCCTCGTCGCTGCTGGCAGGCAGGTCGTAATCGTAGGACTCGAAGCCGACCTGGCGGCAGGCCTTGCGCTTGTTCTTGACGTACACGCCCGAGGCGGGATCGTCACCCACCAGCACCACGGCGAGGCCGGGCGCGCGCCTGCCCGCCGCCAGGCGCGCCGCCACCCGCCCGCGGACGCGCTCCAGCAGTTCATCGGCAATGCGTTTGCCGTCCAGGATACGGGCGGTCATGGGGAGGGCGCGGGCGGGAAAGCGCGCATTATCCACGTCGGCGCGACGCGCCTCAAACCTTCCGCTAGCATCGCCGCCGGTCGATTCAGGAGCACGTCATGTCCACCGATCCCAGCACTCGCCTCGAAGCCGCGGCCTTCCGCCGCCTGCTCGAACACCTGCGCACGCACACCGAGGTGCAGAACATCGACCTCATGATCACCGCGGGCTTCTGCCGCAATTGCCTCGCCGACTGGTACCTCGAGGCGGCGCAGGCCGAGGGCGTGGCCCTGGACAAGGAGGCGGCGCGCGAGCACATCTACGGCGAGCCCTTTGCGCAGTGGAAGGCCCGGCATTACCGCGAAGCGACGCCCGGGCAGCTCGCGGCCTTCGAGGCGGCGCAGCGCCGGCGCAGCGACGGCTGATTCCTTTGACGCCCAGCGCGTGCCGGCGCATCCTGCGCGCCGCGGCGCGGGGCCGCCTGTGGGGAGAATCGGCATGCGTGGAATCGTCGCCGCCGTGATCGGCGGCATGGTGATGTTCGTGTGGGGCGCACTGGCCCACGTGGCCCTGCCGATCGGCATGATGGGCATGCGCACGGCAAGCCAGCAGGATGTCGCGTTGGCGGCCGTGCAGGCGGCTGCGAGTGGCGGCGCCGGCGTGTACACGCTGCCGGGCATGCCGCCGGACGCCTGGAATGACCCGGCGCAGAAGGCCGCGTTCCAGGACAAGTATCGCCACAGCGCGTACGCCTTCGTGGTGTACGCACCCGGCGGCAACACTGCCGCGCAGGACATGGGGCCGAACCTCGGCAAGCAGCTCGCTTCGGACACACTGGCCGCTGCGCTGCTGGCCTGGCTGATGAGCCTGGGGGCTTTCGGGTTTGCGCGCCGCGTGGTCCTCGCCGGTGCGGCGTCCGTGTTCGCCTGGCTGGCGCTCAGCGTGCCCTATTGGAACTGGTACCAGTTCCCGCTGGACTTCACCCTGGGCGCGTTGTTCGAGCAATTGCCCGGCTGGCTGCTGGCGGGTGCCGCCATGGCTGCGTGGCTGGGGCGCGGCGAACGGCGG
>DAOOVM010000040.1:15993-17501 GCA_035370085.1 Rhodanobacteraceae bacterium | reverse complement strand
CAGCGGCTGCGCGTCGGCATTGCTGCGCGCGACCCAGCCGCTGTCGGCCGCAGCGGCGGCCCCGCCGACGGCAAGGGACAGGAACAGCGCGAGCGCGGTGCGGCGACCGAACGCAGTGAGACGGTGGCTCAGGGCCATGGCGGATCCTCCGGAAAGGGCGCCCAGCCTAGGCCCTGGGCGTGTCGCGCAGATGTGCCGAAGGTGTGGGTCCGGCGCGCGCGGGCCGCGCGGTTTCACGCGCCATCGCGCGGCTGGAGCGCAAGCTCTAGGCATGCCGGCGAGGATGCGGCGCCCGGCGGCGGCTCGGCCGCTGCGGCCCGACCGGGTACAATCCGGCCTTTCCGCACGGACCCGCCCGGCGGGTCCGCTCCTGCCTGAAGGAACGCGATCGATGAAGATCCTCGTGGGTTACAAGCGCGTCGTCGACTACAACGTGCGCATCCAGGTCAAGCCCGACGGGTCGGGCGTGGTCACCGACGGCGTGAAGCTGTCCGCCAACCCCTTCGACGACATCGCCCTGGAAGAGGCCCTGCGCCTGCGCGAGAAGGGCATCGCCAGTGAGGTCGTGGTCGCCACCATCGGTCCGGCGGACGCCCAGGCGCACCTGCGCAACGGCCTGGCCATGGGCGCCAACCGCGCCATCCATGTGGTCACCGGCGAGGCCATCCAGCCCCTCACCGCCGCGCGCGCCCTGCTCAAGCTGGTGGAAAGGGAGCAGCCGCAGATCGTCATCCTCGGCAAACAGGCCATCGACGACGACTGCAACCAGACCGGCCAGATGCTCGCCGCGCTGTGGAACCGCCCGCAGGCGACCTTCGCCTCCAAGGTGGAAGTGAACGGCGCCATCGCCCGCGTCACGCGCGAGGTGGACGCCGGCCTGGAAACCATCGAGGTGGACCTGCCGGCGGTCGTCACCACCGACCTGCGCCTCAACGAGCCGCGCTTCATCAAGCTGCCGGACATCATGAAGGCCAAGACCAAGCCGCTGGAAACGCTGCAGCTGGCCGATCTCGGCGTCGTCTCGGGCGACCACCTGAAGACCACCGCCTACGCGCCGCCGCCCAAGCGCAGCAAGGGCGTGATGGTGAAGGACGTGGCCGAACTCGTCGCCGCACTCAAGACCAAGGGGCTGGTGTAGGCCGCTCTGCGGCTGCACCCGGAGAATCGCATGAGCAAGATCCTGATCGTCGCCGAACATCTGAACGGCCAGCTGAACTCCGCAACCGCGCGCTGCGTCACCTGCGCGCGCCAGCTCGGCGCGGACGCCATCGACGTGCTGGTGCTGGCCGACGCGCCCGACGCCATCGCCGCCGCGGCGGCGCGCATCGAGGGCGTGACCAAGGTGCTGAGCGTGGCCAATGCGGCCAACTCGCACGCCCTGGCCGCGGTCTACGCCCCCCAGGTCGTGGCGGCTGCCGCGGGCTACAGCCACCTGCTGGCGCCCTCCACCACGTTCGGCAAGGACCTGATGCCGCGCGTGGCCGCCCTGCTCGGCGTGGCCCAGGTCT
>DAOOVM010000040.1:0-15893 GCA_035370085.1 Rhodanobacteraceae bacterium | reverse complement strand
TTCGGCAAGGACCTGATGCCGCGCGTGGCCGCCCTGCTCGGCGTGGCCCAGGTCTCGGACATCATGCACGCCGACGGCGCACACCGCTTCCAGCGCCCGATCTACGCCGGCAACGCCATCATCACGGTCGAGGCCCCGGCCGACCAGGTGCTGGTGGGCACGGTGCGCACCGCCTCCTACGCGGCCGCCGCCCAGGCCGCCGTGGCGGCGCCCGTCGCAGCCCTGGCCGTCACCGTCGAGCTGCCCACGCACACGCGCTTCGTCGAGCTGGCCCAGGGCAAGAGCGACCGCCCGGACCTGCAGAGTGCCGCCAAGGTCGTGTCCGGCGGCCGCGGCGTCGGCTCGGCGGAGAACTTCCGCGTCATCTACAGCCTCGCCGACAAGCTCGGGGCCGCCGTCGGCGCCTCGCGCGCCGCGGTGGACGCCGGCTACGTGCCGAGCGACCTGCAGGTCGGCCAGACCGGCAAGATCATCGCGCCCGAGCTCTACGTCGCCATCGGCATCAGCGGCGCCATCCAGCATCTCACCGGCATCAAGGACGCCGGCACCATCGTCGCCATCAACAAGGACGCCGAGGCGCCGATCTTCGAGGTCGCCGACTTCGGCCTGGTGGGCGATCTGTTCAAGCTGCTGCCGGAGCTGGAGCAGGCGCTGGGCTGAGCCCGCCGCCCGCGCCGGGCGCGGCCGCCGCATCGGACCAAGGTACGTACCGCCCCGCACGCCGGGGCGGTTCCGTTTTGTGCGCCGCACGATTTAGCATTCCTGCCACCCGGCCAGCCACAGGACCGCCCCCCGCATGGACATCGACAAGCCGATCTGGGAACCCAGCGCCGAGCGCATCGAGCGCGCCAACCTGTCGCGTTTCATGCGCTTCGTGCGCGAGCAGACCGGTAACGACGACCTGCGCCGCCACGCCCCGCTGTACGACTTCTCCATCCGCCAGCCGGAGCGGTTCTGGTCGCTGCTGTGGGAGTTCTGCGGCGTGCGCGCCTCCGGCAACTTCGAGCCGGTGCTGATCGATGCCGACCGCATGCCCGGCGCGAAGTGGTTTCCGGGCGTGAAGCTCAACTTCGCCCAGAACCTGCTGCGCTACCGCGACGAGCGCGCGGCCCTGGTGTTCCGCAACGAGTGGGGCCACGCGCGCGAGCTGAGCTATGCCGAACTGCACCAGCAGGTCGGGCGACTGGCGCACGCTCTGCGTGCGGCCGGCGTGGTGGCCGGCGACCGCGTGGCGGGCTTCATGCCCAACATCCCCGAGACGGTAATCGCCATGCTGGCCGCAACCTCGCTCGGCGCGGTGTGGTCCTCGTGCTCACCCGACTTCGGCATCAACGGCGTGGTGGACCGCTTTGGCCAGATCGCGCCCAAGGTGCTGTTCACCGCCGACGCCTATCCCTACGGCGGCAAGCGCCACGACTGCCTGGAGAAGATCCGCGGCGTGCTGGCACAGATTCCCGCCATCGAGCGCCTCGTCGTGGTGCCCTACAGCGGGGCGCCGCTGGCGCTGGACGGCATCCCCAACGCGGTGTCGCTGCCTGACTTCATGGGCGAGACCGACCACGCGCTGCAGTTCGAGCCCACGCCCTTCGACCATCCGCTGTACATCATGTACTCCTCGGGCACGACCGGCGTGCCCAAGTGCATCGTGCACGGCGCCGGCGGCACCCTGCTGCAGCACCTCAAGGAACTGGTACTGCACACCGACCTCAAGCGCGAGGACAAGATCTTCTACTACACCACCTGCGGCTGGATGATGTGGAACTGGCTGGTGTCCAGCCTGGCCGTGGGCGCGACCGTGGTGCTGTACGACGGCTCGCCCTTCCATCCCGACGGCAACCGCCTGTGGGACCTGGTGGACGAGCTCGGCATCAGCGTGTTCGGCACCAGCGCCAAATGGATCGCCGCGGTGGACAAGGCCGGCATCAAGCCGCGCCAGACGCACAAGCTGCTCAGCCTCAAGACCATCCTCTCCACCGGCTCGCCGCTGGCACCGGAGAGCTACGACTACGTCTACCGCGACGTGAAGGAGCGCGTGCTGCTGGCCTCGATCTCCGGCGGCACCGACATCATTTCCTGCTTCGCCCTCGGCAGCCCGCTGCTGCCCGTCTACCGCGGCGAGCTGCAGTGCCGCGGCCTGGGCATGAAGGTGGAGATCCTCGACGACGACGGACGGCCGGTGCGCGAGGCGACCGGCGAGCTGGCCTGCACCGCGCCCTTTCCGTCCATGCCGGTGGGCTTCTGGAACGACCCGGACGGGCGCAAGTACCACGACGCGTATTTTTCCAAGCACCCCAACGTCTGGTGCCACGGCGACTACGCGCGCCTCACCGCCCACGACGGCGTGGTCATCTACGGCCGCAGCGACGCCACCCTGAACCCCGGCGGCGTGCGCATCGGCACGGCCGAGATCTACCGCCAGGTGGAGCAGCTGCCGGAGGTGGTGGAGAGCCTGTGCATCGGCCAGGACTGGGACAACGACGTGCGCGTGGTGCTGTTCGTGCGCCTGCGCGAGGGCGCCGCGCTCGACGACTCCCTGCGCGAGCGCATCCGGCGGCAGATCCGCGACAACACCACGCCGCGCCACGTGCCGGCGAAGATCCTGCAGGTGGCCGACATCCCGCGCACCATCAGCGGCAAGATCGTGGAACTGGCCGTGCGCAACATCGTGCACGGCCGGCCGGTGAAGAATACCGACGCTCTAGCCAACCCGCAGGCGCTGGCGCTGTACGAGGCGCTGCGCGCCGAGCTGCAGGCCTGATGCGCGCACCTGCGGCACCGCGCCCTGCCGGCCCCGGCCGGCCGCGCGCTGCGGGCGGCGCGGCCCCTGGGGGCGCCGCCGGCGGACCCGGCGGCCAGTCGGTCCTTCCGACCCGCGGGTGCAGGCGTCGCCTGCGCCACACGGCGAGCATCGGCTAAGCTGCGCCGTCCCGCCCCGCGGGCCACCCCGCCTCCTGCCCCACCCATGCCGGACACCCCACCGCCCCTCTGCGTCGACCTCGACGGCACGCTGCTCCGCTCGGACCTGCTGCTCGAATCGACCCTGGCCCTGCTGCGGCGCCATCCGGCCTGGGCGCTGGTCCTGCCGCTGTGGCTGCTGCGCGGTCGCGCGCACCTCAAGCGGCAGATCGCCGCGCGTGTCGAACTTGATCCCGCCCTGCTGCCCTATGACGAGCGGGTGCTGCAGTGGCTGCAGGGTGAGCGCGGACGCCGACCGCTGGTGCTGTGCACGGCCGCGGACGCACGCCTGGCGGAAGGGGTCGGCAGCCACCTGGCGCTGTTCGATGCGGTCATCGCCAGCGACGGGGCGCGCAACCTGGCCGGCGCGCACAAGGCGCAGGTGCTGGCCGAGCGCTACGGCAGCCGCGGCTTCGACTACGCCGGCAACGAATCGCGTGACCTCGCCGTATGGCGCCAGGCGCGGCGCGCGGTGGTGGTGAACGCCGCGCCCGGCCTGGCCGGAGCCGCTGCCGCCGAGTGCGAGGTGGAGCGCGAGTTCCCTCGGGAGGGCGGCGGACTGCGCGGCTGGCTCAAGGCCCTGCGCCTGCATCAGTGGCTGAAGAATCTGCTGGTGTTCCTGCCCCTGCTGGCCGCCCACCACGCCCTCGACCTCGCGGCGCTCGGACGCGCCGGCCTGGCCTTTCTCGCCTTCGGGCTGTGTGCATCGGGCGTGTACCTGCTGAACGACCTGCTCGATCTCGACGCCGACCGGCGCCATCCGCGCAAGCGCCTGCGCCCCTTCGCCGCCGGCACCCTGCCGCTGCAGCACGGCCTGATCGCCGCGCCGCTGCTCACCCTCGGCGCCTTCGCCCTGGCGCTGTGGCTGGCACCGCGCTTCGCCCTGGTACTGGGCGCCTACTACGCTCTGACCCTGGCCTATTCGCTCCTTCTCAAGCGCATCGTCATGCTCGACGTGGTGGTGCTGGCGGCGCTGTACACCGTGCGCATCGTCGCTGGCGGCGTCGTCACGTCCACCCCGCTGTCGTTCTGGTTGCTGGCCTTCTCCATGTTCCTGTTCCTGTCCCTGGCCATGCTCAAGCGCTACACCGAACTGCGCGGGCTGCTGCAGCAGGGCCGCCAGCAGGCCAGCGGTCGTGGCTATGACGTGGAGGACCTGCCGCTGCTGCAGTCGCTGGGCGGCGCCAGCGGCTATCTCGCGGTGCTGGTGCTGGCGCTCTACATCAACAGCGCGGCGAGCGAGGCGCTGTACCGACACCCGCAGGTGCTGTGGCTGCTGTGCCCGCTGCTGCTGTACTGGGTGAGTCGGGCCTGGGTCATCGCCCACCGCGACGCCATGCACGACGATCCCCTGGTCTTCGCCGCGCGCGACCGCGTGAGCTGGCTGGTGCTGGCGCTGGCGGCGGGTGCCACCCTGGCCGCGCTGTGATGGACGCGCCCGTGCGCAGCTGGGGCGGATACCCGCGCGTGCGCCAGGAGGTGCTGCCCCTGTCCCGGCGTGACGCCGCGCTGCCCGCCGGCAATGGAACGCTGCTGGCGCACGGCAATGGGCGCAGCTACGGCGACGTGTGCCTCAATGCCGGCGGCACCCTGCTGCACACGCGCGGCCTGGACCGCTTCATCGCCTTCGACCCTGACGCCGGCGTGCTGCGCTGCGAAGCCGGCGTGCTGCTGGGCGAGATCCTCGACCTCATCGTGCCGCACGGCTGGTTCCTGCCGGTGCTGCCCGGCACGCAGTTCGTCACCGTGGGCGGCGCCATCGCCAACGACGTGCACGGCAAGAATCACCACCGCGTCGGCAGCTTCGGACACCACGTGCTGCGACTGGAGCTGCTGCGCAGCGACGGCCAGCGCCTGGAGTGCAGCGCGCACGAGCATTCCGCGCTCTTCGCCGCCACCGTCGGCGGCCTCGGCCTGACCGGACTCGTCACCTGGGCCGAACTGCGCCTGCAGCGCGTGCCCTCGCCCTGGCTGCAGGCGGAGACCCTGCCCTTCCGCGGCCTGGAGGAGTTCCTGGCCCTGTCGGCCGCCTCGGCCGCCAGCCACGACCACACGGTCGCCTGGATCGACTGCACTGCGCGCGGCGCGGCGCCGGGCCTGTTCTTCCGCGCCAATGCGCTGCCGGCCACGCGGGCGGAACCGCGCCGGCGGCGCTGGAGTGTGTCCTTCACGCCGCCGCTGAGCCTGGTCAATCGACCCGGCGTGCGCCTGTTCAACGCTCTCTACCGGGCCGTGCACGCGCAGCGGCGCGCGCCGCGGCTGTGCCACTACCGACCGTACTTCTTCCCGCTTGACGCGGTGACGCACTGGAACCGCATCTATGGTCCGCGCGGCTTCCTGCAGCACCAGTGCGTGATCCCCACCGACGTCGCCCCACAGGCGCTGGCAGAGATCCTGCAGCGCGTGGCGCGCGACGGCGGCGGTTCCTTCCTTGCCGTGCTCAAGCAGTTCGGCGATCAGTCCGCTCCCGGCCTGCTGTCGTTCGCGCGCCCGGGCATCACCCTGGCACTGGATTTTCCCCTGCACGGCGCCACGACCCTGCGCCTGCTGGACACCCTGGACCGCGTGGTCGCCGACGCCGGCGGAGCGGTCTATCCGGCCAAGGACGCGCGCATGGCTGGCGCCGACTTCCGCCGTTTCTTTCCCGCCTGGGAATCCATGCACGCGCACATCGATCCGCGGTTTTCCTCAAGCTTCTGGCGCCGGGTCACGGAGGACGCATGAAACGAGTGCTCATCGTCGGCGCCACCTCGGCCATCGCCGAGGCCACGGCGCGCCTCTTCGCCGCGCGCAGCGACGCGCTGTTCCTGGTGGCGCGCGACGCGGCGCGCCTGACACAGATCGCCGACGACCTGCGCGTGCGCGGTGCGGTGCGCGTGGAATGCGCCAGCCTGGACGTGTGCGACTTCGAGCGCCACGTCGCCGTGCTCGACCAGGCCGAGCGTGCACTCGGCGGCATCGACACCGTGTTGATCGCGCACGGCACCTTGTCCGACCAGGCGGCCTGCCAGGCCTCGGTGGCGGCGCTGCGGCACGAATTCGAGGTGAACGCGGTCGCCACGCTGGCCCTGCTCACCCACCTCGCCAACCGCTTCGAGGCGCAGCGCCACGGCACGATCGCGGTGATTTCGTCCGTCGCCGGCGATCGCGGCCGCGCCAGCAACTATGTCTACGGCAGCGCCAAGGCCGCCGTCACCGCCTTCCTGTCCGGACTGCGCCAGCGCCTGTGGCGCAGCGGCGTGCACGTGGTGACCATCAAGCCCGGCTTCGTCGACACGCCGATGACGCGGCACTTCCGCAAGAATGCGCTGTGGTCCAGCCCAGCCCGTGTGGCGGCAGGCATCGTGCGGGCGAGCGATCGCGGCAGCAGCGTGGCTTACGTCCCCGCGTTCTGGCGCGGCATCATGGCGGTCATTCGCGCCATTCCCGAAGCGATCTTCCGGCGGCTGCGTCTGTGAGCGCGCGGCAACGCCATCGTCCGGCACAGACCGCTGCCTACCCGCGACCTCTGCGCTCCTCCTCGACCGGCGCTACGTCGGCCCATGTCTGCGAGGAAACACCGACGTGAGTCCCGCCGAAGCGATTCGCGCATTGCCCTGGCGCCTGTGGCTGCTGCTCTGGCTGGCCTGTCTGGTCGCGCTGCGCCTGTCTTCGCACGACGCCGCGCTGCTGCAGGTGCGGCTTGACGCGGAGGCCGACGGCGTGGCCCAAGTGTACTTTGACCGGGGCGCTGGACTGAGTGAGGCGGATTCGCTGCAGCGTCCCATCCGGCGCGGATCGAACCTTCTGAATTTTCCCCTGCCGCAGGGTGAATACCGCGGCTTGCGCCTGGACCCGACCAACAATGCCGCCGGCCTTACCCTGCGCCAGGTGCTCATCTGGGTCGGCAACCAGGCCATCCCCATCGACCTGCTGCCCAGCGTCGAGCCGGCGGCGAACGTGGCGATCTTCGAGCACCAGGCCGGCGGCATTCGTGCCGTGCCCACGCCGGCAACGACAGACCCGCAGTTGTCGATCGCCCGGCCGCTGCATCTGGACGCGGGCGGCCACGCGCTTGCGCTTGACCTGTGGCGCTCCCTGCTGCTGGCGGGCCTCCTGGCTGCCTGCGCACGCCTGGCCGCGGCCGCAAGCCCCGATGTGCGCGGCCTCGTCGCCGCCTGCGGCGCGGCCGCCGCGGCCCTCATCCTGGCGTTGGCGCTGAGCAGCACGCGGTCCGATACGGCACACCCGGACGAGATGTCGCATCTCGTCGCGGTCATCTTCCACATGACGCACGGATTGCTGCCACCACGGGTCGACGATCCGGCCCTGGCCCCGTCGATCTCGCCGTACGGATTCTCCTATCTGTTCGAGTTGGACGTGGTCTATCCCGCGGCCGCCGCCGCGCTGAGCTCCTTGGGCGTCTCGCCGCAAGATGCCGTGGTGGCGGCCCGCCTGTTCAATGCCAGTCTGTGGGGTCTGCTCTTCGCTGCCGCTCTCGCGCGCCGCAGCTGGACCCCATTGCTGGCGGTGCCGCTGGCCTCACCCCAGATCTGGTACGTGTTCTCCTACTTCAACGGCGACGCCCTGCCCTTCGTCGGAGCCCTGCTGGCCGCCGCCTTGGCCGCGGACCGGGAGGGCGGCGTGGCCGCCTACCTGAGCGAGGGACGTGTGTTGCGCCGCGACACCCTGCTGCTCTGCGCGAGCGCGGCATTGCTGCTGGTTTCCAAGCGCAACTACCTCGTCGTGGTGCCGCTGCTCCTGCTGTGGTTGGCCGCGCGCGAGCTCGGCCTGAAGGCATCGGAAGCCGCGGCCATCGTGCTCGGCCTGGCCCTGGCGGGCTGCGGCGCCGCACTGCGCTCTCCCCTATTCGGCACGGCCCTGCCCGGCGGCCCCGCGCTCCTCGGCGCGGGCCTGGGCGTGGCCGGCCTGGCCGGTGTGGTGTTCCTGCGCCGCACGCTGCCCGATCCGCTGCTGCGCCAGCGCCTGCGGCGCTGGTTGCTGCTCGCGGCATGCATACTGGCGCTAGCCGCGCCTCGCCTGGTGTGGGATATCCACCAGAACGGCCCGCCCGCAAGCAAGCGCGCAACCATCGCGCAGATCCAGGAGCAGCGGGCGCAACCGCAGTTCAAGTCCTCGGTGATCGAGCACGGCGGCGGCTACTACGGCCTTTCGCTGATCCGCAAGGGCGTGTCCCTGCCGCAGGTGGTTGGAGCCCCCTGGCACTGGCTGGCCAACAGCGTGCGGAGCGCCTTCGGTGTCTACGGTTACATGAGCATCTTCGCTCCGACCTGGGTCTATGGACTGCTGCTGGCGAATTTCGCCTTGCTCGGTGGCCTGGCCCTGTGGGCCCTGTTCCGGCATTGCCCGGAAGCGGCGGCGCCACAGGCCGTGGTGGTGCTCGGCGGCGCGGTGTTGGTCTGTCTTGCGTCGCTGCTGCACAGCTGGGTGAACGACTTCCAGGCGCAGGGCCGATATCTCTTTCCGGCCGCAGCGCTGTTCGCGTTGCCGCTGGTGGCCGCCGGCCCCGCCCTGCCGCGGCGGCTGTTCCGCGCCTGCGTGCTCATCGGCGGCGTGGGTTCGGCCCTGGCCTTCGCCTTCGTCGCGATCGCCGCCTTCGGCAACGGCTGAGGAGCCGCGCCGCGCTGCGCAGGCCGCCAGTGCGGGCCAGCGCCGCGAACTAGAAGCGTCCGGTACGCAGGACGCGGGCCTTGAAGCGCGCCAGGCCCTGTTGCCAGGTGTAGGGCAGTCCGCGGATGGCCAGCTTGCGCAGGCGGAACAACGCCGGCGAGACGTCCGCGATAGGCACGGTGTCGGCGATCCGCGTAGAGCGCACGGCCGCGGGCAGCTCCACGTCGTCACGCACATACAGCAAAGTGTTGAATCGATACCAGAACGACAGGCTGGTGTCCGCGGCGATGTGCGGACGCACGTAGTCGTGGGCGGCAAAGCCATGACGGGCGAACATCGCTCGCCAGTAGTCGTAGGGCTGCTCGTTCACGTGGAACTCGCCGCCCTGGCCCGGCGGCGCCGCGGAAAACAGCACCACACCGCGGCTGTGCCTGACAAGGTTCTCCACGAACTGCGGCGCGGCGGCGGCCGGCACGTGTTCGGCCACTTCCAGGGACTGCACCAGGTCGAACTGTCGTCCCAGGTCCAGGGGCCTGGACAGGTCGGCCGCACGGAAGCGCTCTGGCGCAATGGTCAGCGTCGCCGGGTCCAGGTACTCACCGTCGACGCCGAATACATCCTCCGCGCCGGCCTCGCGCCAGGCATTCAACCAGGTGCCACGTGCGCAGCCCACGTCGAGCACGCTTTGCGGAGACAGCACTTCGCGCAGCACGCGCACGATCGCCTGCGCCGAGTGACGCGACGTGCGCTCGGTGTATTCCATGAACGCCGCATCGTAGGCGTGCTGCATGAGGTCATCCTCCTGGGCAATCAACGCAAACACATGTATAGGCCCGCCGCGATCAGGGCAATTCCCAGCCACTGGCCGGGCGAGATCTGCTCGCCCAACACCCAGGACGCGAGAAACATCGCCGCGACGTACTGCAGCGATACCACCACCTGCGCGACGTGCAGTTCGAACTGCCGCAAGGCCCAGGCGTATAGACCAATGCCCGCGCCAAAGCAGGCGACCCCCCCCAGGGTCTGCCAGGCGACGGGACCGAAGAGCGCAGGTCCGCGCGCATTCGCCCCCAGCTTGAGCAGCACGTTGCCGCAAGCGTTGCCGATCACCACCAGGCCGAGGGCCAGGAAGCCGAGCAGGCGCTGCAGATCTTGTGGTGTCAGGGTACGCAGCATGGGCACCTCGCATTGATACTCGTCACGACCCGCATCCCGCGACCCGGCGCGGGCGCCGCCGCGCTCACGCCGCGCCCTGCGCCGGCGCGCGTAGCGCGCCCAGGTGCGAGGCATCCAGGATCCAGTCGCTCCACAGGAACATGCGCTCGTCGGCGCGCTCCGATCGGTGCGCGGCGAGGCGGCCGGTGCGAAAGGCGCAGGCGGGCCCCTCGGACTGGCGCCAGGGCGGCATGGCGCCGTCGCGAAACCATCGACCGACGGGCACGGCAAACCCCTGCTTGCTGCGCGTCAGCACCGGCGCCGGCAGCAGTTTTTGCAAGGCGCGGCGCAACAGGTACTTGGTCTGCCCCCCGCGCAATTTCATGTCCGCAGGCAAACGCCGCGTGAAGTCCACCACGTCCACGTCGAGGAAGGGAGCGCGCACTTCCAGCGAGTTCATCATGCTGGCACGGTCGACCTTCACGAGGATGTCGTCCTGCAGGTAGGTGCGCACATAGAAAGCGATGGTCCGCTCCACCGGGCAGCTCCTCGGGCATTCGTCCCAGGCCTCGATCGCTTCACTGAAGACTTCCTCGCAATCCACGGGTGCCTGGAACAGCTCCTGCCACTGGGAAGGCGGTACCGGCGCCATCCAAACCGGCAGCCAGAACGGTGCGGCGTGGTCCAGCCCGCGCAGGGTGCGCTTCAGGCGGAAATCAAGGCTCATATAGCGGTGCGATACGGGCAATCGTCCGACCAGCAGCGAGATCGCCCGATGCACGGGTCGCGGCACGAGACGTTCGTAGGCGCGCGCGTAACGCAGCGCGCGGAACGGATCGTAACCGGCCAGCAGCTCGTCCGCGCCGTCGCCACCCAGGGCCACCGTCACCTGCCGTCGCGCGAACCGGCTGACGAGGAAGGTCGGCAGCAACGACGAGTCGGCAATGGGCTCGTCCAGCCGCTGCGCCACCTCAGGCAGGATCTCCAGCGCCCTGGCAATCCCGAGGGTATCGACGTAGTGCTCCGCACCGATGTGTCGCGCCACGAGCTGCGCGTAAGCGCTCTCGTCGAAACTCGACTCGTCGAACGCGATGGAGAAAGTCTTGAGCCGATCGCGCCCGACATGTCGCATCGCCAGGGCGGCGACGGTGGACGAGTCGATACCACCGCTGAGGAAGGCCCCCACCGGCACGTCGGCGACGAGCCGTCGCGCCACCGCAGCGTCGAGGCGCTCCAGGAGCTCCTCGGCCCAGCGCGCCTCCGCTTGGGCGGGACGCTCCTCGAAGGGTTCGGGCAGATAGCGCCAATAGCGTTCGATGCGCAAATTGCCGCTGCTGAGGTCAAGCGTGAGGTTGTGGCCCGCCGGCAGCTTGCGCACGCCGGCCAGAAAGGTGCGGGGTGCCGGCACGTAACCGTAGGCGTAGTACTTGCGCAGCGCCAGCTCGTCCAGCGCAGACGGCACGCGCGGGTGCTCGCGCAAGGCAATCAGCTCGGAGGCAAAGACGAAGTCATTCGGACCGGAGAAGTAGAAAAAGGGCTTCTTGCCGAAGCGGTCGCGCGAACAGAACAGCAGCCTGCGCTCGCGGTCGTGCAGAGCGAACGCCCACATGCCGTTGAGGCGCTGCACCATTCCGGCGCCCCAGTGGCGCCAGGCGTGCAGCAGCACTTCGGTGTCGGAGTGGTCGCTCACGAACCGGGCGCCGAGCTTCTCGAGTTCGGCGCGGAGTTCGGCGAAATTGTAGATCTGGCCATTGAAGACCACGCTGAGCGAGCCGTCCGCCGTGCGCATGGGCTGATGGCCGCCAGCGATGTCCAGGATGGCGAGTCGTCGATGCGCGAGGTGCACGCGCGAGGCGGTGTCCTCCAGGAAACCGTCCCCGTCCGGGCCGCGGTGCGCCAGCGCGCGCGCCATGCGGTGCAGCGCATCGCGGTCCGGCGCTCCGACGAATCCGGCAATGCCGCACATGGCCCGCCTACCCTTGCCGCGCCACGCCGCTGCGCACCACGCGACCGACGCGGTAGACCGGCTTGGCCTGCGACTCGTGGTAGGTGCGATTGAGCATTTCCGCCAGCAGGCCCATGAGGATGCTCAGCAAGCCGATAGCGCCGAGGAAGACCGCGACCAGCGGCAGCGGCGTCTGGATGAGGGACACACCCTCGATGAATTTCAGGCCAAGGGCCCACAGCCCGACCAGCATCGAGCAGGCCAGGGCGAGGAAACCGAAACCGCCGAACACGTATATGGGCTTGTTGGAATAGCGGAAGAGGAATTTCACAACGATGAGGTCGAGCATCACCTTGATGACGCGCTCGAGCCCATACTTGGACTCTCCGTGCAGACGCGGGTGGTGGCGCACCGGCACCTCGGCAACGCGCGCACCGTTCCAACTGGCATAGATGGGCACGAACCGGTGCATCTCCCCGTAGAGTTTGACGCCGTCGAGCACATCGCGGCGATAGGCCTTGAGCGAGCAGCCGTAGTCATGCAGGGGCACGCCCGACACCACGGAAATCAGGCCGTTGGCGATGCGGCTGGGCAGATTGCGCTTGATGGCGTGGTCCTGGCGGTCCTTGCGCCAGCCAGAGACAACGTCGAAGCCCTCGGCCAGCTTGTCCAGCAGTCGGCCGATGTCGTCGGGATCGTTCTGCAGGTCGCCGTCCATCGGCACGATGATCTCGCCGCGCGCGTGGTCCAGACCGGCCATGAGCGCCGCGGTCTGGCCGTAGTTGCGCCGCAGGTGCACGACGGTGACGCGGGCATCGCCGGCGGCCACCTCATCGAGCCTTTGCGCCGAGGCGTCGCGGCTACCGTCATTCACAAGCACCAGTTCCCAGGCCTTGCCCAGGGCGTCAAGCGCATCACGCACGCGCCCGTACAGCGGAGCGATGTTGTCTTCCTCGTTGTAGAAGGGAATGGTGACGGTGATGGCGGGAGGCGGATTGATCTTGGATTCCATGGAGCCTAGCGATTCCCCTGCGACAGCGACGGACCGCCGGCGCGCCACGATGGGGGCCGGAGGGAGGCGCGGCGACTGCGCTGCGGTCGCCACCGTGCGAGCGGATCGCTGCCGGACCGCGGCGTCCCCTGCGCCGGACGCATTGCATTTTGCGCCGGCGTGGCCAACGCTAGGGCACACGACCTTCCGGCCAGCGGGAAACGGCCGACAGCAGCCATTCAATTCCCGGAAAGTGCGGCATCCCGACGCAGCGCCATGACCCGGGAAGCACACTGGCCGGCGAGCCTACCGCAATCCCGACATGAACAGAATAGAAAAAATCCTGCACGGACTGCGCCGCGAGGGCCGCGGACTGGAAATCGGACCGAGCCACAATCCGGTCGCACCGAAACGTGGCGGATTCCGCGTCGAGACCGTCGACCACCTGGACAGAGATGGCCTGATCGCGAAGTACCGCGGGCACGGCGTGGACCTCGACCGGATCGAGCCGGTCGACCACGTCTGGCAGGGCCAGGCCCTGACCGACATCATCCGCGACCACGGCCAGTACGACTGGATCATCGCCTCGCACGTGATCGAGCACGTGCCCGACCTCGTCGGCTTCGTCAACCAGTGCGCGACCCTGCTCGCGCCTGAGGGCGTCCTCTCGCTGGCTGTGCCCGACCTGCGCAACTCCTTCGACTGCATGCGCTGGCCGACCACGACCGGGGAACTGCTGCAGGCCCATGTGGACCGGCGCAAGACGCACGGCCCGGGCAAGGTCTTTGACTACTTCACCACGGTGGTGTCGCGCGACGGCGCCATCGTCTGGGGTAAGCCCGGACCCGGCCGCTACGCCCTCGTGCACAGTTTCGAACAGGCCGAGCAGTTCATGCGCGAGGCCATCGAGACGGGTGCCTACCGGGACCTGCACACCTGGGTCTTCACACCGACGAGCTTCCGGCTGGCAATCGCCGACCTTCGCCGGTTGGGCATGCTGGCCATGGGCGAGACGCGCTTCTTCGACAGTGTGGACGGCGAATTCCACGTCAGCCTGGGCAAGCAGGCGCCGCTGCCCGAGATCGATCGCATCCAGTGGATGCAGCGCATCCGCAGCGAACTGCCCGAACTGCTGGGCTAGCCCGCGTCTCCATCGCCAGCGACCTCACCACGCCGCGGCCGTCCAGCCGGCGATATCCGCAGCGACGGCATCGTGGTTGGCCGGTCCGAGGAAGGCGTGCTCGCACGGCAGGCTCCAGCGCTGCATCATGGCGGCGGCCTCCCAGCGGTCGACCTCGCCGCGCAGGGCGTCGGCCAAGGCCGCCGGTGAGGCCTCGCGCAGCGACACGACGTTGGCGAAGTCCCGTGACAGATCCTTGTTAGCGAAGGTGTTGCTGATGGTCGACATGCCGTAGGCAGCCATCTCCAGCGGCGGATAGCTGGGATGGGGCGACAGCATGAGCGAGATGCCGATGGCCGCCTGCTGCAGGCGCTCGCGATAATCGGCCAGGGCCAGCTTGCCCAGACCGCGCAGGACGAAGGGCCCGAGGTCAAGGTCGCGCTGCAATTCGCCGACGCCCAGCACCTGCCAGTGCTTGCAGCGCGGATCGCTCCAGCCCCAGGCGCGCAGCCCCTCGCACACCAGCGGCAGGGCATTTCTAGGAACCGAGGGACGAGCATAGACCAGGATGCTGCGCTCGCGCTGCGGTCGCTGCGGCGGTAGCGGACGCAATGCGGGATTGAGCGTGGGCTCGATGACCGCCTGGTGGGCGAATTCAATGCCCTGCGAGGTGAAGTAGTCGCGCAGCAATCGGGTATTGAACACGCCCAGGTCCATGCCGGGTCGGTAGGTGCTCAGCGCGACCGCCGACTGGCTGGACCAGGGATAGAAGCCGGGCTCGAAATCCTGGATGAAGTACAGCAGCGGCGTGCGGCGCCAGCCCTGCTCCTGCTGCCAGTCCGCCGCGCGCTGCGCGGCATAGGCCGTCCACCAGGCCGTCGCCATCCACCGGTCGCCGCGGCCGACGGGCACGCTGGCGCCGTACCGATTGCTGAATCCGACGACCTGGCGTGGCGCGTCGGCCGGGTCGTCCGCGGCATCCACGAGCACATGGTCGGGAAAGCGCACCAGCGCCTCGCGGCGCGGGTCGCTGTCAAGCAGAATGATGCGCGATCGGCTGAAACCGCCGAGCAGACTGCGGTACAGCGCCACTGCGGTGTCGGCACCGCCAAAGTAGTGCTCGGGGTTGATCGAAGGCAGCAGCAGATTGAGGCGCGGCGCCGTGGCGTCCGACGCGCGCAGGCCGAAGGGGGTGATTTCGGGAATCGTGGTGGCGATGTGCGGTTCGAGCGCCCCGGCACCGCGCTCGCGCAGGAGGGAGAGGCCCGAACTGAGGGTGCGCCAGAATCTCATCACGAATCTCCGTAACTGCTGCCGCCCGATGCGAATCGCCCACCCATGCCGACCTGCGCGCAGCTCGCAACCCGCAGACACCGCCCATCGGCCACCCCACCCGCGGCTCCTGTGCCCAACCCGGCGCCATGGCGAGACCGCAGGCCGACACTTGCCGCCACCCGGGCCTACGCCGCGCGTCAGCTCCCCTGCGCGGGGCTGCGCAGCGTCGGGCTGCAGTGCATCGGATCGAGATTGCGGTTGAACAGCGGGTCGCCTTCGGTGCGGAAGCGCCCATAGCTCTGCGCCGATCGCGCGAAATCCCCGGGGGGGATCGCCCGCGGATCGCGCGACTTCGACTCGTAGTGGAACAGCCTGGCCTCGGGGATGTACAGGCTGCGCCAACCGCGCTGGTGGGCGCGCAGGCACAGGTCCACGTCACTGCCGCAGACGATGAACGCCTCGTCGAAGCCACCGAGCTCGCGAAACTTGTCCGCCGCGACGGCCATGCAGGCGCCGGTCACCGCCAACACGTTGCGCCGCAGCATCGGCGATACGAACAGATCCTGCCGATGCTGCGGATGATCACCCTTGTAGACATGGTCGGCCCAGCCGCCCATGCCGACGACGACGCCGGCGTGCTGGATCGTGCCGTCCGCGTACAGCAGCAGCGGCGCGCAGACGCCGACCTGTGGGCGCAGCGCGTTCTCGGCCAGGCGCTGCAGCCAGTCCGGCGATATCACCACGGTGTCGTTGTTGAGGAAGACCAGCACATCCGCCTCGACGGCGGCGGCGCCGAGATTGTTCAGATGCGACCAGTTGAACGGCACCGGCGCCGGCAGCAC
>DAOOVM010000039.1:0-17604 GCA_035370085.1 Rhodanobacteraceae bacterium | reverse complement strand
CTGCTGCTCGGCGTACTGGCGCTGCTGGTGGCGACCACGCTGCGGCGCTGAGGCGCTAAAGCCGCAATCACTGCCACGGCGTAATCAAGAACTTAATCACAACATTCACATATACATTAGGAACAGCCAGGCGGATGATGCGCGACGAAGAATTGCCGCAAGTAGTTTGCTAACCCTCCGTGCACTGTCTGAAGCTGCTCGCCCTGATCCCGCTGACCGTCGCTCGCGCTTCCCTGGCGGCGAGCGATCTCGTGGTGGAGGTCGACCGCCCGGACGGCGACACCGGCACGATGCACTACGCCGAGGGGCTGACCCTCACCGCCCCCTGCGCGCGGCCGCTGCGGCTGCCGGGCAGCGCGCCCGACGGAGACACCCTGCTGCCGCTGCCGGGTCCGTCGTTCCGCCTGCCCGGGGCGCGCTACCTGCTGCTGGGCTGGTCGTCCAGCGGCGGGGGCCTGCAGGGCGTGCACGCGCTGCTGCTGGCCTGCGGCGACGCGACACTGCGCGTGGTCGATCGCCTCGACGTGGTGACCGACCGCGCGCACGCCGGCCTGCTGGTGCACCAGGACGCCGACGGCAACGTGGCCCTGGGCCTGCCGCCACCACCGGATGAGCCCGTGCACGAGCCCGAGGCATGGGCGCTGTCGCACAGCGACGGCGCGTCCGCGTTGACCCTGGAGTCGATGCGCCGCTTCGTCTATGTCCCGCTGCCGTCGAACCGCGCCGACCCGTTCTATGCGCCACCCGCGCAGCTCGGGCGGCGTCCGCAACGGGTGGCCTGGATCCGCGTCAGCGCCGGCGGGTTTGTCCTGCCCGCGGAACCCGGCGCCTCCAGCGCCCCATAGGTCCACCCGGGGCAGCGCGGCGATTTCGCTGCGTCTTCACGCCGTCGCGACAACAATGACGTTCGGCGCAGCACCGGCCGACAGGAACGCAGCGTGGGGCGTGCGGTCGAAGCGCCGTGGGCAAGACAGCCGGAAGGGGTCGGCTGCGGCGTCCACTCCCTGCCGCGCAGCATGCCAGGCCCGGTCGACGGGGCATGCCTGCGCCGCCCACCCTGCGACCTGCGGAGCCCCGCGACATGATCTGGATGTGGCTGGCCTTTCTTGCCTTCGTGCTGCTGATGCTGGCGCTGGATCTCGGCGTCTTCCATCGCAAGGCCCACGTGGTCAGCGTGAAGGAGGCAATCGGCTGGTCGGCGCTGTGGATCGCACTCGGCTGCGCCTTCGCCGTCGTCGTGTACTTCGCCTATGACGGCCAGTGGTTCGGCCTCGGCACCCTGCCCGACCCGGTCGACGGCCTGCCCAACAGCGGCGCCACCGCGGTGGAGAAGTACCTCGTCGGCTACGTGGTGGAGAAGTCGCTCAGCGTCGACAACATCTTCGTCATCGCCATGATCTTCGGCTTCTTCGCCGTGCCGGCGCTGTACCAGCACCGCGTGCTGTTCTGGGGCATCCTCGGAGCGCTCGCCATGCGCGGCGCGATGATCGCCGTGGGTGCGCGCCTCATCACCGAGTTCCACTGGCTGCTCTACCTCTTCGCCGCCTTCCTCATCGTCACGGCGCTGAAGATGCTGCTCATGAAGACCGAGCACGCCAACCTGGACGACAACGCGGTGATCCGCCTGGTGCGGCGCTGGTTCCCGGTCACGGCGCGCTTCCACGGCGAGCACTTCGTGGTGCGCGCGGGTTCGGCCGCCTCGCGCGAGAGCGAGGTGCCCGGCGCGCCAGTGCAGCGCGACGAGGTGGTGGAGAGCGCCCGCCCCGGTACGCTGCTGCTGACGCCGCTGGCGCTGGCACTGATCCTGGTCGAAACCACCGACCTGATCTTTGCCGTGGACTCGATCCCCGCCATCTTCGCCATCACCGGCGACGCCTTCCTGGTGTTCACCAGCAACGTGTTCGCCATCCTTGGACTGCGCTCGCTCTACTTCGCCCTGGCAGGAATGATCGATCGCTTCCGCTATCTCAAACCCGCGCTCGCCCTGGTGCTGCTGGTGGTCGGCGTGAAGATGCTGCTGGCGGAGTGGCTCAAGCTCGCGCTGGGCCGGCACTTCAATCTGTATCTGCTGGCCGTGGTGCTGGGCATCCTGGCGCTGGGCGTGGTGGCGTCGCTGCTGAGCGGCGCCCGTTCGCGTCCGCGCGACGGCGCCACCTGAGTCAACGCAGGGCGCGACCGGGGAGCCATGACGCCCCGGTCGCGCCTCACCTCAGAAGCGCAGGCCCAGGCTCAGGCCATACACCCAGGGGTCGACGTTGGCGGTGCCGATGTCGGCGCCGTCGAGCTTCACCTGGGTATCGAAGTCGAGGTAGCGCGCGTCGCCGCGCAGGAACAGGCTGTCGGTCAGGGCGACGTCGACGCCGAGGTTGAAGTTGTAGCCGTTGGAGCCGCCGGCGGAGAGGTCGCTGCCGGCGATGGCGCCGATGGCGCGCTCGCCGCTGAGGCTCACACGCGTGTAGCCGAGGCCGACGAAGGGCCGGAAGCGGCTGCCGGGCAGGAAGTGGTAATTGACGCTGAGCGAGGTCGGACGATGGGAAACCTTGCCCACGTCGCCGAGACCCGCCAGCGAGACGGTGTGATTGAAGCGGCCGAGGCCGGTCCACAGCTCGGCCGACCAGTTCTCGTCGAAGCCATAGGCGAAGCTGGCCGTGGTGCTGGCGTCATCGTCGATGCTGGCGCGGGCGCCGGCGAGCGTGCCGTTGCCGCCCTTGGGGTTGACGCTGCTGACGCCGAGCGTGGCGGTGAAGGACTGGGCGGCGGCAGTGGTGGCGATACAACTGCCGATGAGGGCAAGCGCGAGCGTGGCCTTGCGGAGCATGGCGGGGTGTCCTCGTGAGTGTGGGGGCTGGCGGCCGCGCGATCGCGGCCGCGGCGAAGACTGCCGGCGGCGAGGTCAATCGCCCGTGATGCCGGCGTGCGCGCGGCGTGAAGGCGCGCGGATCAGAGCGCGCCGCGGCGCTTGAGTTCGGTGTAACGGTTGACCAGGGCGATCGGCAGCTGCTGCGGCTCAACATCCAGGCAGGGCACGCGCGACTCCTCCAGCAGGGCGAACTGGCGACGGCGGCGTTCGAGGTATTGCGCGGTGGCCGCGTGGGTCAGCGCGGCATCCAGGCCGTCCACCGGTGCTGCGAGCGCGGCATCGAGGATGTGTTCGCGCAGGCTGGCCAGCACCACGAGGTGACGCCGGCGCAGCAGGGCCAGCGCCGGGCGCAGGCTGTCGTCGTCCTCGTCGCGCAGATTGGAGACGATCACCACCAGGCTGCGCTTGGACTGCCGGCGCAGCAGATCCACCGCGGCGGCGTAGTAGTCGGGTGCGTGCAGCGTGACGTCGAGGTCGTAGCTGGCTGCCAGCAGCGCGTTCAGCGCCGCGTGCGACTTGCGCGGCGGCACGTAGCGCTCGACGCCGCCGAAGCTCATCAGACCCACCGCGTCGCCCTGGCGCAGGGCCACGTGGGCCAGCAGCAGGCAGGCGTTGAGGGCGTGGTCCAGATGGGAGAGCGCGCCGTCGCGCGCATGCATGCGCCGGCCGCAGTCGAGCAGCAGCAGCACCTGCTGATCACGCTCGTCGCGGTACTCGCGCGAGACCAGACGGCGCACACGCGCGCTGGCCTTCCAGTCGATCTGTCGCGGCGTGTCGCCCTGGCGGTACTCGCGCAGCTGCTGGAACTCCAGGCCCTCGCCGCGGCGACGGCGCTGCAGCACGCCCAACTGCGATAGGCGGTGGTCAGTCGCCAGCAGGGCGTAACGCACCAGGGCCGAGAAATTCGGATACACGCGCACCGCGGACGGCGCGCCGGCGTCGAGGCGCCGCTCCCACAGGCGCAGCGGCGAGGCCAGGCGCAGCTCCACCGCGCCGAAGCGCAGCTCGCCGCGGCGCAGCGGACGCAGGCGGTAGTGCAAGGTCACACGCTGCCCGGCGGCGAGCCTGACGGGCTGCGGCAGGCCGGAGACCTCCGCCGTATCGGGCACGTGATCGAACAGGCGCAGACGCAGCGCGCCAGCGTCGCCCGCCTGCAGCTCCAGGGACACATCGCTGTCCACGCCGAGCGACAGCGCATGGGCGTGGCGGCGCCGCACCTGCGGCGGGGCGCGGCGCCCCAGCAACAGCGCATCCAGCGCCAGCAGGCCCGCGGCCAGCACGCCCGCCGCGAGCCACACCAGGTGCCAGCGCGGCGCGAAGGAGGCCAGCACGGCCAGCGCCAGCACCGCGGTGGCCAGCGCCAGCGCGCCCGCCGTCGGCACCAGCAGCCCGCGCCGCGGCGCGGCCGCGCGGGCAACGTCCGCAGCGATGGCAAGGCCTTCGCTCACAGGCGTGGCGCCTCGATCTTCTCCAGCAGCTCGGCAATCAGCGCGTCGGCGCTGCGTCCCTCCACCAGCAGGTCGGCGGCCGGCTGGATGCGGTGGCGCAGGGCCGCCGGCGCGAGCTGCTTGAGGTCATCCGGGGTGACGAAGTCGCGCGCGCGGATCAGCGCCAGGGCGCGGGCGGCGCGCACCAGGGCGATGGCGCCGCGCGTGCTCGCGCCGCTGCCGATGCCGGGGAAATCGCGCGTGGCACGCACGATGCGCAGGGCGTAGGCCTCCACCGCCGCGTCCACGCGCACGTGCGCGGCCAGGGCCTGCAGCTTCACCAGGTTCTCCGGCTGCACCACGGTCTGCACACGCTCCACCGGTAGGCGCTCCACGCTGCGGCGCTGCGTCACCGCGCGCAGGATCGACAGTTCCTCGTCCTCGTGCGGGTAGTCGATCAGCACCTTGAGCAGGAAGCGGTCGAGCTGCGCCTCGGGCAGGGCGTAGGTGCCCTCCTGCTCGATCGGGTTCTGCGTGGCCAGCACCATGAAGGGCGCCTCCAGCGCCTGCGCGCGCCCGTCCAGGGTCACCTGCGCTTCCTGCATGACCTCCAGCAGCGCCGCCTGGGTCTTGGCCGGCGCGCGGTTGATCTCGTCGGCCAGCACGAAGTTGGCGAACACCGGGCCGCGGCGCGTGGTGAACTGCGCGCTGGCCGGGTCGTAAACGGTGTGGCCGGTGACGTCGGCCGGCATGATGTCCGGGGTGAACTGGATGCGCGCGTAGTGGCCGCCGACGGCGCGGGCCAGCGCCTGCACCAGCAGGGTCTTGCCCAGGCCCGGCACGCCTTCCAGCAGCACGTGGCCGCCGGCGAGCATGGCGGCCAGCACCTCGTCGACCACGCCGGGCTGGCCGATGAAGGCCTGGCCCAGGGCGGCCTTGAGGCGTTGCACCAGGTCGCTGGCGCGGGCGAAGGATTCGGCGGGGATGCGCGCGGCGTCGTTCATGCGGGTCACTCGCTGGCGGCAGAAACGGGGGAGGATCGCGCTGCGGCGCGGCGACGCGGCGCGGCGTGCAGCGCGCGGCAGGCGCGCGCCAGGGCGATGAAAGCGGCGGCATCGGCCGGTACGGACGCATCGACCACGGCCTGCGCCATCAGGCGCGGCAGACCATAGCGCTGCTGCAGGAAAGCCACGAGGTCCGCCGGCGCCAGGGCGCGCGCGTGCGGATGTTCGCGCGCCACGCGCGTCAGCGCCGCCTCGCGCGCGGCGCGCGCCAGCTCGGCGCGTGCCTGCTGCGACCACAGCAGACGGCCGCTGGCGCGCAGGTGCTCGAGCAGGCGCCGGCGCACGGGTTCGGGGTCGGCGCGCACAGGGCCGAAGCGCGGCATGCGCGACCACAGCCACAGCACCACAAGCACGGCAAGACTGGCCAGCACGCGCCAGGCGTGGCGTCCCAGCCACTGCCCCAGCCCACCCTCGGGCGGACCGTGGAACACCACCTCGGCGGGCGCGCCGCCAAGCTGCAGCAGGCGCCAGAGGAACTCCGCGTTGTCGGCGCGGGCCAGGTCCCAGTTGGCGGCGAAGCGCAGGTCGTTGATCGCGGTGAGGCGGCCGCGGCCGAGCTCGCGATGCAGCACGCGCACACCGTCGCAGCCCGACAGCTGCCACAGCGGCGGCTCCGCGCTGGACAGGCTCTCGGCACCGGCCACGGCGGCGCGCAGCGCGGGCTCGCCCAGGCTGTCCACGCGCAGCAACGAGGACGACGTCACGGCGATCTGCTCGCGCCGGTCGCCCCAGTCGCCGAGGTCCCAGCCCACGGCGTCCTGACAGGAGCGCCGATCCGGCTCGGCGCGACGCAGGCCGAAGGCATCGAACACCGGATCGCCGCTGCCGGTGCGTTCGGACTCGACGATGAGGTGGGCGCCGTCCTGCACCGCTGCGCGCAGCCGCGCCAGCGCGGCGGCCGAGACGTGGCCGCGCGGCGCCGGCAGCACGATGACGCTGCCGGCGGCATAGCGCGGCGCGCCCTCCAGGCCGACCTCGTAGCGGCTCCTCACGCCGAAGCGCTCGAGCAGGCGCGCCGCGGCGAGGAAGCGATTGTTCCAGGCCTGCTCCTGCGGCGGCACCGGGGTGCTGACCTCGCGCCGCTCGTAGCTGCGCACGAACCACAGCGCGGCCAGTCCCAGCAGCAGCCCGAGCAGCAGCACGGTGGCCAGGCCGCGCCTCACGCGGCGCCCCCGGCCGCGGCGCGCGGCATGGCGCCGGCGTGCTGCGCGCACAGCGCCTCGATGCGCTCCGGTGCGGGCAGGCGCGCGGCATAGGCGGCCTCGCTCCACACCGGCAGCAGGGCAGTGAAGTAGTCCGCCGCGGCCGCCGGCAGCGCGCGCTGGGCCAGGGTCAGCACGTCGCCCTCGGTGGCGCCGCGGCGCACCACCAGGCCACGCTCGTGCACCACGTGCGACAGCGCGCCGCGGTACAACAGGGACAGCGCCTCGCGCCGGCGGCCGGCGGCGAGGAGGGCACGCGCCGCGGCGGGAATGTCCGGCGGCAGACTGTCGGGATGGATGGCCAGACCGAACAGCTGCGCGGGAGCGGCGGCGCGCCCCGCGGGCGCGCTGCGCCCCGGCCAGTGCCGCACCAGCAGGCCCAGGCCCACCACCACCAGCGCCGCCAGGGCCACCCAGGCGACCACGCGCAGCACCTCGGCCAGCAGCGTGGCCAGCTTGCCGAGGGTGGCGCCGTCCGACCGCCGCGGCGCCGCGCTACTGGCGCGCGGAATCGCCACCCAGCGGCGTTCGCTGCGCACGCTGCCGAACGCGGCGTCGGCCAGCACCTCGCGCGCGGCGCGCTGCACCGGCGTCTCCTGCGGCGCGTAGGGCGCCGGGCACATGCCCGTATCCCGGGCAGCGTCGGCGGCGGCGGGGGCGGCGGCGTCGGGAGCTCCCTCGCTCCCCGCCGCGTCCTCGCCCGCGTCGGCGGCGAGCGTCTGCGCAACCGCGTCGGCACCTGCTGCTGCCACGGCGGCGACCGCCGGCAGCGCACGCAGCGGCGGACAGGCCAGTGCGGCGGCCGCGAGCAGGATCAGCAGGCCCGCACGCGCCCGCTGCGCGACGCGCCGCTCGGCCATGCGGCGCAGCGACACTTCCACGTCCCAGCCCTCCAGCAGCACGCGGCGGTTGAGGTACAGGGCGAAGCCGCCGGCCACGTAGAAGGGCTCGATGAGGCTGATCGCGGTGACGTAGGCGGCCGTGTCGCGCCAGGTCCACCAGTCCGTGGCCGTGGCCAGGTGCGACCACAGATCGCCGCGGCCATCGCGCGCCCACTGCAGGTCGGTACCGAACAGTTGCGCCAGGGCATACAGCCCGTACAGCACCACCAGCTCGAAGCAGGCGCAGACGAAGGTGAGGCCGAGCGCGTGCGCGCCGGCGCGCTGCTTGAGCAGGCGCCGCCGCGCCGCCGCGGCGCGCCCGCGCTGACGCTCCAGCTGCGTGACTGGCAGGGTGAAGGAGCGCGCGTAGTCCCACAGGCGCGCCAGCAGCGACCAGGCCAGTCCCGGGCTCAGCACCTCGCGCCAGGCGGCGAGGGTGGCGCCGAGCGTCGGCACCTCGCCGAATACCGCCCGGCCGAGCACGTGCAGCAGCCAGCGGTCGGCGACGGGCTTCATCCACCACAGCAGCAGAGCGGCGAGCCAGGGCTGCGCGCGCAGGGCCAGCGACAGGGCCAGCGCCAGCGGCAGGTAGACCGCCGCCCACACGCGCCACAGCGGGGCGGCCCAGTGCGCGGCCATGCGGAAGCCGAGGTCCACCGCCTCCCAGCCCTGGCGCGGGCGCAGCACCACGGCCACCTTATCGAGCTGCACGCGGCGCCTCCGCGCTCGGCGCCGCCGCCCGCCCGGCCAGGCTGAAGTAGGCCAGCACCAGCAGGCTCAGCAGCGCGCCGACGCCGTACTTCAGCGGCGGATCGAGGGTCAGCGGCGACCAGAAGCCCTCCACCACCGCGGCGGCGAGGAACATCAGCGCGGCGCCGCCGACGAGGCGAAAGGCCACGCGCCCCTCGGCCACCAGCGCCGCACGGCGCGAGCGCGGTCCCGGCATGAGCATGGCGCCGCCGAGCTTCAGGCCGGCGCCGCCGGAGATGACGATGGCGCCCAGCTCCAGCGCGCTGTGGCCAGCGACGAAGGACCAGATCTGCGTGCCCAGCCCGACCTGGCTCAGGTGGCCGAGCACGGCGCCGATGAACACGCCGTTGAACAGCAGGAAGAACACGCTGCCCAGGCCGAGCAGCGCGCCGCCGGCGAAGGTCTGGAAGCCGATGCGCACATTGTTCCAGACGTAGAAAGCGAACATCTCGAAACTGCCGGCGGCCTCGCGCCGACCCAGGTGCGGGTTGTCGGGGCTGTACATGCGCTGCAGCTGGGCCAGTTGCTCGGGCGGGATCACCACGGCGGCGAAGTCCGGCCAGATCTGGATCGCCGCGAGCAGAGCCAACAGCGGGCCGAAGAACAGCAGGCAGGCCAGCCCCAGCGCACGCCGCTCGCGCCGCACGAGCGCGGGAAAGCCCGCGGTGAGGAAATGCCCGAGGCCCTGCTGCGCCGGCGCCGCGGCGGCGTACAGGGCATGGTGGCCGCGCAGCACGAGCTGGTGCAGGCGCTCCACCAGGGTCGGCCCGTAGCGGCGCTCACGCGCCAGGGCGAGGTGGTTGCACAGGGCGCGGTAGGCCGCCGGCACGTCCGCCGCCGCCAGCGGCGCGGTCACGGGCGTTGGCGGCGGTGTCGACGGCTTGCCGCGGCGCGACGGACGCGCCGCGCGCGCGACCAGCCAGGCCTCGAAGCGCGCCCACAGCTCGGCGTGACGCCGCTCGAACTCAGCCTGGCGCATGGCCGACCAGATGGTTGGCCATGGCCGTGAGCTGGGCAGCGGGCTCGCCCTGCCCTTCACGCAGCCAGGGCGCAGCCAGCGCCGCCAGCTCGGCCGCGCGCGCCGGTCCCAGCTGCGGCGCGCGCTCGGCGAAGTCCAGCACGCAGCGCGCCTCGTCCAGGCTCAGCCCCGGCGGCGGCGGCAGCGGCTCGGCCGCCGGGATGCGGCGCTCCTCCACGCGGCGGTCGGCGTACACCACCAGCGTGCCGGCGACGAAGTCGCCCAGGCGCTTGAACTCGCGGTTGCCGAGCATGGCGGCAAGGCCACCGAGGTAGCATGCCGGCAGGAAGTCGGCAAAGCGCAGCAGGTTGCGCGTCAGCGCCGCGCCCCAGCCCAGCGGCGCGCCGTCGTCGCGCACCACCTTCAGGCCCAGCGCCTTCTTGCCCGGGGTGGCGCCGTCCAGGCGCGCCTCGCACCAGGCCGGCACCAGCCACTCCAGCGCGAACCAGCACAGCAGCCACAGGCCGACGCCGAGGCGGCCGAGCTGGCCCAGGACGATGGCCAGTGCGATCAGCACGGCCAGGCGCCAGAGGAAGTCCAGCAGCCAGGCCAGGGCGCGCGGTACCGGCCCCGCCACGCGCAGGTGCAGGGCGATGCCTTCGGGTGTGGCGACGCTGTGGACCGTGTCCAGCATCACTCGTCGAAGAAGATGTCGCGGTAGCTGGTGTAGCAGGCGATGAGCATGACCGGGAACAGGACCAGCCAGCCGAGGAAGAGCGGCAGGGTGGCCACCACCGCCAGACCCAGCAGGCACAGGCCGAACACCAGGAAGGGCACGAAATTCACCAGGCAGGCGCGGAAGCTCAGGCGCAGCGCCTGCAGCGGCGGCGTGTCGTGCAGGGCCACCAGGGCCGGGGCGAAGTAGGTGGCCATGATCAGCGGCAGCAGCAGGGCCAGCACCAGCAGTACCACCAGTACGACGATGAGGTCGCCCTTGAGCACGCCGCTCATGCCGAGCAGCACCGCCGGCACGCCGACCACAAGGATCAGGCACAGCGTGGCGCCAATGTAGATTCCGGCCAAGAGCGCCAGACCGCCGAAGCGCGCCACCACGCCGTCGATGACTTCGCTGATGCCGCCGGCGCCGCCGCGCCGCAGTGAATCCGCCAGCAGCGCCACCGCCGCCCCGGAGAACGGCGTGATCGCCTGCTGCACGATGCCGCCGACGATGGGCAGGAACTGCAGGGCGATGCCCAGCGCCATCACCACCAGCATGAGCACGACCCACGCGCCGGGGTTGAGGCTGAGCAGCTCCCAGGCGGCGGCGATCCAGTTCCAGCCCCGCCCCGCCGCCACGCGCCGCGGCTCCCGGCGCAGGGCCTCGGCGCCCTGCGCCACCACCACGTCCGCCACCGCAGCCCGCGGCGCCTCGTACGGATTGCCCGACATCGATGTCTCCCCGCCCATGGTCCGTGCCAACGATAGCCGATGGCGCCGCCGAACAGCGCGCGCCGCGGTGGCGCTCACACCGTCAGCTGCATGCCCGGCCGCGCCAGCTCCACGCGCGCGCCGTAGCGCTCGCGCAGGCACTGCGCCAGCGGCTCGCGCGCGATGTCCTCGCCGTGCACCAGGCACACCGGCGGACGGCCGCTGCCGGCGCCGGCACTGATGCCGCCGTACCACTGCAGCAGGCCGGCCTGGTCGGCATGCGCCGACAGGCCGCCCACCGTGTGGCGCGCGGCGTTGACGCTGATCCATTCGCCGAACAGCTTGACCTGGCGTACCCCGTCCACCAGCAGGCGCCCCAGCGTGCCCTCAGCCTGGTAGCCGACGAACACGATGTGGGCATCACGCCGACCGAGGTTCTGCCGCAGGTGGTGGCGGATGCGTCCGCCGTTGCACATGCCCGAGCCGGCGATGATGATCGCGCCGCCCTTGAACTCATTAATCGCCTGCGACTCGGCCACGGAGTCGGTGAAGCTCAGATTGGGCAGGCGCAGCGGATGCGGGCGCGCGCGCCACAGCGCCCGCGCCTCGGTATCGAACAGGTCCTCGTGGCCCTCGTACACCTCCACCACCTTGGTCGCCATGGGGCTGTCCAGGAAGATGCGGAAGCGCGCCAGGTTCCAGGCCTCGAAGTGCTGCGCGAACCAGTACAGCAATTCCTGCGTGCGCCCGACCGCGAAGGCCGGGATGACCACGTTGCCGCCGCCGGCCGCGGCCGCCTCGATGATGCCGGCCAGCTCGACCAGGGTGTCCTCGCGCGAGCGGTGCAGGCGGTTGCCGTAGGTGGACTCCAGCAGCACCAGATCGGCGCGCTCGATCGGCGCGGGGTCGCACAGGATGGGCGTGCCGCGCGGGCCGAGGTCGCCGGAATACACCAGGCGCCGCGCCGCACCGTCCTCATCGGCCACCAGTTCGACCGCGGCCGAGCCGAGGATATGGCCGGCGTCGTGCAAGGTCAGGCGCACGCCCTGCAGGATCTCGCGCGTCTCGCCGTAGGGCAGCGGCTGCATGCGCTTGAGCGCCTCGCGCACGTCCTCGCGCGTGTACAGCGGCGGCAGCGGGCGGCGGCCGCGGCGCATGCGCTCGCGGTTCTCGCGCTCCAGATCCGCCTCGGCCAGGGCCACGGCATCCTCCAGCATGATGCGCGCCAGATCGGCGGTGGCCGGGTGGGTGTGGATGGGACCGCGAAAGCCGCGCCTGACCAGCAGCGGCACGCGGCCGATGTGGTCGATGTGCGCGTGCGACAGCACCAGCGCGTCGATGCGCCGGGCGTCGAAGGGAAAGGGCTCGGCATTGCGCCGTTCGGACTCGGGGCTGCCCTGGATCTGGCCGCAGTCGAGCAGCACGCTGCCCGCGCTCGTGGTGACCCGGTGGCAGGAGCCGGTGACCTCGCCCGCGGCGCCGCAGAACTCGACCTGCATGGATGACCCTCGGATGGCGGGTCGCACGACCCGGCCCGATTATGCCGCGCTCCGGGGGCGCCCCCCGGCTGCGGCGCGGGCCCGGACCGTGACGGGGCAATGACCTTAGACACTGTATGCTGCGCGGTTGCACACCTACCCTGCCGCGCGCCAGCCCGCCCGGAAGCCCGATGAATCGCACCGCTCCCCCGTCGCTTGCCTTCGCCCCCGGCCCGGCGCCCGCCGCGGCGCGCGCGGCGATCCGCTGAGGCCGCGCCTCCCCTGCCACGGCCCCGTGCCCGCGAGAAACCGCCCATGAAGCTCCTGCCCCGCCTCCTCGTCGCCGCCGTCACCCTGGGCCTGTCGCTCGGCGCCGCTGCCAGCTACCACGCCCTGGACGTGAAGGAATTTGACCGCGCCGTGTCGCCATGCCGAGACCTCGACGCCTTCGTCAATGCGCGCTGGCTCGCCGCCAACCCCATCCCCGATGACCAGACGCGCTGGGGTGCCTTCAATCAACTGCGCGAGAAGAGTCTGCAGACCCAGCACGCGATCGCTGAGGAAGCCGCGGCCAAGCTCGACCGCGTCGGGGCCGATTCGATCGACTACCGGGTCGGCGCGTTCTACCGCGCCGGCATGGACGAGGCGGCCATCGCGGCGCGCGGCTACGCGCCGATCAAGGCCGAGCTGGCGCAGATCGCGGCCCTGCGCGACGGCGCCGCCGTGGCCGCCTACCTGCGCGAGCGTCACGCGCGCGGCCTCGGCGGCGTGTTCGGCTTCTACGCCAGCGCCGACTACAAGAACGCGGCGCGGCAGATCGCCTACGCGCGCCAGGGCGGGCTGGGCCTGCCCACGGCGGAGTACTACAGCAAGCCCGAGCACGCTGCGCTGCGCGACGCCTACGTCGCCCACGTCGCGCGCCTGTTGCAGTTGGTCGACGTGCCGGCAGAGGCGGCACAGCAGCAGGCCCAGGCGGTGATGGCGCTGGAAACGCGCCTGGCCAAGGCCTCGCTGTCGCCGGTGGAACTGCGCAAGCCGGAGAACCAGTACCACTTCGTCAGCGTGGCCGAGGCCGACCGCCTGACACCGCACTTCTCCTGGAGCGCCTATCTGGCCGCTCAGGGCGTGGACGCGAAGGACGGCTTCTCGCTGTCGCAGCCCGGCTTCTTCGCCGCGCTGGACACGCTGCTGGCCGAGGTGCCCGCGGCCGACTGGCAGGCCTACCTGCGCTACCACGCGGTCGAAGACGCCGCCGACTACCTGGCGCCGGCCTTCGCCGAAGAGTCCTTCGCCTTTTACGGCAAGACACTGTCGGGCCAGCCGCAGATGAAGCCGCGCTGGAAGCGCGTGCTGGACAGCACCAACGAAGCGCTGGGCATGGCCCTGGGCGAACTGTACGTCGCGCGCGCCTTCAGCCCCGAGGCCAAGCAGCGCATGAACACGCTGGTGCAGAACCTGCGCCTGGCGCTCAAGGCGCGCCTGGAACACCTCGAATGGATGAGCGAGGCCACGCGCCGCCAGGCCCTGGCCAAGTGGGAGACCTTCCTGCCCAAGGTGGGCTATCCCGACACCTGGCGCGACTGGAAGGGCCTTGCGCTCAAGCCCGACGACTACTACGGCAATGCCCTGGCCGCCGCGAAGTTCAACCACGACTGGCAGCTGGCCAAGGCGGGCAAGCCCACCGACCGCCAGGACTGGGGCATGACGCCGCAGACGGTGAACGCCTACTACCGCGCCACCGACAACACCATCAACTTCCCCGCCGCCATCCTGCAGCCACCGTTCTTCGACCCGCAGGCCGACGATGCGGTCAACTACGGCGGCATCGGCGCGGTGATCGGCCACGAGATGATGCACGGCTACGACGACAAGGGCAGCCAGTTCGACGCCCAGGGCAACAACGCCAACTGGTGGACGCAGGACGACCGCGAGAAATTCGAGGCGCGCACCGCCCTGCTCGGCGCCCAGTTCGACGCCTACGAGCCGCTGCCGGGCCTGCACATCAACGGCGCCCTGACCATGGGCGAGAACATCGCCGATCTCGGCGGCATCACCATTGCCTACGACGCCCTGCAACTGGCCCAGGCGGCGCAGCCGCGCGCCGCAGCGAGGAAAATCGACGGCTACACGCCGGCGCAGCGCTTCTTCCTCAACTGGGCGCGCGTATGGCGCGGCCAGTCGCGCCCCGAGGCCCTGCGCGTGCAGATCGCCTCCAACCCGCACGCGCCCGAGCGCTATCGCGCCATCGCCGCGCCCTCCAACCTGCCCGCCTTCGCCGCGGCCTTCGCCTGCAAGGCGGGCGACACCATGGTCCGCGCCGGCGACAAGCAAGTGAAGATCTGGTAACCACCGCGCTCCGCGCACCCTGCTCCAACGCCACCGCGGCTCGCGCCGCTGCAAGGAAACCACCATGCAAAATCGCTACGTCAAACCGCTCGTCCTCGCCATCGCCTGCGCGGTGTCGGGTGCCGCCTGCGCCGCCACCGAACCGCTGCGCGGCCTGGATACCGCCCACTTCGACGCCAAGGCGGCCGTCTGCGCCAATCTCAACGACCACGTCAACGGCACCTGGGCCAAGACGGCGCAGATCCCGGCCGATCGCACCACCTGGGGCAGCTTCGAGACGCTGGGCGAGCTGTCGCTGGAACGTACGCGCGGCCTGGCCGAGGAAGCGGCCAAGAATCTTGACAAAGCCGCTGCCGGCTCGATCGAGCAGAAGATCGGCGCCTTTTACCGCAGCGGCATGGACGAGGCGGCCATCAACAAGGCCGGCATCGAGCCCATCGCCGCCGACCTCAAGCGCATCGACGGCCTGAAGACGCCGGACGAGATCGCCGCCTTCCTCACCGACATGCACGCGGCCGGCATGCCGCTGCTGTTCGGCTTCGGCGGCGAGGCCGACTTCAAGAACTCCTCCACCACCATCGCCTACGCCGTGCAGGACGGGCTGGGCCTGCCCGAGCGCGCCTACTACCTCGAAGACGGCAAGGACGGCGCCTACAAGAAGATCCGCGACGCCTACGTCGCGCACATCGCCAAGCAGCTCGAACTCGGCGGCAGCGCCGCCGCCGACGCCACGGCGCAAGCCAAGACCATCCTCGCCTTCGAGACGCGCCTGGCCCAGGCCTCGTTCGCGCCGATCGAACTGCGCAACCCGGAGAACCAGTACCACTTCGTCAGCGTGGCCGACGCCGAGAAGGCCACGCCGCACTTCTCCTGGAGCAAGTTCTTCGCCGCCAACGGTGCGGAGGTGAAGAACGGCTTCTCGCTGTCGCAGCCGAAGTTCTTCGCCGAAGTGGACAAGATGCTGGCCGAGGTGCCCGCGGCCGAGTGGCGCGCCTACCTGCGCTTCCACGCCATCGACAGCGCGGCGCCCTACCTGTCCGACGCCCTGGCCACCGAGAACTTCAACTTCTACGGCAAGACCCTGCGCGGCCAGCAGGAAATGAAGCCGCGCTGGAAGCGCGTGCTGGGCTCGGTCGAGGACAGCATGGGCATGGCGCTGGGCCAGCTCTATGTGAAACAGTACTTTCCGCCGGAGGCCAAGCAGCGCGCCGACGAGCTGGTGCAGAACCTGCGCGTGGCGCTGAAGGCGCGCATCGAGAAGCTGGACTGGATGAGCGCGGACACCAAGAAGCTGGCCATGGACAAGTGGGCGAGCTTCATGCCCAAGATCGGCTACCCGGACGAGTGGCGCGACTGGACGGGACTCAGCGTCAAGGCCGACGGCTACTTCGCCAACGTCGCCGCCGCGGCCAAGTTCAACCACGACTGGAACGCTGCCAAGATCGGCAAGCCGGTCAACCGCAAGGAGTGGGGCATGACGCCGCAGACGGTGAATGCCTACTACAACCCGCTGCAGAACGAGATCGTCTTCCCGGCCGCCATCCTGCAGCCGCCCTTCTTCGACGCCAAGGCCGACGATGCCCTCAACTACGGCGGCATCGGCGCGGTGATCGGCCACGAGATGTTCCACGGCTACGACGACCAAGGCAGTCAGTTCGACGCCCAGGGCAACTTCAAGAACTGGTGGACGGCCGAGGACAAGAAGAAGTTCGAGGAGCGCACCGCGCGCCTGGTCAAGCAGTTCGACGACTACGTGGCCATCGACGGCCTGCACGTCAAGGGCCAGCTCACCCTGGGCGAGAACATCGCCGACCTCGGTGGCCTCAACGTGGCCTACGACGCGCTGCAGATGGCGCTGAAGAAGAACCCCGCGGAAGCCGGCAAGAAGATCGACGGCTACAGCGAGGACCAGCGCTTCTTCCTCAATTTCGCCCAGATCTGGCGCCGCGTGTTCCGTCCGGAGGAACTCAAGCTGCGCCTCAATACCGACCCGCACGCTCCGGCGTTCTTCCGCGCCATCGGCGCACCTAGCAACATGCCGGCCTTCGCCAGCACCTTCGCCTGCAAGCCGGGCGACGCCATGGTGCGCACGGGCGAGCAGCAGGTGGTGATCTGGTAAGGACCCGGCACACGCCGCGGTCGAAGAAAGGGCGCCCTCCGCGACGCCCTTTTTTCATGGCGGCCGCGGGCGTGCGCGCCGCGCGTGACCCGGCCGCCGCGGCGCGCTAGCCTGCCGGTCCGCCCCGGCCCGGAGCTCTGCCCTTGAGCACACCCACCCACGACCCCATCGAAGGCGGCTGCGACTGCCGCCGCATTCGCTACCGGCTGCTCGATTCGCCGCTGTTCGTGCACTGCTGCCACTGCCGCTGGTGCCAGCGCGAGAGCGGCGCCGCGTTTGCCTTGAACGCGATGATCGAGACGCGCCTCGTGCAGATCCTCGGGGACGCGCCGGACCTCGTGGATACCCCCTCGGCCAGCGGCAAGGGCCAGCGCATCGCGCGCTGCCCGCACTGCCGCATCGCCGTGTGGAGCCACTACGCCGGCGCCGGTCCGTCCGTTGCCTTCGTGCGCGTGGGCACGCTGGACGATCCCGACCGGCTGCCGCCGGACATCCACATCTTCACCGCGAGCAAGCAGCCCTGGGTGATCCTGCCCGCGGAAACGCCGGCGGTGCCCGCGTACTACGAGCGCGAGCGCTACTGGCCGGCTGCCAGCCTGGCGCGTCGCCGCGCGCTGCTGGCGTCGCTCCCGCCCGTCTGAGACCGCGGCAGCACGCGCCCGCCGCGACATCGGCGCGGCGGCCGGCGGCGCGGGCCGGCATTGTGGGCGCAGCGGAAACACTGCGCTGCCGCGCGGCGCGTTTATCTGCCGGCCGCGCAACGGCATGCTGCCGGCATGTCCGCCACCATCCGCCAACCCGTCCTGTTCCTCGGCCACGGCTCGCCCATGAACGCCATCGAGGCCTCGCCCTGGCGCGCGGCCTGGGCCGATCTGGGCCGGCGCCTGCCGCGCCCGCGCGCCATCCTGTGCGTCTCGGCGCACTGGGAGACCCGCGGCGTGTACGTCACCGCCGCCGCCGCGCCCGAGACCATCCACGACTTCTACGGCTTCCCCAAGGCGCTGTTCGACCTGCGCTACCCGGCGCCCGGCGACCCGGCGCTGGCGCGGCGCATCGCCGCCCTGGGCGCGGACCTGCTGATCCGCTGCGAC
>DAOOVM010000038.1:0-17612 GCA_035370085.1 Rhodanobacteraceae bacterium | reverse complement strand
AGGGCGTAGCGCGCCACGTCGGGCCGCGCGGCGATATCGGCACCATCGAGCGCGGCGACGATGCGCGCAATCAGCGGTCGCCGCCGCGGCCCGAGCGTGCGCGCGAACGCCCAGGCGGCGAGGCCGAGCAGCAGGGGCGGCACGAAGTAGCCGGGCAGGCGCGGCGCACCGGCGCGCAGGCACAGCACCAGCACGGCGAGCACCGCGGCGAGCGCCGCCAGGGCGGCGGCGCGGCCGCGGGCCAGGGCGGGCAGCAGGGCGGCGAGGGCGAGCAGGCCCACCGCCAGGGGCGACAGCCACGCGGCAGCGCCGCGCGCCGCCAGCTGGGCGGACACCAGGTAACCGGCGACGCACAGCCCCACCAGCACGGGCACGGCCCGCGCGCTCACACCGTGCGGTGCTGCTCGATGTGCGCGGCCAGGGCGCGCAGGGAACCGAAGATGCGCTGGTTGTCGGCGTTGTCCGAGCGCAGTTGGAAGCCGTAGCGCTTGGACACGGCCAGGGCGATTTCCAGCGCGTCGATGGAATCCAGGCCGAGCTCGCCGCCGAACAGCGGGGCGTCGGGTGCGATCTGCGCCGGCGCGACGCCATCGAGGTTGAGGCTCTCCACCAGCAGTGTGGCCAGTTCCTGTTCGGCGAGGCTTTGTTCGGACATGGGAAAGGACGCAAATCAAGGGGTTGGCGCAGGGCGCAGGGCGCTGCGAAGGGCGCGGAGTGTATCATACGGGTCCCACGCGCCGACCTCGGGCCACCTGCCCCCTCGTGAACTCCACCGCTCCTCCGGCCCTCGATGCCGCCGGCGCCGTCTGCGGCGCCGACCTCCTGCCCAATCCCGCGTTCGCCTACCGTGACGAGCCGCTCGCCGCCGCGCTGGCGCGGGCGGACACGCTGGCCGTGCTCGCGTTCGGCGCGCAGGCGCTGCCCTGCGACGACGCGCGCTATCTGCGCGTGGGCCTGACGCCGCTGGGGACTGCGGCGCCGCTGGAAGTGTGGCGGGCGCCGGGCGCCGTGTACCACGGCCGCGACGGCGCGCTGCGCTGGGCCAGCGACGGCGACTGGCTGTTCGGCGCGCTCGAACTGGATGAGGCCGAGCACGGCGGCATCGCCGCCGCCAGCGCTGCCGCCTACCGCCGGCTGCTCGAGTTCAGCGCCGCCAGCGCCTGCCCGCGCGTGCTGCGCGTGTGGAACTACCTTGACGCCATCAACGCCGGCGAGGGCGATGCCGAGCGCTACCGCCAGTTCTGCAGCGGCCGAGCCCTGGGCATCGGTGCGCGCTGGGCGCAGGGCTTTCCCGCCGCCAGCGCGATCGGTCGCTGCGACGGCGTGCGCGAGCTGCAGGTGTACTGGCTGGCGGCGCGCGCCCCCGGCGTGGCGGTGGAAAATCCGCGCCAGGTGAGCGCCTGGCGTTACCCGCGCCAGTACGGGCCGCATCCGCCGGCCTTCGCCCGCGCCCTGCGCGCGCCGACCGCGCGTCCCCAGCTGCACGTCTCGGGCACGGCCGCGGTGGTCGGCCACGCCTCCCGCCACGGCGAGGACCTGGCCGCGCAGCTCGATGAAACCTTCGTCAACCTCGACAGCCTGTTTGCCAGCGCCGGCACCCCGGCGGGCTTCGCGGGGGACGATCTGGTCAAGGTCTACCTGCGTCGTCCGGCCGATGCCGCTGCGGTCGCCGCCGCGCTCGCCCGGCGCCTGCCCGCGTCGGTACGGCCCCTGCTGCTGCATGGCGAGATCTGCCGGCGCGAGCTGCTGGTGGAGATCGACGGCGTGCGCGGCGCCTGAGGGCGCCGGCGGCTACAGCGCCGGCGCGGACAGCGCAGCGGACTGGCCCCGCGCGACGCGAGCCGCCAGCGCGGCGGGCAGCAGCAGCCACCAGGCCAGGCAGGCATTGAAGATGAGATGGCCCTGCTTGGGCACGTCGGCCAAGCCATCGCCCAGCACGATCACCGCCAGCGTCGCCGGCAGCAGGGTCGCCACGAGCACGGCGAACTGCGCCAGGCGACCGCGCCGGCGCATGGCAAAGGGCAGCCCCAGCAGCGGTCCGGCAAACAGCAGGCGGCGCAACAGCGGGGATGCCGCCAGGGGGCGGTCCAGGCTGGCCACGTCGGCGGGCAGCTCGCCCATCACCGCGCCTTCCACCACTCCCAGACCGGGCGCCTGCCAGCGCCGCAGGGCGGCGAGGGCGCTGCCGGCCAGGCGCAGCAGCGCAGGGGGTTCGCGCAGCAACTCGCGCGCAACCGCCAGCCGACCGACGCCGGCGATGCCGGGGCACACGGTCTCGGCCAGCCCGGGCAGCTGCCAGGCGGGTTTGCCGACATAGGTCAGGCAATCCGGCGCCAGTCCGAGGCGGGTCGCCGTCGCCGCCGGATCGGCCACGTGCGGCAGCAGCGCGGTGAACACGACATTGGCGCGGTTGCTGGAGCGGATCGAGGCCATCAGCTCGTCGCCGCGGAGCAGTTGTGCGAACTGCAGGGCCAGGCCGAGCACGGCACCGGCGAGCAGCGCCAGTCCCTGCCAGGACCAGCGCGACGCCGTCAGCCGAGCGTGGACCAGCACGGCCAGCGCCAGCGCCAGCGGCAGGGCGAGGTGCTGCATCTTGGAGGTCGCCAGGGCCAGCGCGGCCAGGGCCAGCAGCGCGCGGCGCGTGCGCGAGGGCGCCGCGTCGTGCCACAGCAACACCAGGTTCACCAGCGCGAACAGGGCGAACAGGGCCGTGGCTTCGGCGTAGAAGGTGGAAAAGTACAGCGTGTTGGCGGGATCGAGCAGCACGAGCGGCAGCGCCAGCGCATTCGCCAGCGCAGCGGCTGGTTCACCGCGTCGCCACCAGGCGCGGCAGAACCCGGCCGTCATGGCCAGGAGCAGGCCCAGACGCAGGGCCCCCATCCAGCGCACGTCCAGGTGCGTGGCGCCGCTGAGGGCTCGATCGGCGTGGAAGGCCGCCACCACGGCCGCCTGCGGCAGCAATTCGCTCGACAGGTAGCACAGCGGCACCGGGTTGCGGCGGAAGGCGTACCAGCGCAGCGGGGCTTCCGGGCTGTTGGTGTCCGGGCGGATGAAGTCGGCACGCTGCGGGTACAGGTCGAAGCAGCCGCTGTAGCGCGCCTGGTCGTAGCTGTTGGCCAATGCCAGCAGCGGCGCGTGCCCGAGGAAGAGGGCGCCGCGCAGGGCGCCCAGCGCGAGGGCGAGGAGGATCAGGGGCAGACACCAGCGCGGCGCGACGACGGGCATCGCGCCAGTGTCGGCGCCTCAGGTGACGTGCCGATGACGCCGGCCGGCGAGCGCCGCGACGCCCGCGCCCAGCAGCCAGGCCGCGCCGGCATTGAGGGCGAGGTGCGCGTGCTTGGCCAGTTCGGCGTAGCCGTCGCCGAACACGCTGACCACCGGCACGGTCACGGCTAGGGTGGCGGCGAGTCCGGCAAAAGCCAGCGACGGCGCCGCGGCGTGGCCGCGCAGCAGCAGCCAGAGGAATCCCGCCAGGGGCGCCAGCAACAGACCCCAGGCCAGCCCGGCACGGCGGCCGAGCAGGCGATCGAGGCTGGGCACGTCGGCCGGCAGTGGCGCCACCTCGCCGCCTTCCACCACACCGAGGTAATCGGGGATCCACGGCAGCAGCCGCGCCGGCGCGCGCGCCAACATGCGCCCCAGCGTGCCGGGCTCGCGACCGAGCAGGCCCAGCGCGCGCACGCGCGACAATCCGCCGATGCCCGGACAGGCTTGCTCGGCGGGTTCCGTCACCGTGTAGATGGACGCCCCGCTGGCGGCGGCGCAGCGGGCGTCCAGCCCCAGGCGCTGCGCCGTGCGCGCCGGATCGGCGGAGGCGGGCAGCAGGGCGGACAGCACGAAGTCGGTGTTGTTGGCCAGACGGATGGTGGCGGTCATGCCGTTGTCGCGCTGCATCTGCCAGGCCTGCAGCGCCAAGGCCGGCAGTCCGCCCAGCAGCAGCGCCAGCAGCGGCGCCCACAGGCGCGGTGTGCGCCACAGTGCCGGCAGCAGCAGGGCGCCGCCCAGGCACAGCGGCAGCAGCAGGTGCTGCAGCTTGGACGTGCCCAGGCCGAAGGCGGCGAGCGCCAGCAGGAGCAGGCGCAGGGGCGTGGCCCGTTGCGCTGCCAGCACCGCCAGACCCACGGCGAACCAGGCGAAGAACAGCGCGCCGGCCTCGGCATACCAGCCGCCGAGCAACAGCGTGTTCACCGGATCCATGGCCAGCACGGCCACGCAGGCGGCGTGCGCCAGGGCCAGGTCGCTGCGGCCGTCGCGGCGCCAGGCGCGCTGCAGCAGCAGGGCTGCCAGCAGCCAGGCCGCCAGGCGCAGCGCAGCCAGGCTGCGCACCGAATGCAGCGGCCCGCCGCCGAGACCTTCGGCCAGCCGGTACCCCGCCGCGGCGGCGCCCTGGAACAGCAGGTCGGAGGTCCAGTAGCAGACCGCGTCCGCCTGCGCCTGGAAGGCGTAGGTGCGCAGTGGCGCCTGGTAGTTCTGCTGCTGCGGCGGAACGCCGGGGCGGTAGGGATACAGCCCGAGGCAGGCGGTATAGCGCACCTGGTCGTAGTTGTTGGCCAGCGCCAGCAGCGGATCGTGCGCCAGCAGCAGCACGCCGCGCAGTGCGGCCAGGGCAAACAGCAGCCAGGTGGCAATGTCGCGCCAGCCTGCGCCCGGACGTCGCGCGGCGGCAGGGTGCAGCAGGGGCGAGGGCAGGGGACGCGGCGGCATGGCCGCGGGAGTCTAGGAGGCGCCCCCGCCAGCAACAACCGTGCCTCATGCCTGCGGGCGGCCGCCTGTTCGCTTGCCCGTTAGGCCGCCGTTCAACCCCGACGCGAAGTGCGATGCGTTGCACACTCGCCGCGTGACCGCGCGCGGGCGTCGGTCGCCAAGGACGCCACGGCGGCGTTCCGGCGCGGTGATACTCTAGCTGCGGTGCCAAAAGTCCAGTGACCGTCGGCACTTTTCTCACACAGGCGCGCTGCGCTCCGGAGCCGAACATGAAGACGCAATTGGGCCACTACGACATCGTCGCCGAACTCGGCCGCGGCGGCATGGGCGTGGTCTACAAGGGCTACGAGCCGGCCCTCAACCGCTACGTCGCCATCAAGGTGCTGGCCGAGTCGCTGGCGCACGACGAGAGCGTGAAGGAGCGCTTCCTGCGCGAGGCGCGCAGCATGGCGGCGCTGAACGACCCGCACATCATCCAGATCTACTTCATCGGCGAGGACGCCGGACAGACCTTCTTCGTCATGGAGTTCGTCGAGGGCGAGTCGCTGGGCTCGCTGCTCAAGCGCGAGGGCAAGCTGGCGCCCGAGCAGGCGGCGCGCGTGATCTTCCAGACCGCGCAGGGCCTGGCCACCGCGCACGACAAGGGCGTGATCCACCGCGACATCAAGCCCGGCAACCTGATGATCGGCGCGCGCGGCCAGGTGAAGATCGCCGACTTCGGCATCGCCCTGGTCACGCAGGACTTCTCCAAGAAGCTCACCAGCACCGGCGAGTTCGTCGGCACGCCCGGCTACCTCTCGCCCGAGGTCTGCCTGGGCAAGCCGGTGGACCAGCGCAGCGACATCTTCTCCCTCGGAATCGTGCTGTTCGAGATGCTGACCGGGCGCATGCCCTTCACCGACGAGTCGCCGCTGGGCCTGATGCTCGAAGTGGTGAAGGCCGAGATTCCGGACGTGCGCCAGCTGAACCAGGAGGTCGATCCGGAACTGTCGCGCATCCTGGCGAAGATGATCGCCAAGGAGCCCGCCGACCGGTACCAGAGCTGCCAGGAGCTGGCCGCGGAGCTGCAGCGCCATCCGGCGCTGGCCAGCGGCCAGACCCTGACGCTCAAGCCGGCCGTGTCGACCGCCGCGATGACCCTGGTCGGCGCCAAGACGCCGGTGTCCGGTCAGCGACCGCTGCCCGCGACGACGCCCACGCCGCGCCCCGCCAGCCTGCCCAATGTGACGCCGCCGCCGGCGCCCGCGCCGGCCGCGGTGGAGGCCTCGACTGTGCCCAGCGCCGCGCGTCCCTCGGTGCTCGATCGCCAGGGTTCGCCGCCCGCCCAGGCGAGCAGGCCGTCCGTGCTGCCCTGGGCCATCGCCGCGGCGCTGCTGCTGGCGGCAGGCGCCGGCGCCTGGACCTTCCGCGCGCAGATTCCCTTCCTGGCCAACCTGGGTGGCGCCACGCCGGCTGCGGTCGATGCGACCGCGAACACCACCGCCCCGGCGCCGTCGCCGCCGGCGCCGCCGGTGATCACGCCGCCGGCAGCAACGGTTCCGCCGCCGGCGACCGTTGCCCCGAGCGGCACGGCCGCGACCGCCGACACCACGCCGCCGGCGGCCGCTGGCGGTGCCGCGGCGGCCAGTGCGCCGGCCGCCGAGGCTGTGGCCACGGCGCCGCCGCCCACGGCACCGTCAGCGACGGCCACGGCCGACAGCGTCGCGGCGGCGCCGGGTGAGGCCGCTGCGCCCGAGCCGCGCGCTTCGCGCGTCGACGCCCTGAAGGATCTGGCGGCCGCACGCGCAGCGCAGGACGCCCCCGGCCCGCGCCTGGCGCGCATCGCCGAGCCGGAGCGGCCGGTGGCGCCGCCCAAGCCGCACGTGCCGACCATCGCCGTGCTGGCCGGTGGCGACGACGTGATCGCCGAGCCGGCGCAGCAGGAGCTGGTGGCCGCGCTGCAGCGCGCCGGCTACAACGTCATCGAAGAGGGCGCCATGCCGCGCGTGGCGCATATGCTGGCCAACGGCGACTACAACGCCGCCCTGGCGGCGGTCTCGCGCAGCGGTCGCGTCGACGGCGTGGTGTTCATCAACGTCAAGGCGGTCGGCACGCAGCAGCTGCAGTACTACGGGCGCAGTTCCACCGCGTTCAATGCGCAGCTGTCGGTGCGCGCCTACCACGTCGGCGCGCGGCGCATGCTCGGCCCGGGTTGGACCGAGCAGGTGATCTACACCGGCCTCAATGCCGCGGAGAAGGCGCGTGAAGCGATGGAGCCGGTGATCGAGGCGGTGGACTCCAATCTCGACGAGTTCCGCCCGCGTCGCCGCCGCGGCTAGGGTTCGGCGCGCGCTTGCGATGCACGGGCCGCCCCGGTACGCCGGGGCGGCCCGTTCGTTTTCGTTCCCCGGCGCGGCCCATCCGCGGCGGCCGCCGCATCGGCCGGAGTACAGCCCAAGAAAAAACGACCCGTCCTGCGCCGACCGCTTGCCGCGGCGTTGCGCGCGGGGCGAAGCCGACCTCGTGGTGACCAACACCTTCGCCGCGCCCGCGCTGCAACGCCTGCTGGGCGACTGACGCGCCCGCGCCGGTAGCCGCTCAGGGCAGCATGATCACCGCGCTGTCGTCCATCACCTTGGGGGCGTCGGTGGCCGCGCCGCCGAACGTGTGCGGTGCCGGCTGCGGCGCCAGGGCGCGGTAGGCGCCGTCGTAGTCCCAGGTGGTGAGGTAGAGGCGCAGGCCCGACAGCGTGGCGAGCTCGCCAAAGCTGCCGGCCGGAAACAACAGCACGAGGCGCTTGGCGTCGCGCTCCACGCGCAGTAGTGGCGCCGGCGACAGCGCGCGACCCTCGTGCGCGGCGTCCGCTCCCTGGCTGCCGAACCACGCCGTGTTCCAGCCGTCCACGCGCAGGCGGTAGTGCCAGCGCAGTCCCGCGGGCATCTCGGCCTGCTGCAGCGGCAGGGCGCGCACGCCGTCGTCGCGCCCGGGCACGGCCACGAACACGGTCAGCGCGAGGTGATCGAAGCCGTTGGGCGGATTCCAGGTCGCGACCATATCCTGCAGTTCCACCTCCAGGCGCAGCGCCGTGCCGCTGCCCAGCACGCGCACAGCGCGCAGGTCGAGCGGGTGCACGCCCTGCCAGCTGGCGTCGGTGGGATAGCGGTAGCGACGGTCGGGGCCGTGGTCGTCGCCGGCGGGATCGTCCGTGCGCGCCAGCTCGCGCCACTGCGGCGCAACGCGGAAGGACTGCGGCGCCGAGGCGACGCCGCGCTCCCCGTCCCAGGCCACGAGCCGGTGCGCGACGTCCGCGTCCACCAGACCGCCAAGGTCGAGCGTCGCCTGCCAGCGGCCGCGCGCATCGGCCACTGTGGTGACGGCGTGCGCGATATCGCCGTCGCGCACCACGGCCAGGTGCGCACCGGGCGAGGCTGTGCCGCGGGCGATCCAAACGGAACTTGCCAGCGTGGCCGCCGGCAGGGCCTCCAGCGTCGGCGCCGCCGTGGCCGCGGGGACGGCGATGGTGTCCGCCACCTCCCACACCAAGCCGCTGCGCGGCGGCAGCACGAGGTGCAGCTCGCCCTGCGCGTCCACCACGCGCTCCGGCGCGTCGCCGTCGATGGCGAAGAGGCCGTGCAGGCGCGTACCCGGGGCGAGGCCGGTGGCGAGGTGGTCGAGCAGGCTCGGCGTGTCGGCGCTGTTGAACACCACCAGGGCGCGCGCGGCAGCGTCGCGCTGCAGATAGGCGAGCGCGCCCGGCGCGGCGCCGTTGTCCGCCAGCACCTCGGGCAGGCCGTGGCTCAGTACCGGATGGGTGCGGCGCAGGGCGATCACGCGCTGCAGATAGCGGTACAGCGGCGCCTGCGTGTCGAAGTGATCGCGCCCCCCGGCGCCTACGCCGCCGGCGAACATCGCCGCGCGCTGCACCGTGTAGCCCTGCTCGGTGCCGTAGTAGATCACCGGGATCCCGGGCAGGCTCAGGATCAGCAGCAGCGCCTGCTTCAGTCCGGCCTCGCTGCCGCCGGCGAGGAAGCGGTCCACGTCGTGGTTGTCGACGAAGCGCGGCGTGCGCTGCGGATCGCCGGCGCGCGCACGCAGGGCGCGCAGGCGCTGGCCCAGCTCGGCGCTGGGGTGGCCGCGTGCGAACACGTCGAGCGTGCTGCCGTAGAGCGGAAAATCCAGCATCGCCGGCAGCAGCGGCGCGCCATCCGCGTCGCGCACGTAGGCGTCGATCCTGCGCGACACGCTGTTGTCGTAGGGACGCTCCACGCCGAAGCCTTCGCCGAAGGCGAGGAAGTCGCGCCGCCCCGTCGCCGCGGCCACGCGCAGGATGCCCGGTGCCGCGCGCTCGTCCGCGCGCAGGAAGTCGGCGAAGAAGTCCGGCGGCACGTAGAAGGCCGTGTCGATGCGGAAGGCGTCGACACCAACGCGGCGGATCCAGTCGCCGTAGCTGCGGCGCAGGGCGCGGCGCACCCCTGGGTTCTCGGTGTTCAGGTCGTCCAGTCCGGCGAGTTGACCGCTGCGCTCCTGCACCACGTCGGTGAAGTCGGTGATGTCCGAGGTCCAGTGGTAGATCGCGGCACGGCGGTCGCGCGCGCGGCGCGGGTCGTTGAGCGAAAACGGCCACTGCGTCGGCCGTGCGTGCGGGCGTGAATCCGGATTGGCGCGGTAGTGCGCCGTGGCATCGTCGGTCGGCCCGGTGCCGCTCCAGTCGAAGAAGTTGCCGACATGATTCACCACCACGTCCTGCACCAGGTACATGCCGCGGCTGTGCAGGGCGCGGGCGAGCTCGCGGTAGTCGCGCAGCGTGCCGAGGTGCGCGTCGACGCGGCGGAAATCCTCCGCCCAGTAGCCGTGGTAGCCGCCGTAGCGGTGGCTGCCGTCCCACCACTGCTGCGCCACCGGCGGGGTGATCCACAGCGCCGTGGCGCCCAGGCCGGCGATGTAGTCCAGACGCCGGCGCAGGCCGCACAGGTCACCGCCGCTGTATCGGGCCGGGTCGGTCGGGTCGTACTCGCCGCTGCCCTGGTCGTTGTTGCTGGCATCGCCGTCGTCGAAGCGGTCGGTCAGGGCGAAGTAGATGACCTGCTCGCGCCAGTCGGGCGACGCCACGTGCAGCGGTCCGTGCGCTGCCGGCTCGCTGCAGCGGGCAGCGGCGCGGCCGCCGGCCAGCAGCAGACCCAGCAGCGCGAGCAGCAGCACGCGCTGCAGCTGGCGTAACAGGCTGGACATCTGTGGCAGTCGCGGCAGGGCCATGCGCAGTCCGGATTCGTCGCGGTGGGGCGCGACCCATGGCGTTGGCCTCGCGCCGCCGCCACACGGTACGCCGTCGCGTGCGCAGTTCCGCGTCGCGCCGATGACGCACCCGGCATGAATACGTATGCAAGAAAAGCCCGGCGCGCAGGGGCAGGGCTACCATGGCCGCCACGTTAATCCGGCGTTATGACGACCGGCACGTATCCGGCCTTTGGGGCGCCTCCGGGCGTTGGCCACCAGTCCAGCAATCGCAACTTTCGCAGTGGAGGGGTTCATGGTGATGTTCAAGCGCAACGTGCTCAGTGCGGCCCTGGCGTCGGCCCTGCTGATGCTCGCCGTCGGTGCCCAGGCGGCGTCGAACGAAGTGGCCACGCCCGATGGCAGCCAGGCGGTCGCCGCCGGCGACCAGGACAGCGCCGCCGATGCCACCGACGCCAGCGGCCAGCCGGCGAAGAAGGCGAAGAAGGGCGAGGAGACCAAGGAATTGGAGACGATCACGGTGACGGGCATCCGCCACGGCATCGAGACCGCCATCGAGACCAAGCAGCAGTCCACGTCGATCGTCGAGGCCGTGTCGGCCGAAGACATCGGCAAGCTGCCCGACATCAGCATCGCCGAGTCCATCGCGCGCCTGCCGGGCCTTGCGGCGCAGCGCGTGGCCGGCCGCGCCCAGGTGATCAGCGTGCGCGGCCTGTCGCCGGACTTTGCCACCACCTTGCTCAACGGCCGCGAGCTGGTCAGCACCGGCGACAACCGCAGCGTGGAGTTCGACCAGTACCCGTCGGAGCTGATCAACGGCGTGACCGTCTACAAGACCCCCGACGCCGGCCTCGTCGGCCAGGGCCTGTCCGGCACGATCGACATGCAGACCGTGCGCCCGCTGAACTACAGCGAGCCGGTGGTGGTGGTCAGTGCGCGCGGCCAGCACAACTCGCTGGGCGCTGCCGCCGACAGCGACGCCTTCGGCAACCGCTTCAATGCCAGCTACATCGGTCAGTTCGCCGACCGCACCGTGGGCCTGGCCATCGGCTACTCGCACTCCGACACGCCGATCCAGGAAAACCAGGTCGGCCTGTACGAGCCCTGGAAGCAGGTGGGCGACGGCTGGCGTCCTGGCGTGCCGGCCGGCACCTGGTACTCGGACGGCATCAAGGCGCTGCGCCGCACCGGCTACGTGCGCCGCGACGGCGCCATGGCCACGCTGGAGCTGCGCCCGGGCGGCGCCTGGTCCAGCACGCTGGATCTGTTCCACTCCAAGTCGCGCCAGGAGGACACCGCCAACCAGTTCGAGGTGAACCTCGGCGACTACAACGGCGGCTTCGGGCGCATCGACATCACCGACCCGCAGATCAACGGCAACGGCACCTTCGTCGGCGGCACCGCGGCCAACCTGTACCCGCTGGTGCGCGGCATGTACAACAAGCGCGACGACAAGATCAACGCCTTTGGCTGGAAGAACGAGTGGAACATCGGCCAGGCCAGCCTGATGGCCGACGTGAGCTGGTCCAAGGCCACGCGTGACGAGCTGAACCTGGAAAACAACACCCAGCTCGTGCCCTCGCCGCAGCTCGACACGCTGCGCCTGGCCTTCACTGGCGGCGGCTTCTCGCAGCTGGTGCCCGGCCTGGACTATTCCGACCCGTCCAAGCTGTTCCTGCGCAACACCATCTATGGCTCGGGCTACGGCAAGGTGCCGCAGGTGGATGACGAGCTGAAGGGCTTCCGCCTCGGCGCGACCCTGCCCAGCTCGGAATCGCTCAGCCGCCTGTTCTCCGACTTTGAGCTCGGCCTCAACTACGCCGACCGGCAGAAGAACAAGCGCCAGCCCGAAGGCAGCATCAACGTCGGCGCGCAGGGCGATACCGCCATCGGCGACGACCTGCAGTATGGCCTGGTCGACCTCGGCTTCGCCGGCGTGGGCTTCATCCCCTCCTGGAACGTGCCGGCCGCCGTGGCGCGCTACATGACCTTCGCGCCCAACGAGGACGCGCCCTACCTCGTGGCCAAGGCCTGGACCGTGGACGAGACCCTCACCACGGCCTACGCCAAGGCCAACATCGACACGACCTGGGGCGCAGTGCCGGTGCGCGGCAATGTCGGCTTCCAGATCCAGCACGCCGACCAGTCGTCCAGCGCCAACGTGTACGACCACACCCGTCCGGCCGGCAGCGAGATCCAGCCCTTTGAGGACGGCAAGACCTACACCGACGTGCTGCCGAGCCTCAACCTCGCCTTCGCCATCGCTGACGACCAGACCCTGCGCCTGGCCCTGGCCAAGCAGGTGGCGCGTCCGCGCGTGGACCAGCTGCGCGCCTCGCTCGATTTCGGCATCGACACGGCCACGGGCAAGCCCGGCGCCAGCGGCGGCAACCCGCGCCTGGATCCCTGGCGCGCCAATGCCTTCGACCTGTCGTGGGAGAAATACTTCGGCAACAAGGGCTACGTGGCCGCCGCGTTCTTCTACAAGGACCTGACCAGCTACATCTACACGCAGACCCGCGACGGCTACGACTTCTCCGGCCTGGTCGACGGCTACGTGCCGCCCGCCGGCTCGCCCAACGCGCAGACCACGGGCAACTTCACCGCGCCCTTCAACGGCAAGGGCGGCACGCTCAAGGGCGTGGAGCTGACCGCGTCGGTGCCGCTGGACCTGTTCACGCCCGCACTCGAAGGCTTCGGCATCGTAGCCAGCGCGAGCTTCAACGACAGCAGCATCAAGATCAAGGATCCGGACAGCTCGACCAGCGTGGGCGACGGCCCGATCAGCCTGCCCGGCCTGTCCAAGCGCGTGTACAACCTCACCGCCTACTACGAGCGCAACGGTTTCGAGGCGCGCATCAGCCAGCGTCGCCGCTCCGACTTCATCGGCGAGATCGGCAACTTCGCCGGCAATCGCACGCTGCGCTACGTGGTCGGCGAGAACATCACCGACGCCCAGGTCAGCTACACCTTCGGCGAGGACACTTCGCTCAAGGGACTCAGCCTGCTGCTGCAGGCCAGCAACCTGACCAACGAGGCCTACCGCACCTACGCCGTCACCAAGGACCGTCCGCTCGAGTACATCCAATGGGGCCGCACCTACCTGCTCGGTGCCACCTACAAGTTCTGAGGACTCACCCCCACTCTCCGACGGCTCCCCCAGGAGTCCTCACCCCGCCGGGCAACCGGCGGGGTTTTTTCTTGCCCGATCTTCCGGCCGGCGCGCGCAAGCGCTGGCCTGCACACCGGCCCCGCTTCGGCGGGTCGGGCATCGCCGTGCCGGGCGCGCAGTGCGGTCGCCCGGTGTTCACGCGCCCGGCGCGGCGCCCCCCACTGCCACGTTGCGCAGGCGCGGGCTGACCATCGGCACGGTCAGCATGGTGCTGGCCACGGCCATCAGCAGCAGGGCGGTGAAGGTGGCGTCGCTGATGAGCTGCTTGTCCAGCAGGATGTTGACGAAGATGATCATGATCAGCGCCTTGGTCTGCAGCAGCCAGCCGATCAGGCCGGCCTCGCCGCGCGGCCAGCCGAGCACACGCCCGGCGAGCTGCACGCCGACCAGCTTGCCGGCCACCGCAGCGACCAGCAGCAGACCGGCGGCGAGGAACACTGCGGCGCCGCCCACGTTCCAGGCCGTGCGCAGGCCGGTGCTGAGGAAGAACACCGGCATCAGCACCAGCAGCACGTGGTGGCGCAGCAGGTCGGTGCGCTGCTGGTCGAACCAGGCCTGTTCGGTCACGGCGCCGGCGAGGAAGGCGCCGACCATGAAGTGCAGACCGCACCAATCTGCGGCGAAGGCGCAGGCGGCGAGCCAGATCAGGGCCAGGTACCAGCGGTCGGCCTCGGGCAGGCGCGGCATGCCGGCGCGGTAGGTCAGCGCCGCCGGGCCGAAGGCGAGCAGGAAGCCGGCCTGGCGGCCGATGCGTTCCCAGTCGAGCAGGATCAGCGCCAGCACGCCCCAGATGGCCACGTCGTCGAGGCTGGCGTAGCGCAGCACGCGCTGGCCCAGCGGCGTGCGCAGGATCGCCAGCTTCTCCATCAGCAGGATCAGGATGGGCAGGGCGGTAACGGCGCAGGCCATACCCACGCCGGCGACGAACTGCCACGGCCGCGCCGCGGCGCCGACCCAGCCGGCGTTCCAGCGCAGCAGCACGAGTGCCGCCAGGCTGCCGCAGGCCAGGGGCACGCCCAGGGCGAGCGCGGCGGTGAGGCCGCTCTCGCGGCGGTGGCGCCAGGTCTGGGCGAGATCGAGCTCGATGCCGGCGATCCACACGTACACCATCACCGCCCACCAGGCCACGCCGTTCAGGGCGCCGATCACCCCGGGCGTGAACACGAAGCGGTAGTAGTCGGGGAAGGCCGCACCGAGCAGGCCCGGCCCGAGCAGGATGCCGGTGAGGATCTGCACCACCACCAGCGGCGCGACGTAGTCGGTGCGGCCCAGGCGCCAGATGAGGTAGGGCAGGGCGAAGATCAGGATCATCGCCAGCAGATAGGTTTCGGTCAGGCTCATCGCGGGACTCGTCGGGACGTTCGGCATGAATACGTATGCACGCGCGGGACTGGATCGCGCCGTGCGCGCGGGCGCAACCTACCATGGCCTGCCCGCCATTCCGGTGCGTGGGCCACGCTGCCGGCGCAGACCGGCCACACGCTACCCAGCCTTGCGGAGGGCGCAATGACCACCAAGCCGACGCTGTCGTTCTGGCAGATCTGGAACATGTGCTTCGGCTTCCTCGGCATCCAGTTCGGCTTCGCCCTGCAGAACGCCAACGTCAGCCGCATCTTCCAGACCCTCGGTGCCAACGTGGACGAGATCCCGCTGCTGTGGATCGCCGCCCCGCTGACCGGCCTGATCGTGCAGCCCGTGGTGGGCTATCTGTCCGACCGCACCTGGACCGGCCTCGGCCGCCGCCGCCCCTACTTCCTCGCCGGCGCGGTGCTCGCCTCGCTGGCCCTGTTCGCCTTTCCCAACGTGCCCTCGCTGTGGGTCGCCGCCGGCATGCTGTGGATCCTCGACGCCTCCATCAACATTTCCATGGAGCCCTTCCGCGCCTTCGTCGGCGACCAGCTGGCGCCGCGGCAGCGGCCCGCCGGCTACGCCATGCAAAGCTTCTTCATCGGCGTCGGCTCGGTCGTGGCCAGCCTGCTGCCGTGGCTGCTGGAGCAGGCCGGCGTGCCCAACACGGCGCCCGAGGGCCACATTCCCGCCACGGTGCGCTATGCCTTCTACACCGGTGGCGCCGTGCTGCTGGCCGCCATCGCCTGGACGGTGTGGCGCACGCGCGAGTACGCGCCGGCTGAACTGGCGGCCTTCGATGATGCCGAACCCGCGCACGGCCTGCAGCCGCGCCGCGACGGCGGCAGCACGCGGCAGTGGGCCGGCCTGGGCGCGGTCGCGCTGGTCGCCGGCCTGGCCGGCTGGGCGGCCGTGGCACAGCTGCGACTGGACAAGCAGCTCTACGTGCTGGCCGGCGGCATCGCCGCCTACGGCGTACTGCTGCTGCTCAGCGGCTACACGCGCGCCGACGGCATGCTCGCCAACATCATGCGTGACCTGCACGGCATGCCGGTGGCCATGCGCCGCCTGGCGCTGGTGCAGTTCTTCTCCTGGTTCGCCCTGTTCGCCATGTGGATCTACACCACCCCGGCAGTCACCCAGGTGCACTACGGCAGTAGCGACACCGCCTCGGCCGCCTACAACGCCGGCGCCAACTGGGTGGGCGTGCTGTTCGCCGCCTACAACGGCTTCGCCGCACTGGCGGCCATCGTCATTCCGCACATGGTGCGTCGGCTCGGCCTGCGCGTGAGCCACCTGGTCAACGCCGTGCTGGGCGGGCTGGGCCTGCTGTCCATCGCCTGGATCCGCGATCCGCACTGGCTGCTGCTGTCCATGCTCGGCGTGGGATTCGCCTGGGCCTCGATCCTGTCGCTGCCCTACGCCCTGCTCAGCGACAGCGTGCCGGCGGAAAAGATGGGCGTGTACATGGGCATCTTCAATTTCTTCATCGTCATCCCCCAGCTGGTGGCGGTGAGCGTGCTGGGCCTGCTGGTGAAGGGGCTGTTCCACAACCAGCCGATCGACGCCCTGCTCGTCGGCGGCGTGAGCCTGGTGCTGGCCGGCCTGTTCGCCCTGCGCGTGGCCGAGCCCGCCGCCGCGTCGCGCGCGCTCGCCGCCGGCGCGTCGACCTAGGAGCCGCGCATGACGCCCCGATCACGGCCGCGGCTGGCGGCGCTGCTTGCGCTGGTCCTCACCGCGACGGCATGTACCGCACCGGCGCCGCGTCGCGGTGCGGCGCCGGCCACCATGCCCGCGCGCGACGAGTTCTACGGCACGCTGGAGCCCTTTGCCAGCGAGGCGATCTATTTCCTCATGACCGATCGCTTCGTCGATGGCGACCCCGGCAACGACTTCCGCGAGCAGGGCGGGCCCGATCCGGCGCGGCGCAGCTTCGATCGCCCGGTGCCGGGCGCGCCGCCCGGCGAGAGCGCCAACACCGGCTACCTCGGCGGCGACTTCAAGGGCATCGCCGACCACGCCGACTACATCCGCGGCATGGGCTTCGGCGCGGTGTGGCTCACGCCCATCGTCGACAACCCGGACGAGGCCTTCACCGGCGGCGATCCGGTGCGCTGGGGCGGCATGTTCACCGACCGCGGCAAGGCCGGCTACCACGGCTACTGGGGGGTGAACTTCTACCGCCTCGACGAGCACCTGCCGAGCCCGGGCCTGGACTTCGCCGGCCTCACCGCCACGCTCAAGCGCCACGGCCTCAAGACCGTGCTCGACATCGTCTGCAACCACGGCTCGCCCGCCTTCACCATGCCGGTGGCGCAGCCGCAGTTCGGGCAGATCTTCGACCGCGACGGGCGCCTCGTGGCCGACCACCAGAACCTGCCGCCGGACCAGCTCGACCCGGTGCACAACCCGCTGCACGCCTTCTACAACACCGGCGGCAACCTGGTGCAGTTGTCCGACCTCAACGAGAACAACCCGGCGGTGCTGGAGTACCTGGTCGGCGCCTACACGCAGTGGCTGGAGCAGGGGGCCGACGCCTTCCGCATCGACACCATCCGCTGGATGCCCGACACCTTCTGGCGCGCCTTCGCCGCGCGCATCCGCGAGCGCCGCCCCGGCTTCTTCATGTTCGGCGAGGATTTCGACTACGACGCGGCGGCCATCGCCCACCATACCTGGCCCGCCGGCGGCGGCGTGAGCGTGCTGGACTTCCCGCTCAAGGCCGGGCTGGCCGAGGTGTTCGGCACCGCGCAGGCCGGCTTCGAGCGCCTTGCCGCGCCGCTGTACCTGGAAGGCGGGCCCTACGCCAATCCCTACGACCTGGTCACCTTCTACGACAACCACGACATGGCGCGCCTGGACGCCAGCGACGCCGGCTTCATCGACGCGCACAACTGGCTGTTCACCGCGCGCGGCATTCCGGCCGTGTACTACGGTTCGGAGATCGGCTTCATGCGCGGCCGCGCCGAGCACGCCGGCAACCGCAACTACTTCGGCGCCGAGCGCATTGCCGCGGCGCCGTCACACCCGATCTACCGCCAGCTGCAGCGCATCGCGCGCCTGCGCGCTTCCACGCCGGCGCTGCAGCGCGGCCTGCAGCTGAATCTGGAGCTGGCCGGCACGCGCGCGGCTTTCCTGCGCGTGTACGAGCACGCCGGCACGGCGCAGACCGCGCTGG
>DAOOVM010000037.1:2651-17990 GCA_035370085.1 Rhodanobacteraceae bacterium | reverse complement strand
GTCGCGCGCCAACGCGGCGATCCTCGACCTGCGCAAGCTGCTCGAGCGCGGTTGAGGCGGTCGAGGCGGCCTGCGTCCCCCGGGCGCGCGACTGTCGGCAGCCGCGCACTCCGGCGTCGACTTGCCTCATGCACACTCGCGGTCGCCGGTGAAATTGCGGGATGAGGGCGGGGATCGTCGTGCCCGCGGTGGCGGACGCCCGGGTGGCGTCGTTGCCGGCAGGCTGGTTTGCGCGCCGCGCTCCCGCCATGCGCTCAGGGCGCTCTGCAGCGCAAGGCGCGGGGCAGCGACGGCCGATGGCCGCCCGTACCGGCTGTCACCTTTCTCGCTCTGCCAGCGTCTAGGGCACCATGGACGCCATGTCGCCCGCATCCAATCCCCCCGCCGATGAACTGCTCGTCGCCCGCAGCCTCGCCGGCGACCGCTCCGCCTTCGGCGCGATCGTCGCGCGCTACCAGTCGCTGGTCGCGTCGATCGCCTACAGCGCGACCGGCTCGATCTCCCGCAGCGAGGACCTGGCGCAGGACATTTTCCTGCAGGCCTGGCGCCAGCTCGGCGCGCTGCGCGAACCGGCGCGGCTGCGGGCCTGGCTGTGCGGCATCGCGCGCCACCGCAGCATCGATGCGCTGCGCGCCGACGGCCGCGAGCCGAGCGGCGCCGGCGAGACCCTCGATGTGATCGCCGCGGCGCCGGCGGAGCTGCCGGCGCCGGTCGACGCGGCCATCAGCGCCGAGGAGCAGTCGCTGATGTGGAGGGCGCTGGCGCGTCTGCCCGAGACCTATCGCGAGCCGCTGGTGCTGTACTACCGCGAACAGCAGTCGATCGCGGCGGTGGCGGCAGCGCTGGAGCTTTCCGAGGACAGCGTCAAGCAGCGTCTGTCGCGCGGCCGCAGGCTGCTGGAGGAGCAGGTCCAGGCCTTCGTCGAGGGTGCGCTGGCGCGCAGCGCGCCGGGCGCGGCGTTTACTGCCGGCGTGCTGGCGGCGCTGCCGCTGGCCGCGCCGACGTCTGCGGCCGCGGGCGTCGCCATGGCAGCCTCGAAGAGCGGCGCGGTGGCGAAGTCGGCCGGGCTCGCTGCCCTCGGCGCGGCGCTGATCGGCCCGGTGGTCGCCTTCGCAGGCAGCTACTTCAGCGTGCGCGCCGGCCTCGACGCGACGCGCACGCCGCAGGAGCGCAATCTGGTCGTCGCCCAGGCCCGCGAGTTCGGCGTCGCCAGCGTCGCCTACACCGTGCTGGCCTTCATCGCGCTGATTGCTGCGCCGCGGATGCTGCCCATCGGGACCGCCTATGCCCTGCTGGTGCAGCTGCTGCCGCTCGCTTTCGGTGCCTGGCTGTTCCGGCGCATTCCGCGCGCGATCGCCGAAGTGCGCGCGCTGCGTGCCGCCGAGCGCCTGCGCTGGCCCGAGCTGTTCGATCCGGCGCGCGAACGGCGGCTCCGCCTGCGTCCCGAGTACCGCAGCCGCTGGCGCCTTTTCGGATTGCCGCTGCTGCACGTGCGCTACGACCCGCCCGCGCCTGACGCCGCGCCGGCGCGCGCTTGGATCGCGATCGGCGACCGCGCCGACGGCGTGCTCTTCGCCATGGGCGGCGTGGCGCGCGGCGGCATCGCGGTCGGCGGCGTGGCGATCGGCCTGTTCGCGGTCGGGGGCGTCGCGATCGCGCCGCTGGCGCTCGGCGGGATCGCGTTCGGCGGGCTGGCCTTCGGCGGCGCCGCCTACGCCTGGACCGCCATCGGCGGCTTCGCCACCGGCTGGGACGGCGCGGCCGGAGCCCTCGCGCTGGCCCACGGCTACGCCGGCGGCGGCCTCGCGGTCGGCGGCCATGCCAACGACGCCGCGGTGCGCCAGTACTTCGCCCAGACCCTGCCCGATCCGGTCCTGCCGCTGCTGTTCCTGGTGCTGATCGTGCTGTCCGTGTTCCCTGCCGCGCTGTTCGCCTGGCGCACCCGCGCAAACCTGCGCCCCAAGTAACGGAGTCCTCCATGAGCCCTGCCAACGCGCCGGATGCGAATCCGGCCGCCGGACGCGCCTTGCCGATCGATCGCCTGCGCGCCTTCCTGACCTGCCTCGTGGTCACCCACCACGCGGTGCTCGCCTATCACCCCTATGCGCCCCAGCCGCCGACGGCGCTGGCACCTGGTGAGATGGCCTGGGGCGCCTTTCCGATCGTCGATGCCGCGCGGGCGCCGGGCGTGGACCTGCTGGTCGCCTTCAACGATTCCTTCTTCATGGCGCTGATGTTCCTGCTCGCCGGCCTGTTCGTGCCGACCGGGATGGCGCGCCGTGGCGGCCGCGGCTACCTGCGCGAGCGCCTGGTGCGGCTCGGCCTGCCGTTCCTGGTTGGCGCCGGGCTGCTCGCGCCGCTCGCCTATGCGGCGACCTATGTGCAGGTGACCGCGGCACCGACGCTCGGCGGCTTCGCCGCGCAGTGGCTGGCACTGGGCGCCTGGCCGGCCGGACCGGCCTGGTTCCTGTGGGTGTTGCTCGCCTTTGCCGGCATCGCGGCGCTGCTGCATCGCCTCGCGCCGACGTGGCCGGCCGCGCTGGCTCGCGTCCTGCTCGGTGACGGCAGCCGCCCCTGGCGCGCCTACGCCGGATTCGCCGCTGCGGGCCTGTGCGCCTACCTGCCGTCCGCGGCCCTCGTCGATCCGATGCACTGGGACGCGTTCGGGCCGTTCTTCGTGCAGACGGCGCGCGTACCGCTGTATCTGCTGTACTTTCTGTCCGGCGCCGCCGTGGCGGCGCAGGGCCTCGACCGCGGGCTGCTCGATCCCGCGGGCAATCTGGCGCGCCGCTGGCTGCTGTGGGCCAACCTCGCGCCCGTGGTGTTCGTCGCCCTGATCGCCGTGTTCCTGGTCCTGCTGGCGGTGCTGCGGCAGCGCGGCGACGCGAGTGCACTGACCGTCGCATGCAATGCGCTGTTCGTGCTGTCCTCGGCCACGACCAGCTTCGCGCTGCTCGCCCATTTTGTCCGCTGGCAGCGCGCGCCCAGCCGGTGCTGGGACAGCCTCGGCGCCAATGCCTACGGCATCTACCTGGTGCACTATCCGATCGTGATATGGCTGCAGTTCGCGCTGCTGTCGGTGACCTGGCCCGGACCTGCGAAGGCGGCGATCGCGACGCTACTCGGACTGGCGGTGAGCTGGATCGTCACGGCCGGGCTGCGGCGGATCGCGGCGGTGGAGCGGGTGATCGGCCGCGCCAGCGCGGTCATGGCGCGAACGCCGACCGCCGATCCTAGGTCGATCGCGGCGGCCGCCTCCGCTGCCGGCGGGTAATTCGCGGCGATTCCCGGCCTGCCGCCGCCACCGTCGCCGGCGTCAGCGCCGCTGACGCGCAAGACCCGTTGGAGTCCCTGGCCGAACACCTCGGAGAGCTCCAAGGCGCTGCAGTCCGCGGCAAAGCCCTGCTGCAGCGCCGGGTCGAGGCAGCGATCTGCGGATGCATGCTGGCGGCCGCGCTTGGACCGGGCGCCGCGTGTGGCGCCCGCTGCGGCGCTCAGAACTTCGGGCGGTCCTTGGCGTCGGCGTGGCGCTTCACGCCGGCGAGGATCTCCGCCTTGGCCTCGGCCGCGCCGGCCCAGCCGTCCACCTTCACCCACTTGCCCTTCTCCAGATCCTTGTAGTGCTCGAAGAAGTGACCGATGCGCTCCAGCCAGTGTTGGCTGACCTGGCCGATGTCGGTGATGTGGGCGTAGCCGTTGAACACCTTGGCAGTCGGCACGACCACCAGCTTCTCGTCGCTGCCGGCCTCGTCGGTCATCTTCAGCATGCCGACCGGATGGCAGCGGATCACCGAGCCCGGCACCAGTGGCAGCGGCAGGATCACCAGCGCGTCCAGTGGATCGCCGTCGCCGCCCAGGGTGTGCGGCACGTAACCGTAGTTGCAGGGATAGCGCATCGGCGTGGACAGCACGCGGTCGACGAAGATGGCGCCGGTGCCCTTGTCCACCTCGTACTTCACCGGCTCGGCATCCTTGGGAATCTCGATGACGACGTTGATTTCGTCCGGAACGGACTGGCCGGCGCTGACGAGGTCGAGGCCCATGGCGATTCTCCTTGCGTTGACTGGCCCCGAGGGGGCGAACGGGCGCGGAGAATACGCCAGGCTGGTGGTGCAGTGCACCAAATGCCGCCCGAGGTCCGGGGCGGCGGTTTTCGCCAGTTCAGAAACGGCCGGGCCCCGCCGCAGCGGGGCCCGGGGTCGAGCGACGGCGGGGCGCAGCCCGCGCCGGTGTGGCCTACAGCAGCGGAATCAGCAGCAGGGCCACGATGTTGATGATCTTGATCAGCGGGTTCACGGCCGGGCCGGCGGTGTCCTTGTAGGGATCGCCGACCGTGTCGCCCGTCACCGCGGCCTTGTGCGCATCGCTGCCCTTGCCGCCGTGGTGGCCTTCCTCGATGTACTTCTTGGCGTTGTCCCAGGCGCCGCCGCCGGTGCACATGGAGATCGCGACGAAGAGGCCCGTGACGATCGTGCCCATGAGCAGGCCGCCCAGCGCGGCCGCGCCCAGCAGCTTGCCCACCAGCACCGGGATCACCAGCGGCAGCAGCGAGGGCACGATCATCTTCTTGATCGCCGCGCGCGTCAGCAGGTCCACCGCCTTGTCGTACTGCGGCTTGCCCGTGCCTTCCATGATGCCGGCGATCTCGCGGAATTGGCGCCGTACTTCCTCCACCACGGCGCCAGCGGCGCTGCCGACCGCCTCCATGGCGAAGGCGCCGAAGAGGTAGGGAATCATGCCGCCGATGAGCAGGCCGATCACCACGTTGGGCTGGTTGATGGAGAAGTCCGCGGCGATGCCCGCCTCGCCCAGCTTGTGCGCGTAGTCGGCAAACAGCACGATCGCGGCGAGGCCGGCCGAGCCGATGGCGTAGCCCTTGGTCACCGCCTTGGTGGTGTTGCCCACGGCGTCCAGCGCGTCGGTGATCTTGCGGATCTCCGGGCCGAGGTGGCTCATCTCGGCGATGCCGCCGGCGTTGTCGGTGATCGGGCCGTAGGCGTCCAGAGCGACGATCATGCCGGCCATGGACAGCATCGCAGTGGCGGCGATGGCCACGCCGAACAGGCCGCCGATGTGGTAGCAGCCCCAGATCGCCAGGGCCACCGCGATCACCGGCGCCGCGGTCGACTTCATCGACACGGCGAGGCCGGCAATCACGTTGGTGCCGTGGCCGGTGACGGACGCCTTGGCCACCTCGCGCACCGGGCTGTACTCGGTGGCGGTGTAGTACTCGGTGATCACCACCATCGCGGCGGTGAGGGCCAGGCCGATCATGGCGCACCAGAACAGCGGCATGCCGTTCTCGCCCGGGAACAGCGAGCGCGTCACGAAGAAGAAGGCGATGGCCGCCAGCACGCCCGATACCCCCAGGCCGCGGTACAGCGCGTTCATGATCTTGCCGCCCTCGCGCACCTTCACGAAGAAGGTGCCGACCACCGAGGCGATGATCGACACGGCGCCGAGCAGCAGCGGGTAGAGCACGCCGTTCCAGCCGTAGGTGGCGTAGGAAATGCCCGCGATCAGCATCGCCGCGATGATGGTCACCGCGTAGGTCTCGAACAGGTCGGCGGCCATGCCGGCGCAGTCGCCGACGTTGTCGCCGACGTTGTCGGCGATCACCGCCGGGTTGCGCGGGTCGTCCTCGGGGATGCCGGCTTCGACCTTGCCCACGAGGTCCGCACCGACGTCGGCGCCCTTGGTGAAGATGCCGCCGCCGAGGCGCGCAAAGATGGAGATGAGCGAGCTGCCGAAGGCCAAGCCGATCATCGGCTGCAGGGCCGCCTTGAGCGTCGCCTCGCCCGGCGCGGCGCCGCCCATGACGAAGAGGAAGTAGCCGGCCACGCCGAGCAGGCCCAGGCCCACCACCAGTAGGCCGGTAATGGCGCCGCCCTTGAAGCTCACGTTGAGCGCGGCATTGAGGCCCTCGGTGGCGGCCTGCGCCGTGCGCACGTTCGCGCGCACGGACACGAACATGCCGATGAAGCCGGCAGCACCCGAGAGGATCGCGCCGATGAGGAAGCCAATGGCCGTGGGCCAGCTCTTCAGCGCCACGCCGATCACCACGAACAGGATCGCTCCGACCATGGCGATGGTCGTGTACTGCCGCTTGAGGTAGGCGCTGGCGCCCTCCTGCACGGCGGCAGCGATCTGCTGCATACGCTCGTTGCCGGCCGGCCGGCCGAGGATCCAACTGATCGACACGCCGCCATACACCAGCGCCACGGCGGCGCACAGCATGACGATCCAAAAACCGTACTGTTCCAACATCGACTATCCCCTCACTTCGGCAGCAGCGGAAACGAGAGATGTCGGCAAGGCGGGGCGGGCACGCCGGTTCCGGCACGCGCGCGCCCCGGGCGCGTCCACCCCGAGCCCCGGGCGGACGGTCCTGTCGGCACTCTCACGGAAGTACAGCAAGACCAGCGGGTCGAGTATAGCCACGGGATGGGGCCTGCCGTTGTGCGGCGCAGCGCGCCAGGGGCTGTTCGGTCGCGGGCCAACTGTCGTTTACTCTGGCCGGGGCGGACCGACCGCCCGTCATCACCAACCCGGAGGAGGGGACGATGAGTTGGAGTCAGTTGCTGTTTTCGTTCGAGGGGCGCGTGGGTCGCAAGGTGTACTGGCTGTTCTTCCTGGCGATGCTGGTGCTGTTCGGCCTCATCGGCGCCATGACCGGCGGGTTTGCCGCCGGCGCCGGCGATCCCGAGGCGGCACTGGCCGCCGCCAGCCGCATGACCAGCATTTTCGGTCTCGTTGGCCTCATCACGCTGTGGCCGGCATTGGCCATTACGGCCAAGCGCTGGCATGACGTGGACAAGTCGGCCTGGTGGATCCTGATCGGTCTGGTGCCCGCGGTAGGCGGCCTGATCGCACTGATCTTCAACGGCTTCGTTGCCGGCACGCCCGGCGCGAACCGCTTCGGCAATCCGCCGGCCTGATGCCGGTCGCGGTGCGGGCGCCTGCCCGCACCGCTCAGGGCGGCGCGCCGCGGGACGCCGCGTTTCCCGCGCTCCCTGCGCCGGGTGTCGCCGCCGCCGGCAGCAGGCTGAGATTGATGGCCGCCTGCGCATTGCCCGGATCCAGCGCCAGTGCCCGTGCGTAGGCCTGCGCCGCACCGGCGTAGTCGCCTTCCAGACGCCGCGCATAACCCAGGTTGAGCCAGGCCCGCGCCTTGCGCGGCGACGCCTTGGCCGTGGCCTGCCACAGCGCGGTCTCGCTGCGGTAGTCGCGATTGCGCTGCGCGGTTGCCGCGCCCAGCGCGGCGAGCAGCACCAGTGCCGCGAAGCCAGCGCTGGGACGCCACAGCGCTGGCGCGAGCAGGCGATCGAATGCCACGGCCAGCACCAGCGCCGGTCCGCCGAGGGCGAGATAGAGGTGGCGGTCGTTGGCCAGGTCCAGGCGCGGCAGCAGGGAATTGCTCGGCGCGAGCTGCAGTAGGTACCAGGCGATGGCGAGACTCAGCCAGGGCCAGCGCCGCCGCGCCGCCACGGCCGAGATGAGCAGGCCGGCCAGGAGCATTGCGCCGCCGCTGCAGGCCATGCTCCAGCCTTCGGGCGCGCGCAGGTCGGGGTCGATATTGCTGTGCAGGCCGAGCAGCACGTGCACGAACAGGTAGCCGTGCGCCACCGCTTGGCCGCCGAGTTGCGCCAGCAGGTCGCGGGCGCCCAGGCTCGCGCCGAAGAACACGCGGTAGCCGGGCGTGTACAGGGCGGCCAGTGCCGCCAGAGCCAGCAGCAGCGCATATCCGCGCAGGCGCACCACGCGCTCGCTCCACGACGCGGCGGGCCGGACGCAGGCGCCGATGGCGAGCAGCACCAGGGGCATCACGGCGCTGGTCTCGCGCACCGCCAGCGCCGCAGCGAACGCGGCCAAGGCCAGGGCGCGTCGCCCCCGCGCGCGGCGGCGGACCGCTCCTCCCGCGGCGGCCGCTGCGCTGACTTCCAGCCACAGGGTCAGCAGCAGCAAGGTCGAGGCGAGAACGATCGAGCGGCCGCTGACATAGGTCACCGCCTCGGTGGCGGCCGGGTGCAGCGCAAAGACCACGGCGCCGAGCGCCGCGGCGTATTCCGACCGGCCGCCTGTGCTGCCCCAGTGCTGCACGGCCAGGCGCAGCAGGCGCCACAGCAGGAGCACGTTGAGCGCGTGCAGCGCGAGGTTGGTGGCATGGAAGCTGCGTGCCTCGCCATTGCCGCGCAGCCAGTCCAGCGCATAGCTCAACTTCAGCAGGGGGCGGATGCCGGGCAGGGCCTGCCACCAGGCCTGCAGGCTGTGCACGGCCGGGTTGTCGACGATGGCGTGGAAGTCGTCGAACTGGAAGCCGGCCGTGAGGGCGTTTGCGTAGGCCAGCAGCGTCGCTGCCACCAGGGCCGCGCCCAGGCCGGCCTGTTCGACCCGGTCAGTGTGCATGCTTGCCCTGCCGCGGCGCGTCGAAGGCCAGGCCGATCAGACCCACGCTGTCCCACCAGCGATCGGGCGCATGCAGCAGCACGGCCAGCACCTGCACGCCGTCGCGCTCGACCACGGCCACCAGGCAGCGGCCGGCGCCTGGCGTGGTACCGGTCTTGAGGCCGCGGGCGCCGGGCAGGCCGTCAAGCAGGGCATTGGTGCTGCGCAGTCGCAGCCTGCGTCCGTCCAGGCTGGTCAGCCGAGCCTCGCGCTGCGCCGCTGCCGCGACCAGCGCCGGGCGCGCGAGCACGGCGTGGCTGAGGCGGGCCAGGTCGCGCGCGCTGGAATACTGCGCCGCGTCGTCGTGGCCGCAGGCATTGGCGTAGTGGGTGTCGGCCAGCGCCAGCGCTGCGGCGCGCGCGTTCATGCGCGCGACGAAGGCCGCCTCGTCGCCGGCCACGGCGTCGGCCAGGGCATGGCAGGCGTCGTTGGCCGAGCGCACCAGCATCGCGGCGACGAGTTCGCCCGCGCGGAAGCGTTCGCCGCGGCGCAGACCGGCGCGGGTGCCGGTCTCGGCCGCGGCGGCGGCACCAACTTCGACGAGGGCCTGCGCGTCGAGCGCCTCGTCGGCGAGCAGCGCGGTCATGAGCTTGGTCAGGCTTGCCGGCGGCAGGCGGGCATCGGCATGGCCGGCCCACAGCGGCGCGCCGTCGACCTCCACCCAGTAGGCGCGCGCCACGTCCGGATAGGCGTCGACCGGGGCGGCAGCGCCTGAGGCTGTCGTGAGCGCGGCCAGCAGGCTCAGGGCGAACACGCGCTCATTCCCCGCCGATGCCGTCCTTGAGCCCCTTGAGCTTGTCGCGCCAGGACGATTTGGCCGGCTTGCCCTGCGCCGCCGCCTCGGGGCGGGCACGGCCGTCGGCCGCTGCGGGCGCGTTGCGCTCGCGCAGACGCTGGCTGGCGTAGCGGCTGCAGAAATCGCGGTAGGGAGAGGACAGCATGGCCGTGTAGCCGCGGCCTTCGCACTGCTGCGCGGCAAGGCTGCGCGCCCGCTCGCCGCAGCTGGCCACCAGGAAATCGGCGTCGCGGCGCACGTCGGCACGCTCGCAGGCACGCGGCACCAGATCGGGGCACTGCGCGCCGATGAAGGCGAGGTTGCCGCCGGCCTCGGCGCGGCGGCAGGCCTGGCCGAGCACGGCGTCGCGCGACTGGCCGCAGGCGGACGCAGCATCCCACAGGCCCGGAAGGTCACCCTCGGCATAGGCCGCCGGATCGGTCATCTTGGCCGTGCGCTGCTGCAGGCGCTGGCAGAAGGCCGCGCGCTGCGCGCCGCAGGCGCCGCCCTGATCGGTGAACAGGCGGAAGGCGGAGGGCACGTCCAGCTGCTGCTCGCACACCTGCTGTTGCAGGGCGCGCCCCTTGGCGGCGGGCGACTCGGTGGCGACGTCGCAGCTGCCGATGCGCTTGCCCTCGTAGCGCAGGGTCATCTCCTGGCCCTGCGCCTCGCCGCCCATCACCACGTGTACGGAACCGCGGTAGCCATCGGCGAGGCGCTCCATTTCGCCTTCGCCGCTCATCGCGTCCTTGCCGGTGCAGACCAGGCGGTAACTGGCCTTGCTGCCGTTGTCGCGGTAGTCCTCGACGCGGCAGTTCTTTTCGTGCGGCACCATGTTGGCGCCGGCGTCCCGGGCTGCGCACACCTCGCTGGTGTGCGCGGGCATGGACACGGGTATGCCGGGCATGTCCATCTTGCTGGTGACGCGGTACAGGTCGCCGCTGCCCGGCGCGGCGCCGGCCGTGGCGGCGATCAGGGTGGACAAAGCCAGCGCGGCGAGGCGCGGCAGGGCAGGGGCGGGCATGGGCGGTCTCCGTCGTACGGGTCGGGCCGGGCGTTGCGCCCGGTTTGTCCCTCCCAACGGAAAAGCGCGCCCGGTGCCCTCAGGTGCGCGGTGCCGGTGTCACTTGTCGGCGATGGCGTAGGCCGGCAGCTTCTTCGCCACCAGCGCCTTCTTCAGGCGCACGTACCTGGGCAGCCCGTCACGGGCGTAGGGCGGGTAGGCCTCGCCGCGGATCAGCGGCTCCAGGTAGCGGCGCGCCGCCGCGGTGATGCCGTAGCCATCCTTGGTGAGATAGTTCTTCGGCAGCTTCTTCTCGTGGTTGGCCACCTTCGACAGCGGCGCCACCTCGATCTTCCAGCGGTAGGGGGCGTCGGACAAACGCTTGATCACCGGCATCACCGCATTCCGGCCTGCCAGGGCCAGCTCCACGGCGGCCTCGCCCACGGCGCAGGCGTGCTCGAAGTCGGTCTTCGATGCGACGTGGCGCGCCGAACGCTGCAGGTAGTCGGGCAGGGCCCAGTGGTACTTGTAGCCGAGCTTGTCCTTCACCAATTGCGCCAGTACCGGGGCGAGACCGCCCAGCTGGCTGTGGCCGAACGCATCGCGCGTGCCGGCTTCGGCGAGGAACTGCCCCTCGCGGTTCTTCAGCCCTTCGGACGCCACCACCGTGCAATAGCCCACGCGCTCCACCGTCGCCTTCACCCGCGCCAGGAACGCCGCCTCGTCGAAGGCCACCTCGGGGAAGAGGATCAGGTGCGGCGGATCGTCGCGGTCGCGCGCCGCGAGGCCGGCCGCGGCGGCAATCCATCCGGCATGGCGCCCCATCACTTCCATGATGAACACCTTGGTCGACGACTCGGCCATCGATTCCACGTCCAGGCCGGCCTCCATGATCGACAGCGCGGTGTACTTGGCCACCGAGCCGAAGCCGGGACAGCAGTCGGTCACGGCGAGGTCGTTGTCCACCGTCTTGGGCACGCCGATCACCTTGAGGTCGTAGCCCAGCGCCTTGCCCACCTGGGAGATCTTGGCCGAAGTGTCGGCCGAATCGTTGCCGCCGTTGTAGAGGAACCAGCGGATGTCGTGGGCGCGGAACACCTCGATCAGGCGCTCGTAGCGGGCGCGGTCGGCCTCGATCGACTTCAGCTTGAAGCGGCAGGAACCGAAGGCGCCGCCCGGCGTGTGCTTGAGGGCGGCGATGGCCGCGGCCGATTCCCTGGTGGTGTCGATCAGCTCCTCGCGCAGCGCGCCGATGATGCCGTTCCTCGCGGCCAGCACCGGAATCTTGTGCGCGCGGGCGGTCTCGATCACCGCGCCGGCAGTGGCGTTGATGACGGCGGTGACGCCGCCGGACTGGGCGTAGAGCAGCTTGCCTCGACTCATGCAGATTCTCCGCGGCGCGCCGGCAGCGCGCCTGTGTGGTGGGGTTCTGGCGGCGCGCCGGGGGCGCGCTGCAGTGGGTGGCACCCGCCGGGGCGACGCGGCGGCCGGCCGCAGGCGGCTGCCGGCACGGCAAAAATGCCCGGCGCGACCGCAGCGCCGTGGGCGCAGGCTGCGTTTGACTCTGCGGGGCCGCCCCGCTAGCGTTCCGGCCTTGAGTCTAAACCAAGGCTGCGGTTCCGCTGCAGCGACCAGGATCCCCCAAGCATGCGCATTGTTCTGCTCGGCGCGCCCGGCTCCGGCAAGGGCACCCAGGCGACCTCGCTCAAGACCGAGCTGAAGGTGCCGCACATCTCCACCGGCGATCTGCTGCGCGCGGCGGTCAAGGCCGGCACGCCGCTGGGCCTGAAGGCCAAGGCGGTGATGGAGGCGGGGCAGCTGGTCTCCGACGACATCGTGCTGGGCATGCTCGAGGAGCGCCTGGCCGAGGCCGATGCCCGCGCCGGCTTCATCCTCGACGGCTATCCGCGCAACCTGGCGCAGTGCCGCGCGCTGGAGAGCCTGCTCGAGCGCCTGCGCCAGCCGCTGGACGTGGCGATCAAGCTGCGCGTGCCGAACGAACTCATCGTCGACCGCCTCGCCGGCCGCGCCGCAGCCGAGGGACGCAAGGACGACGATCCGGCCACGGTGCGCAAGCGCCTGGAGGTGTACGCCGAGCAGACCGCGCCGGTCGCCGACTACTATGCCGCCCAGGGACGCCTGCGCATCGTCGACGGCGTGGGCGCCCTGGAGGAAGTGTTCCAGCGCATCCTCGCCGCATTGCCGCACGCCGCGGCGTGATCCCCTTCCGCGCGGCCGCCGCGGCCCTCCGCCGCGACGCGCCGCCGCCCAGCCGGCGCACGCCATGTCGTCCCTGATCGCGACCTTTCGCGAGCTGTGCCAGTTTCGCCGCGGTCCGCAGGACCTGCCCTATGCACCGCGCCTGCTCGCCGCCCTGGTGCTGGCAAGCCTGCTGGCGCGTACCTCCGCCGGCCAGCTCTTCGCCACGCCCGAGGCGCCCGTGTCGCCGCTGCGTGCGGCCCTGGCCACGCTGTTCGTGCTGGCGCTGTTGCACACCCTGCTCAGCTTGCGTCGTTTCGCCAACCGCTTCGTGCAGACCGCGCTGGCGTGGAGCGGGCTCGATCTCATTTTCCTCGCCCTGTCGTTGCCGCTGCTGCTCGGCATGGGCAAGCCGCCCACGTCGCCGGAGGCCATGACGCCGGCGCAGCTGGTGCTGATGTGGCCGCTGCTGGCGCTGATGATCTGGAAGCTCGCCGTGCAGGTGCATGTGCTGCGCCAGGCGCTGGAAGTGCGCCTGGCGGCGGCCATCCTGATTGCCCTGCTCGTCGATCTGGGCGTGAGCGTGGTATTCGGCGCATGAGGTGCCGCCTGGGCTGGGCGTGCCCCGGTGATCGACGCGGAGCGGTTGCATGAAACTGCACATCCTGGGCATCTGCGGCACCTTCATGGGCGGCGTCGCCGCGCTGGCGCGTGAGCTCGGCCACGCCGTGGAAGGCAGCGACGCCAATGTCTATCCGCCCATGAGCACCCAGCTCGAACAGCTCGGCATCGCCCTGCACTCGGGCTATGCTCCCGCGCACCTGGCGCCGTCCCCTGACCTCGTGATCGTGGGCAATGCCCTGTCTCGCGGCAATCCGGCCGTGGAGCACCTGTTGAATGCGCGCCTGCCCTATGCATCAGGCCCGCAATGGCTGGGCGATACCCTGCTGCGGCGGCGCCGCGTGCTCGCAGTGGCCGGCACCCACGGCAAGACCACCACGACGGCCATGCTGGCCTGGCTGCTCGAGGCCGGCGGGCGCGCGCCCGGTTTCCTCGTCGGTGGTGTGCCGGAGAACTTCGGTGTGTCGGCGCGCCTCGGCGGCGGCGAGGACTTCGTCATCGAGGCCGACGAGTACGACACCGCCTTCTTCGACAAGCGCTCGAAGTTCGTGCACTACCACCCCACGGTGGCGGTGCTGAACAACCTCGAATACGACCACGCCGACATTTTCCCCGACGTGGCGGCGATCCAGCGCCAGTTCCACCACCTCGTGCGCACCGTGCCGGGTAACGGCCGCCTCGTCGTCAACGCCGAGGACGCGCGCCTGGCCGAAGTGCTGGCCATGGGCGCGTGGACGCCCGTGACCACCTTCGGCATCGACGCCGGCGAGTGGCGCGCGTGTCTCCTCGCCGCCGACGGCTCGCGCTTTTGCGTGCTGCGCGACGGCCGTGATCTGGGCAGTGTGCAGTGGGGCCTGCTCGGCCGCCACAACGTGATGAATGCGCTGGCCGCGCTGGCGGCGGCCGAAGCCGTGGGGGTGGACCCCTGCGTCGCCATTGCCGCACTGGCCGATTTCCGCAGCGCCAAACGGCGTCTCGAAGGGGTCGGCGAGGCCGGCGGCGTGCGGGTCTACGACGATTTCGCCCACCATCCCACCGCCATCGCCACCACGCTCGCCGGCCTGCGCGCCAGCGTGGGCGCGGCGCGCATCCTGGTGGGCATGGAGCCGCGCTCCAATTCCATGCGCCTGGGCGCGCACGCGGCCGAACTGGCGCCTTCCCTGCGCGATGCCGACCTCGTGCTGTTCCTGCACCGCCCCGAGCTGCCCTGGGACGCCAAGGCCGTGACCGACGCGCTCGGCAGCCGCGGCCGCACCGCGGCGACCGTGGACGCGCTGATTGCCGCGCTCGCCGCCGAGGCGCGGCCCGGCGACCACGTTGTGTTCATGTCCAACGGTGGCTTCGAGAACGCGCCGCGGCGCTTCGTGGCCGCTCTGGCGGGCAAGGCCGTTTAGGTCAGGGCAGCGGCCGTGGATGGCTTATCCGATCTGCCCCTGTTCCCGCTCAACGCCGTGCTGTTTCCGGGCGGCGAGTTGGCCCTGCGCATCTTCGAACCGCGCTATCTCGATCTGGTGCGCGAGTGCACGCGCCAGGAACGCCCCTTCGGCGTGTGCCTGATCCTGGACGGTGCCGAAGCCGGCGCGCCGGCCATGCCGGCCGCCGTGGGTACGCTGGCGCGCATCGTCGACTTCGAGGCGCGCACCGACGGCCTGCTCGGCATCCAGGCGCGCGGCAGCGCGCGCTTCCGCGTGCGCGCCACGCGCGTGCGCAGCGACGGCCAGGTGCGGGCCGAGGTGCGCACCTGGCCGGACGAGGCGGTGATTCCGGTGCCGGCCGAGTTCGGTCTGCTCGCCACGATCGTGGAGCGTCTGCTTGAACAGGTCGGCGGGCCGCACGCCAAGGCCGAGCGCGCCCGCTTCGACGACGCCAGCTGGGTCGGGTTCCGCCTCGCCGAGCTGTTGCCGCTGGCCGCGGTGGAGCGCCAGGAGCTGCTGGTGCTGACCGATCCCCTGCAGCGGCTGGACGCGCTCATGCGCCTGCTGCCGCGCTTCCAGCAGGCCTAGCGTCGACGTCGCCGCAGCGGGGCGGAAAGGCGACAATGCGCGCGGACCCTTCCTGAGGTGGACGTCGATCCCATGAGCACCCTGCGCGGCAAGACCCTGTTCATCACCGGCGCCTCGCGCGGCATCGGTCTGGCCATCGCCCTGCGCGCCGCGCGCGACGGCGCAAACATCGTCATCGCGGCGAAATCCTCCGTGCCCAATCCCAAGCTGCCGGGTACGATCCACAGCGCCGCGGCCGAGGTGGAGGCCGCCGGCGGCAAGGCGCTCGCCCTGCAATGCGACATCCGCGAGGA
>DAOOVM010000037.1:0-2551 GCA_035370085.1 Rhodanobacteraceae bacterium | reverse complement strand
GGCGTGGCGGTCAACGCGCTGTGGCCGCGCACGGTGATCGCCACCGCGGCGCTGGCCATGATTCCCGGGGTGTCCCTCGACGGCTGCCGTCGGCCGGAGATCGTTGCCGATGCCGCGCACGCCATCCTGATGCGCCCCGCACGCGAGGCCACGGGCCGCTTCCTGATCGACGAGGACGTGCTGCGCAACGCCGGTGTCGGCGATTTTTCGTCCTACGCTGTCGATCCGGCCCGGCCGCTGCTGCCGGATCTGTTTCTCGACTGATCGCGCCGACAGGCCCTTGAGTCACCCCGGGGACGCCCCACCTGCCGTCTTCGCCTGCAAGGAGAATCCCATGCGCTACCTGCACACCATGGTCCGCGTCCGCGACCTCGAGGCTTCGTTGCGTTTCTACTGCGCGGGGCTGGGTCTGAAGGAAACGCGGCGGATGGAGAACGCCCAGGGGCGCTACACGCTGGTATTCCTTGCGGCCGACGAGACGCCCGAGGCGGAGATCGAGCTGACCTACAACTGGCCCGATGCCGAAGGCCGCGTCGAGGACTACGGCAGCGCGCGCAATTTCGGCCACCTCGCCTTTCGCGTCGATGACGTCTACGCCCTGTGCGCGCGCCTGCAGGGCATGGGTTACCTGATCAGCCGACCGCCGCGCGACGGCAACATGGCCTTCGTGCGCTCGCCCGACCTCGTGTCCATCGAGCTGCTGCAGAAGGGCGCACACCTGCCGCCGCAGGAGCCCTGGGCGTCGATGCCCAGTACGGGGAGCTGGTAGGTTTTCACGGTTCCGAGACTTGTTGCTGTCGCGCGTGGGGCTTAGGCTCGCACGCGCACCGAATGCAGGAGAAGCGGTCATGCAGGGAATCGTCAGGAACGCCGCTCGTCACACGCCGGCCGCCCTCTTGTTCGTGGCTGCGCTGCCCGTCGCCGCCGCTGACCTGCTGATCCACAACGGCTTCCAGGCCTGCTGGTCGCAGGCCGTGACCAAACCCCAGTTTCTCGCGGCGCTGCAATCGGCAATCGATGGGGCAACGAGCTGCATCCCCAGCCAGACGGCGACCGACACCACCAGCGGCATCACCTACACCGTCTGCGGTCAGACGCAGTGTGGCGGTAGTGCTGGATGCCCCGTGGTGCTGCATGCCGGCTCCTTCACCGGCGATTTCGGCACGGGCCAGTTCAATGCGACGGGCACGGCCGACGACATCGTCGCGTCGGTGGAGTATTCCGGCGGTTCCCTTCCGCCCGGGGCCTGCAATATCACCATCAGTGCCATCACGCTGGCCTATGCGCCCCGCTATGAGGTCGGCGCCGACGGCAATGACGGCGCGTACATGGCGAGTCTGGCCGGGACCGGCGTCACCGTGACGGGGTCGTCCGTCAGCGGCAGCAATTTCACGTGCTCACTCCTGGCCGCTAGCTACGGGGCGCAGTTGAAGTCGCAGGCAGAGGCCTCGGCCAACGCTCTGGTGGCCGTCTTGCTGGCGCCAACCGTGGGCGAATCGGTCTGCCCGCTGTTGCCCTGAGTCGCCGCGTTCTCCGGCCCGGTGCCCGCCGCGGGGCACCTCCCCTCAAGCAAGCGCCTGGCGCAGATCCTCCACGAGATCCTCGGCGTGCTCCAGGCCGATGGAGAAGCGTAGCAGGCCTTGCGGCGACACCGGCTGCGGGCCTTCCACCGAAGCGCGGTGCTCCACCAGCGATTCGCAGCCGCCGAGTGAGGTGGCGTTGAGAAACAGCCGCAGCTTGCCGGCGACAGCGAGTGCCGCCGCGCGGCCACCGCGCACCTCGATGCTGAGCATGGCGCCGAAGTCGCGCATCTGCTTCGCGGCGATGGCGTGGCCCGGATGCAGCGCCAGGCCCGGCCAGTTGACCCGCTCGACACGCGGGTGCGCCGCAAGGAACTCGGCCACGCGCCGCGCATTCGCGCAGTGCATGGTCATGCGCGCCGGCAGAGAGCGCAGGCCGCGCAGGGTGAGCCAGGCGTTGAAGGGCGCCAGCACGCCGCCGGTGACGTGGCGGCAATGCAGCGCCGCTGCGAACAGGGCATCGCGTCGGGCAAATACCAGGGCGCCGCCCTGCACGTCACTGTGACCACCGAAGTACTTGGTGGTGGAGTGCATGACCACGTCGGCGCCCAGCGCCAGCGGCTGCTGCAGCAGCGAGGTGGCGAAGGTGTTGTCGCATACCGCGATGGCGCCGCCGGCGCGGGCGATCTGCGCCAGCGCGGCGATGTCGCACACGCGCAGCTGCGGGTTGGACGGCGTCTCCAGCCAGACGCAGCGCGTGGCGGGCGTCAGCGCGGCACGCACGGCAGCGAGGTCCGCCATGTCCACCGCGGTGGCACTGACGCCGCGTTGCGGCAGGAACTCCTGCGCCAGCACGCGCAGGCCGGTGTAGCAGTCCGACGGATACAGCAGGTGGCTGCCTGCGGGCAGGCAGTCCAGCAGTCCGGCCATGGCGGCCATGCCGGACGCATAGGCCAGGGCCGCCGCACCGCCTTCGAGCGCCGCGAGCGCGGTCTCCAGGCGGTCCTGCGTCGGATTGCCCTCGCGCACGT
>DAOOVM010000036.1:9107-18062 GCA_035370085.1 Rhodanobacteraceae bacterium | reverse complement strand
GACCCACGGCGCGGTCGAGCTCACTTTGCAGCACAACGTCCTCGTCCACCACGGCGACGATGCGGTCGATGCTGTCGCTGGGCAGCAGTTGCGCGGTGGCGCGCGGGGCGGCGCAGACCAGGGCGAGCAGCAAGGCGAACAGGACGGTCAGCTTGTTCATGCGGATTCCACCAGGGGGTCGGATGCGGCGGTCGCGGCGGCGCGCTCCAGGCGGTCGCGGACCGGCCTGCGGGATACCACGGGGAGGCGGAGCGGCAACTGAACCGCGCCGCGCGCCGCAGGCTCAGCGGTAGCCAAGGATAGCACGCCGCAGGAAGTCGTCCGTCTTCTGTCCCAGCGCGCCGATGCCCTTGAATTCCAACTCGAAATACAGCGCATTGGTGGAATCGCCGGCGACGTTGTGTACGTAGTGGCGAGCCAGGATGCGCCAGGCGGTGCAGCAGTCGTCGTGCTCCACGCCGAAGAAGCCCTCCAGCGTCTTGTCGTCGCGCAGCGAATAGTTCCAGCGGCCCACCAGGCGCCAGCGCTCGTTCAGCGGCACCAGGGCGGCGATGTCGGCCTGTTCGAGGAAATCGCGCCGGTAACGGTAGGACAGGTTCAGCACGCCCTCGCGGCCGAAGCGGTGCTGCAGGGAGAAGGTGCCGAGATCGCTGCGGTCGCGGTTCGGATCCCACTGCTCGGCCAGACTCAGGCGCCAGCGCTCGGATAGGCGCAGGTCGAGCTGTCCGACGTAGTCCGACCCGGCGTAGTCGGTGGGCGGCTGGCCCGGCAACTGCACGCGCTGGTCGTCGAAGTAGCGGATCTGCCCGAGGCTGGCCGCGACGCGCTCCACGCCGCTGTCGCTCTCCAGCAGGCGGCTGGTCAGGGCCAGGGTGAGGTTGTTGGCGTCGGTCTGGCGGTCCGCTCCGGTGTAGCGGTTGGTGCGGAACAGCTGGCCGAAGTCGAAGCTGATCGGCTGGGTGTCGAACACCGGCAGGTCAGACTGGTCGCGGTAGGGCACGCGCAGGTAGTACAGGCGCGGCTCGAGCGTCTGCAGCATGTCTTCGCCGAACAGGCGCGCGTCGCGCTCGAACACCAGCCCGGCGTCCACGCTGGCGATGGGTACCGTGCGCTGCGGCGAGGTGTCGGAAAGGCTGCCGGCGATGGCGTCATTGCCCGGATCGAGGTCGTAGCGCGTGCTGCGCACTCCCAGTTCGGGACGCAGGAACCAGGAGGCACCCTCCAGCGGCAGGGCCAGGTAGGGGTAGAGATCCAGGCGCTGGCCGTTGGTCGGGCACACCCTGCTGCCGCCCTCGCGCGTGCAGCTCTTGTGGAAGGCGACGAACTCGCCGTCCAGGCCCACGCGCAGCGGCCCGGCCAGGTCGTGCTCGCCTTCGAAGGTCGCCCGCGGCAGGCGCTGGTAGGGCTCGGACAGGTCCGACAGGCTCGGATCGGTGATCTGGTAGCGGTCGCCGCCGATGCTGGCGGACCACCAGCTGCCGCGGCCGTTGAGGTAGGCGCTGGACGGCAGCAGGCTGGTCGCCACGGTGGTCAGGGTGTTGCCGAAATCCTCGAAGTAACGGTCGTCGGAGACGTCATTGAGGTTCACCGACACGCCCCAGTGGGACGACAGCACACCGTAGTTCTCGAAGTGGAAGTAGCCACGCTCGCGGTTGGCGGCGCGGTCGTGCGGCAGGCTGGTGAATTCCACCTTGCCGCGCTGCGTGTCGGTCAGATAGCGGAACTCGCCGCCGAGCATCAGGCCGCGGTCCCAGATCAGGCGCGGGTAGAGCGTGGCATCGAAGTTCGGCGCCAGGTTGAGGTAGTACGGCAGCGTCATGTCGAAGCCGCCGTTGTTGGAGCTGCCCAGGCTCGGGTACAGGAAGCCGCTCTGGCGCCGGTCGTCGATGGGGAAGCGCGCGTAGGGCAGCCACAGGAAGGGCACGTCGCCCCAGCGCATGGTCACGTCGCGGGCGCGGCCCACGCCCTGGTCCTGGTCCAGGCTCATGTCCCGCGCGCGCAGCTCCCAGCGGCGGTCGTCGATGTCGCAGGTGGAGTAGCTGACGCGGTCAAGCGCGGCGTGGTCGGCGTCGAGCAGGCGCGCGCGGTCGGCGGTGCCGTTGCCGCGCGAGCTCAGCACCTGGTAGCGCACCTGGTCGAGCGTGCTGGCGTTGGGCGTGGTGGTGCCCTGCGCCTTGTCCGCGGCCAGGAGCAGGCCGCGGTCCTGGTAGCGGACGTGGCCTTCCGCCGTGTAGGCGGTGCTCTCGCTGTCGTAGCTGAGGCGGTCGCCCTGCAGCAGCTGGTCCACGCGCTGCAGGCGGGCGTGGCCGGTGAGCACGTATTTCTTCGAGTCGCTGGAGTCGAAGCGGTCGGCCTGCATGTCGGCCGGGGCTGCCTCGCGGTCGCCCGTGGTGGGCAGGCCGGGCTCGTAGAATTCCAGCAGCGCGCTGGGCTTGCACAGGGAGAAATCGTCGGCCTTCTTCGGGCAGCGGTACACGCCGATCGGGCAGGCCGGTGCGTCCGTGGACGGGCTGCCGGCGGGCGCCGGCGGGGCCGCGGCCGCGGCGTGAAGGGCGAAGCCGATGCTCAGCGGCAGCAGGCGGAAGGCGAGGGGAGCGCGCACGGATCGACGAGTCCTTGTGGCGGCGGCCCGGGGCGATCCTCGGCCGCACAAAGGCCGGTATTCTTGCCCGACGCGGCCGGGCGGGGCAACGTAAGCCGCCCGGCCGCGCGCCGGTCTGCTGTGGCACCACTCCGGCGCCTCCGAGGATTCCGCATGAACGATAAGGTCTGCCGCACCGACGCGCAGTGGCGCGCCGAACTCAGCCCCGAGCAGTACGCGGTGTGCCGCTGCTCGGCCACCGAGCCACCCTTCACGGGCAAGTACTGGGATCACCACGCCGCCGGCACCTACATCTGCGCGGCCTGCGGCGCGGACCTGTTCGCTTCCGAGGCCAAGTTCGATTCGGGCAGCGGCTGGCCGAGCTACTTCCAGCCGCTGTCGCGCGAGGCGGTGAGCACGCACGAGGACCTCAGCCACGGCATGCGGCGGCTGGAGGTGAAGTGTGCGCGCTGCGACTCGCACCTCGGCCACGTCTTTCCGGATGGCCCGCGTCCCACCGGCCTGCGCTACTGCATCAACTCCGCCGCGCTGGACTTCCGCGCGGCCTGAGGCGCGGCCGCGGTGGTCGCGGTCGCTGCCCCGGGCGCCGCACGCGCTTGCCTCAGATCGTGATGGTGAGTTGGTTGTCCTCGATGGAGCTGCGGAACAGCACGTCGTTGTTCACGAACACCGGCACCTTGGGGTAGCCCACCACGCCGACATCCGGGTTCACGCGCCACTGGATATTGTTGTTGCCGGCCTGCGGTGCGCTCGCCGTGAGCGGCAGCATGAACTCCAGCCAGAAGCCCTGGGCCATGCCCCAGGCGTAGGACTTCTGGCCATTGATGACCAGGCCGCCACGCGGCGGAATGAGGGCGAGACTGTTGTCCAGTCCGGCGGAGAACGTCTGCGGGCAGCCGTAGCCGGCGTCGTTGCCGAGGTCGTACAGGGTGCCGCTGGCGCCGCGACCGAAGCAGAACACGGGATTGCCTGCCGACACGGCCGTGCTGACGCCGGGCGGCAGGATGATGCCCACGCCCACTGCGCTGCCGGCACAGGGATTGCCCGGGTGGCTGAGCACCAGGTGGGCATAGAACACCTCGCCCACCGCCGGTGTCTTGTTCGGCGGCAGCAGGGTGAAACCGGCATAGCCCTGTACGCGGATCTCGGGTGTGCCGGTGATGCAGTTGAGGTTGGTGCCGATGTTGGCGATCACCCCGTCGTACCAGGGCAGGACGAGGTGGGGCAGGGTCGGCGGATCGAGCAGCGCATCGGCCGGGGCGCGCTCCGCGGCCGTGGCGCCGAGGCTGCTGAGGCTGAGCACGGCCAACAGGGCCAGGCGCTTGATCGGGTTCATGGTTTTCTTCTCCCAGGGTGAATCGGTCTGGCCAGCGCGGAGGCGATGGGCTACCGTGCCGGTCGTTTGTCTGCAGGTACGCAAATCCGTGCCCGAAGCCCTCATGCCCCCGCCGCGCGCGGCCGACGTGACACGCCTGCTCGCCGCCTGGCGCGACGGCGACGCGGCGGCGCCGGCGGCGCTGGCCACCCTCGTCTACGACGAGCTGCGCGCCATGGCGGCGCGGCGGCTGGCCGGGGCCTATGCGGCGCCGCTGCAGACCACCGAACTCGTGCACGAGGCCTTCGCCCGCCTGCTGGAACGCCCCCTGGCCGCGCAGGACCGCCTGCACTTCTTCCGCACGGCCGCCCTGGCCCTGCGCCAGGTGCTGGTGGATGCGATCCGGCGCGAGCGCGCCGACAAGCGCGGCGGTGGCGCGGTCAACCTCAGCCTCGGCGCCGCCGGCGACGTGGCCGTGGCGGGTCCCGAGGCCTGGCTGGTGGTGGAGTCGGCCCTGGCCGAGCTGGAGCGCGAGAGCGAGCGCAAGTGTCGCGTGGTCGAGCTCAGCTTTCTGTTCGGCCTGTCGCAGCAGGAGATCGCCGACACCCTGGGCGTGTCGCTGCCGACCATCGAGCGCGATCTGCGGTTTGCCCGCGCCTGGCTGAAGGAGCGCCTGGCGACATGACTGGCGACACCAGCGGTTCGCGCCTGGAGCGCGTGGCGGCGCTGTTCGATGCCGCCCTCGCCTTGCCCGAGTCCCTGCGCGGCGAGTTCCTGCAGCGCGAGGTGGCCGACCCGGACCTGCGCGCCGAGGTGGCGCGCCTGCTGTCCCACCACACCGAGGGCGACGCATCCCTGCGCCAGGCGCTGGGCAGCGCCGTCGCCAGCGTCGGCGCGCGCCCGCTGCCCGAGATCGGCGGCTATCGCGTGCTGCGCGAGCTCGGCGCCGGCGGCATGGGGACGGTGTTCCTGGCCGAGCGCGCCATCGGCGAGACCTCGCAGCAGGTGGCGATCAAGTTGATCCGCGGCTTTCCCACCGCCGAGGCGCGCACGCGCTTGCTGCGCGAACGCAGCCTGCTGGCCGGCCTCAACCACCCCAATATTGCCGGCCTGATCGATGCGGGCGAAACGGCCGATGGCCAGCCCTACCTGGTGATGGAGTACGTCGACGGCGTGCCGCTGGGCGACTACTGCCGCCAGCACGCCCTGGACCTGCCCGCGCGCCTGGCGCTGTTCGCCAGCCTGTGCCGCGCCGTGCAGCACGCGCACCAGCGCCTGATCGTGCATCGCGACATCAAGCCGGGCAACGTGCTGGTGCGCGGCGACGGCACGCCCGTGCTGCTGGACTTCGGCATCGGCAAGCTGCTCGACCGCACCGACGCCGATGCCACCGCCACGCGCGTGTTCACGCCCGCCTACGCCGCGCCGGAGCAGCGCAGCGGTCGCGGGGTGACCACGGCGGCGGACGTCTATGGCCTCGGCTGCGTCCTGTTCGAGCTGATCACCGGCCGTGCGATCGCCGACGTGGGCGGCGGCGAACGCGGCATCCCCGTGCCCAGTGCCTGCGTGTCCACCACCCAGGCGCGCGCCCTGCGCGGCGACCTCGACACGCTCGTGGCCAAGGCCACGCACGCCGAGGCCGAACGCCGCTACGGCTCGGCCCAGGCCCTGGCCGACGACGTGGAGAATTTCCTCGCCGGCCGGCCGCTGCGCGCCGCGCCCGACAGCTTCGCCTATCGCGCGCACAAGTTCCTGCGCCGGCACCGCCTTGGTGCCGCCCTGACGTTGCTCGCCGCGGTGGCGGCCCTGGGCTTCGTCTGGCGCCTTGACGCGGAGCGCGGCCGCGCCCTCGCCGCCGAGTCGCGCGCCGAGCGCGAGGCGCAGAGCGCGCGCCGCTCGCGCGACTTCCTGGTGTCGCTGTTCGAAGCGGCGGCACCAGGCAACGCCCTGGGCAAGGCGCTCAGCGCGCGCGAACTCATCGACCAGGGCAGCGCCCAGCTTGAGGCCCGCCTGCGCGACGAGCCGGAAGCCGCCGCACGGCTGGGCCTCACCATCGCCGAGGTGTACGGCGCGCTGGGCGACCCCAAGGCGGCCATCGCCGGCGCCGAACTCGCGCTGGCGCGTGTCGCCGGCGATGCGCCCGAGCGCGCTCTGCTGCGCGCCGACATCCTGCTGACCCTGGCGGCCGAGTACGACAACACCGAGCGTTTCGACGAGGCGCGCCGCGCCGGCGAGGACGCCCTGGCGCTGCGCCGCCGCTACGCACCGGACGATCGCCTGCGCCTGGCGCAGACCCTGAGCGGCCTCGGCCGGGCGGCGATCCGGCGCGGCGACATGGACACCGCGCGCGGCTACTTCGAGCAGGCCATGGCCGAATTCGCGGTGCTGCCGCAGGTGGCGCCGGAGGACCGTGCCGAGGTGCTGGGCGGCCTGTCCGAGATCGCCGTCGACCAGGGCCGGCTGGACGAGGCCGTACGCCGGGGCGAGGAGGCGGTGCAGGCGCTGGTCGGCCTGCCCGACGGCTCGCCGGCGCGACTGGAGTCCTGGCGCATCCTCGCCCGCGCCCTCGTCGCGCACGACGAGTCCGAGCGTGCCGTGGCCCTGCTGCAGCAGGCCGTGGCCGTGGCGCGCACCGCCCTGGGCGAGGGCAGCTACAAGGTCGGCAACCTGGAAAACGACCTGGCCGTGGCCCTCAACGGCCTGGGTCGCTACCGCGAGGCCATCGACCACCTGGGCGCCTCGATCGCCATCACCGAACGCCTGCGTCCCGGCGATCGCGGCGCCAGCGCCTACGACCGCATGAATCTCGGCAGCATCCAGGAAAGCCTGGGCGACTACGCCGCGGCCGAGCGCCTGATGCGCGCCGCCATCGCCGACCTGGAGGCGGCTGCGCCGGACGAGCCGCAGCTCGACTTCTACCGCGCCAACCTCGGGCGCACGCTGATGTTTCGCGGCGAGTACGACGAGGCCCGGCGCTGGGTCGAGCGGGCGCTGGCGGGTATCGCGGCGCGCGATGGCGAAAAGAGTTTCGGCTACGCCTTCCAGACCTATCGCCTGGCGCGCATCGAACTGGCGGCCGGCCGCCTGGATGCCGCCGCGCAGGCCCTGCACGACAGCAGCGCGACGCTGGATCCGATGTTGCCGCCGCAGCACGCCCTGCGCGTGCAGTTCGCCGTGATGCGCGGTCAGCTGGCCCGCGCGCATGGTGATCTCGTCACGGCGCAGAAGGAGCTCGCCGACGCCGAGACCATGCAGGTGGCCCTGCGCGGCAGCGATCCCGTGCTGCTGGCCGTGGTGCGCCTGCGCCGCGCCGAGGTGCTGGCCGCGGCCGGGGATCTGCCCGGCGCGCGGCGCGCCCTCGACGCCGCCCAGCCGGTGCTCGACAGCGCCCTGTTGCCCCAGGCGCAGGAGGCGGTCGAGGCGCGCGCGCTGCGCGCGCGGCTGCAGGCGGGAGGCGCGGCGCCCTGAGCACGGCCGGGCGCGCGATCGGCGGGAATCACTCCAGCAGGGCGCTCACGTGCGCGGCCACGCCCTGGCGCAGAGCGGTGAGGCTGTAGCCGCCTTCGAGCGTCGACACCACGCGGCCGTGGGCATAGCGTCGCGCCAGGTCGACCAGTTCTTCAGTGATCCAGCGGTAGTCCTCGGTATCGAGGTTGAGGTTGGCCAGGGGATCGAGCCGATGCGCGTCGAAGCCGGCGGAGATGAGCACGAGCTGGGGGGCGAAGCCGCGCAGTGCCGGCACCAGAAACTCGCGGCAGGCCTGCCGGAACTCCGCCGAGGCCGTGCCCGGCGCCAGTGGCACGTTCACCAGGTTGCCCGCGCCGGTCTCGCTGCGCGCGCCGGTGCCGGGATACAGCGGGAACTGGTGCGTGGAGGCGTACAGCACGCGCGCGTCGTTCTGGAAGATGTCCTGCGTGCCGTTGCCGTGGTGCACGTCGAAATCGACGATGGCCACGCGCTGCAGGCCCCAGGCCAAGGCCTGGGCCGCACCCACGGCGACGTTGTTGAACAGGCAGAAACCCATGGCGGTGTCGCGCGTGGCGTGGTGGCCGGGCGGCCGCACGGCGCAGAAGGCGCGCTCGCTGCGGCCGTCCAGCACCGCGTCCACCGCCGCGACGAGGGCGCCGGCCGCACGCAGGGCGGCGTCGAGCGAGCCGGGCGACAGGCCGGTGTCGGCATCGAGGTAATGCGTGCCGCTCTCCGGCACCGCGGCGAACACCGCGTCGATCTGCGCCTGCGCGTGCACGCGCGCGAGCTGGGCGCGCGTGGCGCGCGGCGCCTCCACGCGATCCAGCGCGGCGAAGCGGTCGTGGTCCAGCGCCTGCAGCACCGCGCGCAGCCGGTCCGGGCACTCCGGATGACCGGCGCCGGGGTCGTGATCGAGGCAGGCGGGGTGGGTGAACAGGAGCATGGGCGTGCGGGCGGCAGGGGGCGGATCAGCGGGCGCGGCGCGGGCGACGGCACCCGCGCACCGCACTATTTCTTGCGCTTCTCGTGCTGCCACAGCACCTCGCCGTGGCCGCTGGCGCGGGCCAGCACGCGCGCCAGCACGAACAGCAGGTCGGACAGGCGGTTGAGGTAGCGCTGCGCTTCGCCGCGCACCGCGTCGTGGCGCGACAGGGCCACCACCTCGCGCTCGGCGCGGCGCGCGATGGTGCGCGCCAGGTGGCAGCAGCTCGCCGCCATGCCGCCGCCGGGCAGGATGAAATCCTTGAGCGGCGGCAGCGGTTCGTTGAAGGCGTCGAGGCTCGTTTCCAGGCGCGCGATGTCGCCCTCGTGGATCAGCGCCATGCCGGGGATGCACAGCTCGCCGCCGAGGTCGAACAGGTCGTGCTGCACCTGGGTCAGGCACTCACGCACGGCCTCGGGCAGGTCCTGCGCCAGCACCATGCCGAGCGCGCTGTTGAGTTCGTCCACGGTGCCGTAGGCCGACACCCGCGCCGCGTCCTTGCCCACCCGCGTGCCGTCGCCGAGGCCGGTCGTGCCGTCGTCGCCGGTGCGGGTGTAGATCTTGGACAGACGATGACCCACGGCGAGG
>DAOOVM010000036.1:0-9007 GCA_035370085.1 Rhodanobacteraceae bacterium | reverse complement strand
GCCGTCGTCGCCGGTGCGGGTGTAGATCTTGGACAGACGATGACCCACGGCGAGGCACCAACGCTCAGCGCGACGCGCTGGCGCTTGCGGCCGGCAGATGGCGGGCGAGCAGCGTGCCCATCACCTGCAGCACCGCCGCGATGCCCACATAGAGGGCAGCCGTGCCGAGGTAGGGCAGCAGCCAGTCGCTGTAGTTCTTCCACCAGCCGGCGAGGCTGCGCGGCGCGGCAATGCTGTCGCTCAGCCAATAGAAGCTGCCTTGGGCGAGGAGGTGACAGACCACCACGCTGGCGACGAGGCCGAACGCGGCGACCCCCAGCGAGGCGGGCGTGAGGCCGCGGTAGTGGCGGCGCACCAGGCTGCCGCCGAACCACAGCGCGCCGTAGGCGGCGACCAGGCACCCGTAGGCCGGCGAAACGCAGTAGTGGCTCCAGAAATCCATGCCGCTGGCGGTGATCACGGCGAAGTCCACCAGCACCGCTTCCGCCATGAGCAGGGGAAAGGCCCAGCGCGCGCTGCCGCGCAGGTAGAAGCCGGCGAGGAAGAACACCGCCCAGGAGGCGTCCGGCAGGGCGCCGAAATGATTGATGCGCGTCGCCGCCATCACCAGGGCGAGAACGAGGAACAGGCCGACGCGGGGCAGGGTGGCGGTCATGGGGGCATCCGGGACGAAGTGCAGGCGCCCATTCTAGCCCAGACGCCCGTAGCGCCGGGCGCCCCGTTCAGCCCTCGCCGTCGAAGCCCGGGCAGTTCAGCCGGCACAACTCGAACTGGCCGCCGCGGCAGCGCAGGTGGCTGGTCTCGGCGTGATTCACCGCCAGGGCGAAGGCGCGCGCCGGCGGCAGGCCCAGGGCGTGGCACAGCAGGGCGCGAATCGAGCCGGCATGGGCCACGGCGAGCACGCAGTCCTCGTCCTGGGTGCTGCCCAGCACGGCCGACAACCACGCCCCGGCGCGGCGCAGTACGTCGGTGAAGCTCTCGCCGCGCGGCGCGGGCTGGATCACCCAGTTGTCGGCCCAGTGGCGGTAGCGTGCGGCATCGTCGCGCGCGACCTCGTCCCAGCGGCGCCCGTCCCATTCGCCCAGGTCCACCTCGCGCAGCCGCGCGTCGGCCAGCGGTTCGATGGCGAAGCGTGCGGCGAACACCTGGGCGGATTGCTGCGCACTGCGCTGGTCGCTGGCGAAGAGGAAGCGCGGCGGACGCGCGCTCCAGCTGGTGGCCAGGGACTGCATGGCGGTGAAGCCGCCGGCCGACAGTGCGACATCGCACTGGCCGATGCAGCGGCCGGCCGCGGCGTCCACTTCGCCGTGGCGAACGAGGAACAGGTCCATGGTGGGCGGGTTCCCGCCGCGGGGCGCGGCGCGTGGCCGCATCATAGCCTGCGCCGCGGGCCGCCCCGTATCATGGCGCGATGGAAACCCTCTACGACGTGGCCATCGTTGGCGGCGGCCTGGTCGGCACCAGTCTGGCCATCGCGCTCGCCGGCAGCCCGCTGCGCGTGGCGCTGATCGAGGCCGCGGCGCCGCGGCCGAGCACACAGCCCAGTCACGACGAGCGCAACCTCGCCCTGGCGCGGGCCACGACCGCCGCGCTCGACGCGCTCGGCGTGTGGCCGCACGTGGCCGCTCGCGCGGTGCCCATCCGTCGCCTGCACGTCAGCCGCGCCGGTGAATTCGGCAGCCTGCGCCTGGACGCCGCGCGCGAGGGCGTGGTCGATTTCGGCGCCGTGCTGCCGGCGCGCGAGCTGGGCAACGGGCTGATCGCCGCGCTGGAGGCGGCGCGCGGCATCGCCCGCGTCGCGCCGGCCGAGCTGCTCGGCCTGGAGCCCGGCGGGGACGCACACACGCTGCGGCTGCGCGGCGAGGCGGGCGAGGACTTCGACCTGCGCGCGCGCCTGGTGGTCGGCGCCGACGGCACGAACTCGCTGGTGCGCGAGACCATGGGCATCGGCACCGAGCGCATCGACTACGGCCAGACCCTGGTCGTCGGCAGCATCGCGCCGGGGCGCGACCTCGACGGTGTCGCCTACGAGCGCTTCAGCGACCAGGGGCCGGTGGCCCTGCTGCCGCTGCGCGATCGCCGCGCGGGCCTGGTGCTGAGCGTGCCGGCTGCCGCGGCGGCAGAGGTGCTCGCGCTGGACGACGCGGCCTACGCCGCCTATGCGCAGCAGCGCTTCGGCTGGCGCGCGGGCGCCTTCAGCCGCCCCGGCCGCCGCGCCGGCCATGCCATCCGCCGCGTCACCGCGCAGGCGCTGACGGCCGAGCGCACGGTGCTGGTGGGCAACGCCGCGCAGACCATCCATCCCATCGGCGCGCAGGGCTTCAACCTCGGCCTGCGCGACGCCCTGACCCTGGCCGAGCTGCTGCTCGACGCCGCGCGCGAGGGCGGCGATGGCGGCGATCGTGCGCTGCTGCGCAGTTACGCGCAGCGACGTGAGTCCGACCGCCGCGGCACGCTGGCTTTCAGCGACGGCCTGGTGCGCCTGGCCTGCCAGCCCAACGGGCTGCTGTCGCCCTTGCGCAGCCTCGGACTGGCCGCGCTCGACGCGCTCGCGCCGTTGCGTCAGGCGGTGGCGCGGCGCGGCATGGGCTACCGCGGCACGCCCACGGCCTACGCCCTCGGGGTACGGCCGTGAGCGCACGCACGGAAGGCGGGCGCGAGGCCTCGCGGCTCCGCGGCGAGGCGCGGGCGACGTTCGACGTGGCCGTGGTCGGTGCCGGCATGGTCGGCAGCGCCATGGCCCTGGGCCTGGCCCGAGCCGGATTCCGCACGGCCCTGGTCGAGGCGCGCGTGCCCGAACCCTGGTGCGCCGAGGACGAGGTGGACCTGCGTGTGGTCGCGCTGGCGGCATCCTCGGTGGCCCTGCTGCGCCGCCTCGGCGTGTGGGACGCCATTGCCGCGGCGCGCGTGTCGCCGTACCGCCACATGCACGTGTGGGATGCCGGCAACGGCGCCATCCTGCACTTCGATGCACCCGCGCCGGTTGCCGCCGAACTCGGGTTCATCGTCGAGAACCGCCTGGTGCAGCACGCCCTGTGGCAGGCTCTGGCCGACGACGGTCGCGTGGCGCTGCGCTGCCCGGCGCGGGTGGTGGCCACCGGTGTCGAGGGCGAGGCGCGCGTGCTGCAGCTCGACGACGGCACGCGCCTCGCCGCACGCCTGGTGATCGCCGCCGACGGCGCCGCCTCGCCGCTGCGCGGTCTGGTCGGCATCGCCACGCGCGGGCACGACTACGCCCAGCGCGGCGTGGTGGCGCACGTGCGCACGCAGCGCCCGCACGCAGCCACGGCCTGGCAGCGCTTCCTGCCCGGCGGTCCGCTCGCCCTGCTGCCCCTGGCCGACGGGCGCTGCTCCATCGTCTGGTCGCTGCCCGAGGCCGAGGCGCAGCGCGTGCTGGCGCTGGACGACGCGGCATTCTGCGCCGAGCTCGGCGCCGCCTTCGATTTCCAGCTCGGCCCGGTGCTGTCGACCTCGCCGCGCGCCGCGTTCGCCCTGCGCCTGCAGCTGGCCGAACGCTATCTCGCCCCGCGCTTGGCCCTGCTGGGCGACGCCGCCCACCAGGTGCACCCGCTGGCCGGGCAGGGCGTGAACCTCGGCCACCGCGACGTGGTGGAGATGCTGGACGTGCTCTCGGCGGCGAGTGATGAACAAAGGGACTTTGCGGCGGAATCCACCCTGCGCCGTTACGAGCGCCGCCGTCGCAGCGACAACACCCTGTCCGCCTGGGGCTTCGACGCCCTCGGTCGCGTGTTCGACTGGCAGGCCGAACCGCTGGTGCTGGCGCGGGGCCTGGGCCTGCGTGCGCTCGATGCGCTGGCGCCGCTCAAGCGCCTGCTGCTGGACAAGGCGGCCGGGCGGCTGTAGGCGGCCGCGGGCCTTGCGCCGACCTATTTTTCGTAGCGGTAGTTGAGCCCGGCGCGGTTGTCGTTGGTGGCGCTCTGCACATCGATGTTCCAGCGCTTGCTCAGCAGGTAGCGCAGGGTGATGACCTCGCCCGGCACGAACAGGCCCACGCCGTAGGACAGGTAGAGACGGGGCGAAAGGTACTTGCCCACGGTGAGCGCGGCGCCGCCCAGCGCGGCGCTGTCGCTCACGCCGGCGTCCACACCCAGGCGTGCGCCCACGCTCTTGGCCAGAAGGTCGCCCGTCGCGGAGCCGAGCGCGCGCGCAGCCGTGCCGACCATGTCGCCTTCGCCGCTCTTCAGCGCCGACAGTGGCTTGCCGGTGACGAGGTAGGACAGCGCTTCGGCCTGTTCCATCGGCGGCTCGGCGTAGACGGTGAGCACCGGCACCCGCGCCGTGCCCTGCACGCGCAGGCCGGCCGTGACCTCCTCCAGCTTGCGCACGGCACGCAGGTCCAGGCCGGGATTGTCGATGGCGGTGCCGGCGAACTGCAGGCGTCCGGTCTCGATGGCCAGATCCTGGCCGTAGGCCTTGTAGGTGCCGCTGACGCGGATCTCGCCGCGCCCGGTGGTTTGCCGACCCGGGCGGTCGCTCACCGCGAGCTGGCCGCTCAGCGCCCCGTCGAGACCGAAGCCCTTGAGCTTCACCGCATCGCCTAGCTTGAGCGTCACGTCGGTGTAGACAGGCGGCGGCGCCGCCGATGCGGTCTGCGCGGCGTCGGTGACGACCACGTCGGGCGAGGCCTTGGCCGCGCCGCCTCCCGGCAGCCTGGACAGATCCACCTGGGCGCTCGGCACAGCCACTTCACCCTGCAGCGTGGTGCGTTCGGCCGTGCGCACCAGGTGCAGGGCGGGGCTCACCACCACGCGGGCGGCGGGAATGTCGGCGGCGAGGAAGTCCGCTCCTTCCAGCCGCAGGTCGAGCGGCGTGCTGGCCTTGAGTCCAGCGCTGCCGCGCAGCTGCACGCGGCCGTCGCCCGAGGCCAGGCTGCCGTCGACGTCGAGCCCGCCGTCCGCCCGCGCCGTCACGCGCACGCGGCCGTCGTGCAGCTTCAGGCCCGCCGCCGGTACTTCGGCGGCAACCTCGCCCAGCGCCAGTTCCCCGCTGAGCGTGGGCGCGGCGGCGCTGCCGCCCAGGACCCAGCGGCCGTCGAGGCGGCCCTGCACCGCGGCGACAGCGGGCGTGAGCAGCTCGACAAAGGCGAGGTCGTCCAGGTGCAGGGCGAGGTCGCCCTCCAGAGCCTGCGTGGCACCCCGGACAGCCAGCGTGCCGTCGAGGCGGCCACGCTCGCCCAGCGTGGCGTACAGGCGCGCCTGCTGGGCGGCCGGCGCGAAGCTGGCGTCGAGACCGACGTCGCGCCAGCTCAGCAGCGGCGCGGTGGCGGTGTCCGGATAGGCCACGCTGCCGCCGGCCGAGCGCAGTGCGGCATTGCCGCCGAGAACGCCGGCCGCGCTGCGCGTGACCGCGCCCTCGCCGTCGATCTCGCCGTCGAATTTCAGCGGCGCGCCGGGCGCGGCGACAGTGGCGAGCAGGGCCAGCGGCAGGTGTTCGATGCGGTAGCGGCCGGCGGCGCTGCCGTCGGCGCGCTGGCTGCCTTCCAGGCACAGGCGCGGCCCGCTGGCCGCCAGGCAGAGCTCGCCCAGGCTGGCGGTGCCCTCGCGCCAGGCGAGTTCGGCGGGTCGCTCGAGCTGCCATGCGGCCAGCGCGCGCGGCGCCAGCCGCAGCGCTTCGACGCGGCCGCGCCAGGCCGCGCCCTCGCGCTGGCCGCGCAGATCCAGCGTGAGACTCAGCGGGTCCCCCGTGGCGTCGAGCTGCAAGCGGTGGGCCGCGGCATCGCCCTCGCCCTGCAGCGTGGCGCTGGCGATGTGCAGCGGACCGAGGTCGAGCTGGTCGGTGCGCAGCGTGGCCCGTCCGCTCGGGGCGCTCAGGTCCTTCACGTCGGCATCGAACTCCAGCGCGGCCAGGCGCTGGCTGCCGTAGGCCAGGCCCTTGCCGGAGACGTGGCCGCGCGCCGCCAGCGCCGGCCAGCGGCCGGACAGCGACAGCCGGCCGGTGAGCGCGCCTTGAGCCTGCGGTGCGAGGTCGCCGAGCGAGGCCAGGGTGAAGCCGATGTCGGCCGCCGTGGCCGTACCGCCGTGGCCGGTGACCGCCAGCGTGCTCTGGCCGGACGCCAGGGCGAGGCTGCCTTCGACGATGTAGCCAGGCGCGAGGCGCAGGTCCGCCTGCCCCCGCAGCGGGCGCTGGCGCAGCACGCCGTCAAGGTCCTGCAGGCGCAGGCGGGCGTCCGGGCCGTCCGGATCGAGCGAGCCGCGGCTGGTCAGATGGAAACTCAGCCGCCCCGGCCAGTCCGCCCGCAGGGCGCCCGGATCGAAGCGCTCGGCCGTGGCGTCGAGGTCCCAGGCCAGGCGCGGCGCCAGCGTCAACGTGCCGCTGGCGACGAGCTTGCCCTGCGGTTGCAGCAGTGACAGGTCCAGCAGGCGCACCGTCTGCGGCGTGCCGCTGAGGTCCAGGTGCAGTTCGGCCAGGTGCCCTGGCGGGCCGAGGGACAGCGTGCCTTGGGCGCGATAGTCCGCGCTGCTGCCGGTGACGCTCAGCTGGCCGTGGCTCGCCAGCGCCTGGCCCGCGAGATCGGCCGGCAGGACCACATCCTTCCAGGCGATGTCCAGCGTCGCCGTGGGCGGCTGGGCGGCGAGGGCGATGCGGCCGCGCGCTTCCAGCTCGCCCGGCGCCGCGTCGCTGCGCAGGCGCAGCGGTTCCAGGCGCAGGGCGTCGTCGGCGTAGGCGAAGGCGAGCGGGTCGAACTGCACGCGGTGGCCGTTGAGGCCCAGCGCGCCCTCCAGGCGTCCGGCGCCGCCGCGGCCGCTGCCGTGCACATCCAGGCTCAGCGCGCGCAGGGTCGTGTCGGGCAGCAATGCGTGTGGATCGAAGGACGGTACGGCCAGGCGCGTGGTCCAGGCGAAGTCGCCGCGCGTGGCCGCATCGAGGTCGAAGTTCAGCGCTGCGGGTTCGCTGAGGGCCACACCCACCTGCACGCGCGCGCCGTCGCTGCGCGTGCGCACCATGCCCGCCACGGTGCGCTCGGCAAAGCGCCAGCGGAAGCGCGCCTCGCTGCCGCCGGGGAAGCCGACGGCGCTGCCGATCTGCGCGCTCACGTCCACTTCGCCGGCTGGCGCGCGCAAGCGGAAGTCCTTCAGGCCGATGCCCTCGGCCGTCCACGCGGCGCCAAGGTCGATCGTGTCGAACTCCACCAGGGTCTCGCCGTCCTTCACCAGGCCGCCGCCTGCGACGTGCAGGGCATCGAGGCGGATGGTGAGCGGCGCCACCAGCGAGATCGGCGCCTGGCGCGGCGGTCGCGGTTGCTGCGTGCGGGTATTGAGCACAAGGCGCGCGTCGTCCAGGCGCAGCGCGGTGATGTGCACGCGCCGACGCAGCAGCTCCAGCACGGCGAAATCCAGGTCGACGCGAGCCAGGCGCAAGGCCACGCCCTCGTCCTTCCAGCTCACGCGCTGCAGGCTGAGGCGCCGCCACAGGCTGCCCTGCACCTCGGCGATGTCCAGCCGGCCCTCGGTCACGGCGATGGCGCGACGCAGGGCGAAGCGCGCGCCGGCGGTGCTGCCGACCAGCCAGGCGAAAGCCGTCGCGAGCGCCAGCAGCAGCGCGGCCAGGACGATGAGGCTACGGCGCAGCCAGGGCTTCACAGGTCGGGTCCGATGACGAGATGCAGCTGCACGCCGTGGGCGTAGCGGTCGCCCACCGGCACGCCCAGGTCCACCCGCACCATGCCCACCGGCGAAAGCCAGCGCAGGCCCACACCGGTGCCGAGCTTGAGTTTGAAATCCGTGCCGGTGAAGGCGTCGCCGGCGTCGAGGAAGGTGGCGATGCCCCAGCGGGGGCGGAACCAGAACTCGTACTCGGCGCTGGCCACGGCGAGGTTCTCGCCGCCGATCACCTGCTCGGCCGTGCCGCCGTCGCGGCGCGCAATCGTGCGACGCGGCCCGATGGCCTGGTAGCCGTAGCCGCGGATGGAGCGATCGCCGCCGGCAAAGAAGCGCAGGTCCGGCGGCAGGGCGTCGAAGTCGCTGACCCAGCTTGCCCCGGCGCTGCCGCGCAGGATCAGGCGCTGGCGCGTGCCCAGGGCGTGCACCCACTTGGCGTCGGCGCGCAGCTGGGCGAAGTCGGTGTCGGCCAGGAGATCCTTCTTCGCCGCGCGTGCCACGATGGTGAAGGAGTAGCCCTCGCGCACGAACAGGGCGTCGTCGGCGCGCTTGCGCGTCAGCGCGGCCTCGGGAAACAGGATGGTGGAGTTGCCCTTGAGGTCGCCGAAGGAGAAGTCGCCGCTGACCAGGTGCAGGCCGAGGGTGCGCGTGAAGCCCAGCCACTGCCGCGTCTCGTTGGCCACCAGCGAGGCGGTGCGGGCCTGCGAGCTGCGCGTGTTCTCGTCCTTGTAGTTGGCGCCGAAGTTGAAGCTGCGGTCGTCCGGTCCGGGCAGCGGAATGCTGTACAGCGCCGACACGGTCTTCAGCCGCTGCGCGGCGATCACTTCGGTCTTGAACTTGTGCCCGCGTGTATTCATCCAGCGCCGCTCCAGGCCGCCGCGCAGACCGGCGCCGGTGTCGGTGCCGACGAACACGCCGCCGCTGTAGATACTGCGCTTGGCCGGCGCGAGGTGCACGCTGATGGGCACCACGCCGTCGCGGGCCTGCTCGATGTCCGGGCTGACCTCGACCAGGGCGAAGTAGTCGGCATCGGTGAGGCGCCGCTGCAGCGCGAGCAGGGCGTCCTGGCTGTAGTCCTCGCCCTCATGCCAGGGGATGTAGCGGACGAGGAAGCCCTCGGGGAACTGCGCGCCCTCGAAGCGCACACCGCCGAAGCGGTAGCGCCGCCCCGGTTCCCAGGCCAGGCGGATCGTCGCCTTGCGCGTGCCGCGCGAGACCTCCACCCGATGCTCGGTGATCTGTGCATCGAGATAGCCGCTGGCCAGCAGGGCGGCCTGGATCGCCGTCTTGCCGCGCTCGTAGGCGGCGTGGTCGAGCGCCTGGCCCGCGCGCGGCGCGAACGCTTCGAGCGCCGCCTGCACGGGCTTGAGCGCGCGCGCGGGGCCGTC
>DAOOVM010000035.1:0-18080 GCA_035370085.1 Rhodanobacteraceae bacterium | reverse complement strand
ACCACGGTGGCGATGGACGTCATGACGATGGGGCGCAGGCGCACCGCGGCGGCCTCGCGGATGGCGGCATCGATGGTGCGGCCCTGGTCGCGCAGCTGGTTGGCGAACTCGACGATGAGGATGCCGTTCTTCGCCGCCAGTCCGACCAGCATGATGATGCCGATCTGGCTGTACAGGTTCAGGGTGGAGCCGAACAGGCCCAGCCCGAGCAGGGCGCCCAGCACCGCCAGCGGCACGGTGAGCATGATCACGAAGGGGTGCACGAAGCTCTCGAACTGCGCCGCCAGCACGAGGAACACGACCAGCAGGGCCATGCCGAAGGTGAAGGCCACGCTGCCGCCGGTCTCGCGCAGGTCGCGCGAGTCGGCCTTGAGGTCGGTCTGGGCGGTGGGCGGCAGCACCTCGCGCGCGGCCTGCTCGGTGTAGGCCAGCGCCTCGCCGAGCGAATAGCCGGGAGCCAGCCCCGCGGAGACGGTGATCGCACGCAGGCGGTTGAAGCGGTTGAGCTGGCCGGGCGCGGCCATGTCGCCGAGCGTGACCAGGTTCGACAGGGGGATGAGCTGCCGGGTCGTGGTGGAGCGCACGTAGAGATTGCTCAGGTCGGCCGGCTCGCGCCGATTGGCCGCACCGGCCTGCACGATCACGTCGTACTCCTCCCCATCCACACTGAAGGTGGTGACGCGACGGCCGCCAAAATAGGTCTCCAGCGTGTGGCCGATCTCCTCGGCGGACACGCCGAGGTCGCCGGCGCGCGACTTGTCGATGTCCACGCGCAGCTGCGGCTGGGTTTCCTTGTAGTCGCTGTCGAGCGCGAACAGGTTCGGGTTGCCTTCCAGGCGCTTGAGGAGGGCATCGCGCCACTGCGCAAGCTGGGCGTAGTCCGGACCCTGCAGCACGAACTGCAGTGGCTGGCCGTAATTGCGCGACAGGCCCTGGCGCATGTTCGGGCTGATGCGCACGCCGGGGATGTCGGCCAGCTCGCGCCGCAGGCGCTCGATCAACTGCTGCGAGCTGATGTCGCGCCGGTCCCAGGGCGCCATCAGCACGATGGCCTGGCCGACGTTGAAATTCTGCGTGACGGTGCCGCCGCGCCCCTGCGGCACGCGCGTGTTGACGCGGCTGACGATCCCCTCGTCCACCAGTTTCATCAGGCGGCGCTCGACTTCGCGCGTCTTGCTCACGGTCCAGTCGAAGCCGGCACCTTCCGGCCCGGTGATGCTGACGACGAAGGCACCGCGGTCCTCCAGGGGCGCCAGCTCCTTGGGCAGGCCGCGCACCAGCAGCGCGCTGGCGCCCATGGCCAGCAGCATCACCAGCACCACCAGCCAGGGGTGGCGCAGGGCGCGTTCCAGGCCGCGCGCGTACAGGCGCTGCACGCGCTGGAACAGGGCGTCCACGACGTGGGTGAGGCCGCGCGGCGCGTGCGGCGTGAGCAGCTTGGAGCACATCATCGGCGTGAGGCTCAGCGCCACCAGACCGGAGATGGCCACGGCCGAGGCGATGGCCACGCCGAGCTCGCGGAACAGGCGTCCGAGGTAGCCGCCCATGAAGCCGATCGGCAGGAACACGGCCACGAGCACCGCCGTGGTCGCGATCACGGCGAAGCCGACCTGGCGCGCGCCGCGATAGGCCGCCACTAGGCGCGGCTCGCCGAGGTCGACGCGGCGCTGGCAGTTCTCCAGCACCACGATGGCGTCGTCGACCACGAGGCCGATCGCCAGCACCAGGGCCAGCAGGGTGAGCAGATTGATGGAGAATCCGAATAGGTACAGCGCGGCGAAGGCCGTCACCACGCACACCGGCACCGTCACGGCGGGAATGAGCGCCGCGCGCACGCTGCCGAGGAACAGGAAGATCACCACCAGCACCAGGGCGATTGCCTCGGCCAGCGTCTTGTAGACCTCGTGCAGGGCGGTGTCGACGAACACGGTGGCGTCGTAGGCGACGAAGATGCGCGTGCCCTCGGGCAGCGCCGCCTGAATGCGCTCGGCCGCCGCCTTGGCGGCCTGCACCACTTCCAGCTCGTTGGCGGTGGATGTCTTGACCACGCCCAGGCCGAGCTGCGGCTGGCCGTTGCCGCGGTAGTCGTTGCGTGGCTCCTCCGAGCCGAGGCTGACCTGCGCCACTTCGCCGAGGCGGACCAGGTGCCCGTCCTCGCCCTTGGCCACCACCAGGGCAGCGAAATGATCCGGCTTGACGTAGCCGCGCAGCACGCGCACGGTGAAGTCGCGCGTACTGGAGTTGACCGCGCCCGCCGGCAGCTCGACGTTCTCACGGTTCAACGCCTGCTCCACGTCGTCCACGGTGAGGCCGCGCGCGGCGAGCGCGTTGCGGTCGATGTCGATGCGCATGGCGTAGCGCTGCTCGCCGCCGACGATGACGTTGGCCACGCCGTCCACCGCCGAGAGGCGGTCGACCACGTAGCGCTCGGCGTAGTCGGTGAGCTCGCCCGCGCTCATGCGCGAGGAGGCAAGGTTGAACCAGACGATGACGTCGCCGCTGGAATCCACCTTGAAGATCTGCGGCGGATCGGCCTCCTCGGGCAGGCGGCCGACCACGCGGCTGACGGCGTCACGCACGTCGTTGGCGGCGCTCTCGATGTCGCGCGCCAGGGTGAACTCGATCGCGATGGAGGACTGCCCGGTCTGACTCTGCGACTGGATGGTGCGGATGCCCTCGATGCCGCTGACGGCGTCCTCCAGCGGCTTGGTGATGCGCGACTCGACCACGGCGGCGTCGGCGCCGCGGTAGCTGGTGTTGACCGAGACGATGGGTGTGTCGATGTCCGGCAGTTCGCGCAGCGACAGGTTGCGGAAGGCCACCAGGCCAAGCACCACCAGCAGCAGGCTGATGACGGTGGCAAAGACCGGCCGCTTGACCGAAAGATCAGAGAGCAGCATGGCCTACTTCGCCGCCTGCGTCCCGGCGGCGTCGCCGCCGGAAGCCAGCGCCACGCGCGCGCCGTCGCGCAGACTGACCGTGCCTTCGACCACGATACGGTCGCCGGCGGCCAGTCCGTCCAGCACTTCCACTTCGCCGTCGCGGCGCGCGCCCAGGCGCACTTCCACCTGTTTGACCGTGGCGTCGGTGCCGATGCGATAGACGTACTGGCGCGTGCCGATCGGCACCAGGGCAAGCTCCGGCACCGTCAAGGCGTCGCGCGTATTGGCCAGCAGTTCGAGCTGCAGCAGCATGCCGGGCTTGAGGGCATGATCGGCATTGGGCAGCAGGGCGCGCACCGTGAGCGCGCGCGTGGCGGGATCCACGCGCGAATCGATCGAGGCAACCTCGCCGGTGAATTCCCGCCCCGGCCAGGCCGGCGTGCGCGCGCGCAGGGGCAGTCCCGGCTGCAGCAGCGCGAGCTGCGCCTCGGGCACGGCGAAGTCGAGCTTGATGACGTGGATGTCATCCAGCGTCGTGATGGGCGTGCCCGGCGTGACCAAGGTCCCTGGACTCACCTGGCGCAGGCCGAGCACGCCGGCGAAGGGGGCGGTGATGACGCGGTCGGCGAGCTGGGCGCGGATGGCCTCCACCTTGGCGCGCGCCGAATCGCGCGCGGCGGTGGTGGTGTCGAACAGCGCCTTGGACACCGTGCCCTGGCGCACCAGGTCCTGCTGCCGGTCGAACTGCGCCTGGGCATCCTTGGCCTGCGCCTGCGCGTCGGCAAGCTGCGCCACCTGCTGGCTCGAGGTGAGCTCCACCAGCACATCGCCGGCGTCGACACTGGCGCCGTCGCTGAAATCGACCTTGCGCACGGTCTCGGTGATCTTCGCCGTGAGGGTGATGGATTCGTTGGCCTTGGCCGTGCCCAGCGCCTCGACGCGGTCGGCCCAGGGCTTGGGCGCCAGCACCACGGCGGTCACCGGGACCGCGGAGGCCGCGGTTTTCTTCGCAGCTTCGCCGCCCCCGCCGCAGGCGGACAGGGCGAGGGTGGAGAGAAGGACGGCGATGGCGTGGCGTGGCGTCATGCGGAAACCCGGAAACGAGGCAAGCGGCGGGGCGCGGCGGCGATCAATGCTCGGCCGCAGGCAGGGCGGGCGCGGCGACGACACGCGCGCGGCGAAACAGGAACAGCAAGGGTATCGCGGCAGCCGTCAGCAGCATCATCAGCCAGAAGTCATTGAGGAAGGCGATGGCCGAAGCCTGTCGCGTCACCTCGCCGTTGATGGCGGCAAGGCTGTGCGGATCGGCCAGGTTCCAGCCCGGCGGCATGGGCACGCCAGCGTAGGGCGTCAGGCGGCTGGCCAGCTCGGCGTGATTCACCTGCGTGTTGCGCGACAGCAGCGTCGTCACCATCGAGATGCCGATGGACGAGCCGATGTTGCGCACGAGGCTGAACATGCCGGCCGCCTCGGTGCGCACCGACGGTGCCAGGGTGGAATAGGCCACGGTGGACACCGGCACGAACACCAGGCCAAGGCCGAGACCTTGGATGACGCCCGCCCAGACCACCGGCGCGGCCGGCATGTCCGCGTTGAAATGCGCCATCTGCCACAGCGAGACGATGGTGAGCAGCAGGCCGGCAAGGATGAGCGCGCGCGCGTCGACGCCGCGTGCAAGCAGGCGGCCTACGGTCATCATGGCCACCAGGGTGCCGACGCCGCGCGGGGCCATGAGCAGGCCGGTGGTGACGACCGGATAGCCCATCAGGTTCTGCAGGTAGGGCGGCAGCAGGGCCATGGTGGCGAAGAGCACGATGCCGATGACGAAGATGAACAGGTTGCCGGCGAAGAAGCTGCGGTCGCGCAGCAGTCCGAGGTCGAGGAAGGGGCGCTGCGCCGTGCGCCAGTGCACCCAGTAGAGGTAGAAGCCGAGCAGGGCCACGGCCAGCTCGATCTGGATCTCCAGCGAGCCGAACCAGTCCTGCTGCTCGCCGCGGTCGAGCAGCAGCTGCAGCGCGCCGATGCCGGCGGCAAGAAAGGCGAAGCCGCGCAGGTCGAAGCGCACGTCGCGCGTATCGTCGGCCGGTAGGCTGGCGAGCACGCCGAACAGGGCCACGGCGCCTACCGGCACGTTGATCAGGAACACCCAGTGCCAGCTGTAGTGGTCGGTAAGCCAGCCGCCCAGCGGCGGTCCGAGGATCGGACCCACCATCACGCCCATGCCCCACATGGCCATGGCCGCGCCGTGCTTCTCGCGCGGGAAGACGTCGAGCAGGGTCGACTGGGAAATCGGCACCAGGGCCGCACCGAAAATGCCCTGCAGCACGCGGAAAAGCACCATCTGGCCGATGTCCTGCGCCACGCCGCACAGCACCGAAGCGAGGGTGAAGCCGGCGATGGCGATGCCGAGCAGATGCTTGCGGCCGAACTTGCCCGCCAGCCAACCGGTGGCCGGCGTGGCGATGGCGGCGGCGACGATGTAGGAGGTCAGCACCCAGGACACCTGGTCCTGCGTGGCCGACAGCGAGCCCTGCATGTCCGGCAGGGCGACGTTGGCGATGGTGGTGTCGATCACCTGCATCACGGTGGCCAGCATGATGGACACGACCAGCAGCGGCCGGTTGGCGACCTCGCGGTGGGTGGCGACGGACGTGCTCACGATGGCGTCACTGGCCGCGCGCGGCGACCTCGCGCGGCGCTGCGTTCTTGCCGCCGAACAGACGCACATAGCGGGCGTTCTCGCGGCCGGTATCGATCTCCACTTCGGCACTCATGCCGGGGCGCAGCACCGGCGCACCCTCGACCGGATCGATGGCCAGGCGCACGGCAATGCGCTGCACGATCTTCACCCAGTTGCCGGTGGCGTTCTGCGCCGGCAGCACGGAGAACTCGGCACCCGACGCCGGACTGATCGAGGCGACGCGCGCCTTCCACCGGCGTCCGGGGTAGGTGTCCACTTCGATCTGCGCGGGCTGGCCGACGGCGACGTGGGTGAGATCGGTCTCCTTGAAATTGGCCTCGACCCACAGCGTCTTGTTCGCCACCAGCGGCATGGCCGCCTGACCGACGCCGAGGAACTCGCCCACCTGCAGGTCTTCCTTGCCGATGACGCCGTCGACCGGCGCACGCACCACGCTGTGCTCTAGATCGAGCTTGGCCTGCGCCCACTGCGCCTGCGCCAGCTTGTAGCCGGGCAGATCCTCGTTCGGCGTCTCGGGCAGACCGCCCAGGGTGGCCTGCGCCTTGGCGACGGCAGCAGCGTTGGAGTCGCGCGTGCCGCGCGCGGCGGCGAGTGCGTTGGCGGCATCGTCGAGCGCCTGCTGCGCCACCAGGCCGCGCTGGCGCATGTCCGCGATGCGGTCGTACTGCTGCTGGGCGTGCCGCAGATCGGCTTCGGCCTTGCGCAGGTCGGCCTGGGCGCCGCGGTAACCGTTGCGCGCGCCGTCGAGCAGGCTCTGCACCGAGGCCAGCTGCGCCTCCATGCGCGCCTGCGCGATCTTCAGCGGCTCGTCGTCGATGCGGAACAGCACGTCGCCGGCGTGCACGGCCTGGTTCTCGCGCACGTCGACTTCCGCCACACGGCCAGCCACCTGCGGCGCGATGGTGACGCGGTCGGCCTGCACGTAGGCGTTGTCGGTGGACACGTAGCGCCCGCTGGTCAGCCACAGGAATCCGCCCACGCCCAGCACCAGGGCCGGGCCGGCGATCCACAGCAGGCGGTTGGAGCGGCGTCGCGCGGGCGCGGGCGACGCGGCCGCAGCGGCGGTCGGGGCGCCATAGGTCCTATCGGTCATGGGTCTTCTCCACGGAATGCGGCATTTCCAGGGCAAGCAGGTTGCCCTTGAGGTGTTCGAGGGTACGCACGAAGCGCTCGTAGTCGGCCGCGGCCACGCCCTTGAGGGCGTCGTCGCGCAGGACCGAAGCGATGGTTTCCATCTCGTCGATCACCGCATTGGCCTTGTCGGTGTGGTGCAGGCACCAGCGGCGCCGGTCCTTGGGGTCGGCGCGCCGCTCGACGAAGCCGGCCTGCTGCAGGCGGTCGATGACGCGGCCCACCGGGATGGGTTCCAGTTCCAGCAGGTCCGCCAGCTCCGCCTGGCTGACCCCGGGGTGGCGGTGGATCGCCTTCAGGGCGCGCCACTGCGAACGGGTCAGACCCAGCGGCGCCGCGCGGCGGTCGAAGTGCTTGCGCAGCAGGCGCGTCACGTCGAGCAGCAGGTAGGCGAAGGAGCGGTTGTCGGCCTGGTTCATTATGGCCGCGAACATTATTGCCTAGGCAGGTATATTTCAATACCCGCCGGTGCACGAAACGCCTGCGGCCGCCCGACATCGCCACGAAAGAACTTTTGGATCAATTGTTTGCGCAAGATTCGACGTTGGTCGCAGCGGCCCGCTGGGGACCGGCTCGGGCGGCTGGAGCAAGCGCTTGCGTCGACGCCGTAGCCGCAAGACCCTAGGCGCCAGCCCCCGCTCCGCCCATGGCCATGCCCGCACGCATCGAGATCGTCGAAGCCGACATCACCACACTGCGCGTGGACGCCATCGTCAATGCCGCGAATGAAGCACTGCTGGGCGGCGGTGGCGTGGACGGTGCCATTCACCGCGCCGCCGGCCCCGGCCTGCTGGCCGAATGCCGCGCCCTGCCGGAACTGCGTGCGCACGTGCGCTGCCCCACCGGCGAGGCCCGTCTGACGGCCGGCCACGGCCTGCCCGCGCGCTGGGTGATTCACACCGTGGGTCCGGTCTGGCAGGGGGGCCATGCCGGTGAACCCGACCTGCTGGCCGCCTGCTACCGCAACGTCCTGGCACTGGCGCGGGCCCACGGCATCGGCAGCCTTGCCTTTCCCGCCATCAGTTGCGGCGTGTTCGGCTATCCGCTCGACGCCGCCTGCGCCGTCGCCGTGCGCGAGGTGCGGGCCGCGCTCGCCGGCGCGGCGCTGCCGCAGCGCGTGCTGTTCTGCTGCTTCGGTGCGGCTGCGGTGCGCGCCTATCGCACGGCCCTGCAGGCAGGAGACGCGGCATGAAGACGCGCTGGGAGCGCGAGCTCGCTCTTGGCCAGCCAGGCGGGTCCCCGCGCGCGACGGCCGGATTCGGCCGTGGCGATGCCCTGGGCATCGTGCTGGCCAACCTGGCCGTGCTCGGCCTGACCCTGTGGCAGGGCCTGCCGGCGGCGTGCCTGGTCTGGCCCTACTGGTGCCAGAGTGCGGTGATCGGCCTGTTTCATCATCGCCGCATCCTGGCCCTGCAGCGCTTCAGCACCGAAGGCTTCACCAGCAACGGCAAGCCGGTGCCGGTGACGGAACAGGCCAAGCGCGAGACGGCGCTGTTCTTCGCCCTGCACTACGGCTTCTTCCACTTCATGTTCCTGCTGTTCCTTGCCGCGTTGGCCTGGCCGGCGGCGGCGGACTGGAAGTGGATCGGCCTGGGCGCGCTCGGCTTCGGCGCAAGCCAGGCGCTGACGCAGCGCGCGCGGCTGGCGGCGGACGCGGCCGCCGTGCCCAACCTGGGCGCCATGCTGTTCCTGCCCTATGTGCGCGTGCTGCCGATCGCTCTCAGCATCGGCCTGATCGGCTACCTGCACGAGAGTGGCGGTGCGGTGCTGCTGTTCGGCCTGCTCAAGACAGGCGCCGATGTGCTCGGTGCCGCCTGGGAATCGAGCCTCACGCGCCGCGGCAAGGATGCTCAGGACGGCCCGACCTGAATCGCGGCGCCGCAACGCAGAACGGGCGCCGCAGCGCCCGTTCCGGAGATCCCTGCCGTGGACAGCGGCTCAGGCGCTCTTCTTCCACTGTCCCAGCGCCGCCAGGCCGTTGTCGCGCGCGCGCGCGGCCACGGTTTTCTGCGCCTCGGCGAAATTGGCCTTCATGTCCTTGGCCCACAGCTTGAGCGCAGCGCTCTGCATGGCGCGGCCGTAGCTGAACGAGAGGGGCCAGGGGTGCGGACCCATCTGGTTCATGGCATTGAGATGGGCGGTGGCCTGCTCGTCGCTCTGGCCGCCGGAGAGGAACACGATGCCCGGCAGCGACGCCGGCACGCTGGCCTTGAGGCAGCGCACCGTCGCCTCGGCCACTTCTTCCACCGCGGCCTGCTCCGGGCAGTCCTTGCCGGCGATGACCATGCTGGCCTTGAGGATCGTGCCCTCCAACATGACGTTGTGCTCGTACAGCGAAGCGAACAGCGAGCGCAGGGTCACCTCGGTGACGTCGTAGCACACCTCGATGTCGTGACTGCCGTCCATGAGCACTTCCGGCTCCACCATCGGCACGATGCCGGCTTCCTGGCACAGCGCGGCATAGCGCGCCAGCGCGTGGCAGTTGGCGTCGATGCAGGTGGAGCTGGGCATGTCCTCGCCGATGGTGATGACGGCGCGCCACTTGGCGAACTTGGCGCCGAGCGCCGCGTATTCCTTCAGGCGCTCGCGCAGGCCATCGAGGCCCTCGGTGACCAGCTCGCCGGGAAAACCGGCCAGCGGCTGCGGCCCCTTGTCGACCTTGATGCCCGGCAGGATGCCGTTGTCGAGCATGACCTTGGTGAAGGGCACGCCGGCCTTGGTGCTCTGGCGCAGGGTTTCGTCGTAGAGGATGGCGCCGGAGATGTGCTCGCCCAGGCGCGGCGTGGTCAGGAGCATCTCGCGGTAGGCGCGGCGGTGTTCTTCGCTGTTCTCCACGCCGACGCCGTCGAAACGCTTCTTGATGGTGGCGTTGGATTCATCGATGGCGATGATGCCCTTGCCGGCGGCCACCATGGCCTGGGCGATGCTTTCCAGCTGGTCGATGCTCATGGATCACTCCGTCAGGTGAAGGCGGGGGCGACGGAGCGCCCTGCCCTGCTGGCCTGCGGCTCCGCGCGCGGCCGCCGGGCGGCCGCTGGGGGCGCGGATTATAGACCGGAACCGGACGGTGCGCCCCGATCGCCGCCGGCAGCGCCCTCGCCCTTGGCCAGGCACGCATGCAGGAAGCGGTCGCTCACGACCTGCACGGCGAGATTGTCATTGGGGCGCGCCAGGGCGTGGTCACCCCCGGGCAGGGGCAACCAGGCCGGCTCTCGTCCGGCGTTGGCCAGCAGGTTGTACAGGCGCCAGGCGTGCTCCAGCGACACGCGCGCGTCCGCGGTGCCGTGGATCAGCAGGACCGGACGCGTGAGCCGCGCGTACTGGTAGTCGGGTGAATACTGGCGCAGGGCTTCCATCGACGTCGCGGGATCGCCGACAACGTGCTTCATGCGCTGCACGGAGACGGCGCTGTGGTTCCAGTCGCTGGAGCTGAAGAGGAGCGGCAAGTCGGTGGGCGCCGACACCGCCACGCCGCAGCGAAAGCGCTCGGGACGACGGATCAGCTCCATCAGCGTGGAGTAGCCGCCGTAGCTCGCGCCGAGCAGGGCGACGCGCCCGCGGTCGAGCGGGAAGTGCGCCAGGGCATGGTCCAGGGCCTGCTCCACGTCCTCCTCGATCTGCCGCCCCCACTGGCCCTCGCCCGCCGTGCGGAACGCCTTGCCGGCATTGGACGAGCCGCGGTAGTTCACGCGCAGCACGGCGAATCCGCGGTGGGCGAGCAGTTGCACGTCGGGACTGAAGCTGCGCCGGTCGGCCATGCCGATCGGACCCCCATGGGGCATCACCACGAGGGGATGCGGCGCCTCGCCGGTGGACGGCAGCGTGAGGTAGGACTCGATGTCCAGGCCGTCAGCACTGCGCACGGTGAAGACCTTCGAAGCGACGGGTCGGGCCACGGCAAAGTCGGCGCGGCTGCCCACCAGCTTGTGCAGATGCTGGCGGGCGACGTCGTAGTAGTAATAGACGCCGGGGTCCGTCTCCGAGTAGGCGAACACGATGGCGTGCATGCCGTCACGACTGAGGTCCCACAGCTGCACTTCGGCGCCCGGCAGCTGGGCAGCCAGCCTCTGCGTCAGGTCCGCCCGGGTAGCGTCGACGTATCGGGCGCGCAGCATGCCAGCCTCGAAATACGTCGCGCCGATGACGCTGCGGTCGTGTCGCCGCACCAGCGGCGCGACGATGTCCGTGCCGGGCAGGGTGACCACCGTGTCGCCGATCTCGCCACTGGTCAGGTCCAGGCGCACCAGTTCGACCTGCGCCCGGCCGATGTCGGTCAAAGCCAGCAGACCGGTGCCGTCGGCAGTGAGCATGACGGGCGAGAGGCGCTCGTCGTCCGGCAGCCGGCGCACGTCGCGCCAGCTGCCGTCGCGGTGCGCGGCAGCGGCGACAGCGCGATGCGTGTCCACGAATACCGAGAGCGGGCGCTCGAGCCCCTTGTCGAGACGACGCTTGCTTTCGACGTCGCTGAGACTGAAGCGCCGCATGGCCTTGTCGACAGCGTAGACGTGGGTGCCGCCGAAGCTGTCGGCGTAGGTCACGAGGGCGCGGCGCGGATCGTCCGGCAGGGCATCGAGCAGGCCGACGTGGGGAAGGAAAGCCACGTCGTCGCCCGACGCCGCGGCGTCGGCCGATCCGAGCCGGAGGATCTGCACGCCATCAGCCAGGCTGCCGTCGAGGTGGAGCCTGGCGCGCGTCGAAGCCGCGACGACGGGTTCGCCGCTGTAGTCGATCAGCAGGGTCCGATCGCCACCCCATTCCAGGTCGGCGACCGTGCCAGCGAACTCGCCGAGCGAGCGGCTGGCACCAGAGGCGGCGTCGAACAGCATCACCTCGCTGCGGTCCTTGCGCGCCACGGCATAGGCGATCAGGCCGCCCGCGGGGCTCAGGCGCATTGCCTGGACCGCTGCGGGGACGAAGAGGTCCCTGTAGAGCGCCGCCAGGTCCTCGGGAACCTCCAGCTGCCTCTGCCGCTTGGCCGCTGCATCGGCGCTGTCGGCCAGTGCGGCGACGCGGTCGGCCGGCACCTGCTCGGCGAAGAATGCCGGGAAGGGGTCAGCCGCGGCCACATCCATGCGCCACGGAAACCGCGCGCGCACGCCGGGCAGCTTGCGATCCAGCCGCGTCATGGCCAGGGCGGCGCGATTCACGCGGCGGAACAGGCTGTAGTTGCCGTACAGCGAATGCATGAGGAAATCGCCGGGGTAGTTGATCACCCCCGCTTCGACGCGAAAGCGGTAGGCATCGCTGTGCGACAGCGCATAGAACGAGTAGCCGCCCCAGAACGTCGGCGCGTTGGCGCGTGACCAGAAGTACTCCCCGGCCGGAAGGCGCATGAGGCGGACGTTGATGCCCCCGCCCAGTTCCCTGGCAAGACCGTCGCCGAAGATGCCGGGGCCATCGAGGCGGATCGACGACGCGCCGATGCCGTTGTCGATGACCAGCAGCACCAGACCCTCGCCCGGCTTGAGCGCGGCGTAGTCATCCGCGGCACGCGCGCGCGGCCCGCACAGCAGGGCGAGCAGGCCCAGGCCCGCGAGGAGGACAGCGCCGAGGCGCTGCACGGCCCCGCCCCGGCGTCGGGGCGACGGCGCCACGGCTGCCGCCGGCGCACTGTGCGAATTCCGGTTCATCACTGACTCCCTGAAGCAAGACACACGGCGCGACGGCCCGGCGGCGGTCCCTGCGGCCGGCCTTCCCGGCCGACAGCCCGCGCGCCGGCGGGGCCGGCAACAAGGTGCCATTGTAGCTTGTGCCGCCTGCGGACCGCGGTCCGCCGCAGGCGGCGCCGCCAGCGCGCCTCAGTGCGCTTCCGCGGCCGCGCACTGCGCCGCCGGGCGCACGCAGCGGAACACCACGCGACGCCTGCCCTCGCGCACCGCCGCGGTAACGTCGTGAAACGTCTGGCCGTCCCAGGCCAGGTAGTGGGCGCCAGGCAGCGTAGCGGCGTCCAGCCCAGGGCTCAGATTGAAATAGCGGAACTCCAAGTCGCCGATGCGCAAGGGGCGGACCGCACGCCCGTCCTCGCGCAGCGGCTGCAGCGGTGCGGTGCGCGCCGCCGGCAGTGCCGCTGGAAGATTGTGGAACCAAGGTGCAGCCTCGGTCTGGAAGGTGCACGCGAACCAGCGATGCGGATCGGGCAGCAGGGCCTTCACCACGCTGTCGGTGAATCCGGGAAAGGCGCGGTAGGGATCATCCACGTCGAGCAGGAAGATGTGGCAGGGCTGGCCGGAGTCCGGCTCGATGCGTGCCGTGGCTGCCGCCGCCGCCACGGCAAGCTGCCGCGTCGGGCCGTCGGCAAGATCGCGGAATTGCGTCGCCAGATGGCGAGACTGCGCTGCATAGACCAGGACCAACGCGGCGCAGGCCGCGGCACCGGCACCGGCGCGCAGCGAGCCGTCCGGCGCGGCATCCCACAGCAGGGCGAGCAGGGCCGCCAGGCCGAGCGCACCAACGTAGAAGAAGCGCATCTGGTAGACCACCTCGAAGGCATCCATGCGGCGTGCCAGGCCGAAGCGCATGGCATCGAGCCCCGGGGCCTGCACCAGTGCCGGCAGGATCACCAGGCCCAGGGCCACCGTGATGGCGATGCGCTGCCGCGACAGGCGGTCGGCCAGACGACGCGGCGACGCCAGCGGGCCAAGCAGGGCGGCCAGGGCGAGCACACCGCAGACGAGACGCACAGCGGTGGGCAGGCGCGCGCCGTAGCCCGCCTGCAGCAGCAGGCCCTGCGCATACTTGCCCAGGCCCTGCCCGATGAGGCGCGGCAGGGCAGCCGGCGTGTACAGCGTGTGCACGCGATCGGGTGGCAGGACTTCGGCGCGCCACAGCCACCACAGCAGGACCACGCCTGCCAGGGCGACCACGCCGACGGCGCGCCGGCGGCCATCGGTGCCGGCGGCTCCGGTGCACATCAGCATGGCCAGAGGCGCGAACACCAGGCCGATCTCCTTGGCCAGCAGCGCCCCGAGAAGCAGGGGCAGCGCCAGGGCAAGGGCGCGCCAGCCGCCGCCGGCAATGTGCCGCTGCACGGCGAGCAGGGTGGCCAGCCCGAGCGTCGCGGCAAGCAGATCGAATCGGTCGGACAGCCACAGCGCCGTGCCGAGGCCGATCGGATGCAGGGCATACAGTGCCACCGCGGCCGCGCAGGCCACCGCGCGCAGTCGCCAGCCGCGCAGTATCAGGTACAGCAACGCGCACACGGTGGCGTGCAGGGCCAGGTTGCAGAGGTACTGTGGCAGCGGCGACGCCCCGGACAGGCGCGCCAGCAGCCACCACACGCCCAGGGTCAGCGGGCGGAAATAGAAGCCGCCCCCGCCCGGCATGCTGTCCTGCAGGAACAGCCTGCCCGGGTCCTCGAGCAGACGCGCGGCCGCAAGCAGCACGTAGTCGTCCTGCAGATAGCCCGCACCGAACGCGGGCCAGTAGGCGGCAAGCAGGGCCAGCGACAGGGCGACCCAATGCCAGGCATCCGCAGCGGCGGGCGCATCCGCCGGGGTCGGGCCCGTCATTCCTGCCACGGATTGCCGCGAACGATCAGGGCTTCTTGGCCGGCTTGGCCGGCTCGGGCTCGCACGCGGCGAGCAGGCGCTGCTTGTGTTCCTCCACGCGCGCCGCGTCGGCGGCGTCGCCGGGCTTGGCCTGCGGCATGTTGAAGGGCAGCACGACGCGCGTCAGCACCGGCGAGCGCGCGGCATTCTGCGGACCGGGCGCGTAGCGGATGTTCTTCACGGTGGACAGCGCCACCTGGCCGAGATCCCCCGCGGGCACGACCTTGTCCAGGTGCAGGTGGCTGGTCTTGCCGTCGCTGCCGATCAGGTAGGTGACCGAGGCGCAGGCGGGCACGTCGAGGTTGCGACCGCCGACGGGCGCGTCGGCCTCCAGCGAGGTATTGGCCACCAGCCAGTACTTGGCCAACTCCGCGGGCGGCACGCGCAGCGCGCCCGGCGGATAGGTCTCGCCCGGGGTGGGAACCTGGGCAGCCGCCAGGCCGGCGCTCAGCAGGGCGACAACAAGGCAGCCCGTGCGCCAGCGGCGGATGGAGGTTTGCGTGCGTGACTTGCAGCGAATCATCGTAGGCATCACAGGTCTCCCAGTCCCTCCGCCACGCCACCCGCGCCGACGCGCAGCAGCTTGAGCGTATTGGTGCCACCCAGCCGACCGGTGTGGTCACCGGTGGTGAGGATGACGCGGTCGTTCTCGGCCAGGCGGCCGAGGTTGAAGAGGTGCTGCACGGCGGCGCGCGCGGCGTGGGTGGGATCGACGCCGCGGGCGTCGAACTCCACCGGATAGACGTCGCGGTAGAGCTGCATGCGGCGGCGCGCCGGCGCGCTGCGCGAGAGCGCGTAGATCGGCACGGCCGAGCGGTAGCGCGACAGCCACTGCGCGGTGGCACCCGATTCGGTGAGGGCGACGATGGCGCGGGGATTCACCTGCGCGGCGAGGAACATCGCCGACAGGGCGATGGCCTGGTCGGTGCGGTCCACGCGGTGCGCGCCGGGCTGGTAGCGCTCGTTCGGTTCGAACTGGCGCTCGGCGCCCTGGCAGACGCGGCGCATGGCGGCCACGGCCTTGTCCGGGTGCTTTCCCGCTGCGGTCTCCTGGCTCAGCATCACCGCGTCGGTGCCGTCGATCACGGCGTTGGCCACGTCCAGGACTTCTGCGCGCGTCGGGATAGGCGACTCGACCATCGACTGCAGCATCTGTGTGGCGGTGATGACGATGCGGTTGCGCGCCAGGGCTTCGCGGATGATCTTCTTCTGCAGGCCGGGCAGCTCGGCGTCGCCGATCTCCACGCCGAGGTCGCCGCGCGCCACCATGACCGCGTCGCTGGCGTCGATGATCTCGCCCAGCACCTCGATGGCCTCGGCGCGCTCGATCTTGGCCACCAGGGCGCCCTGCCCGGCCGCGGCGCGCAGCAGGCGGCGCGCGTCGTCCATGTCGGCGGCGCTCTTGGCGAAGGACACGGCGAGGAAGTCGGCGCCGATCTCCGCGGCGAGACGGATGTCGGCACGGTCCTTGTCGGATAGCGCCGCCACGGTGAGGCCGCCGCCGAGGCGGTTGAGGCCCTTGCGGTCGGACAGCGTGCCGCCGGCCAGCACCTCGGTGCGGACCTCGGTGCCGACCACGTCGGTCACCGCCAGCGCAATCAGCCCGTCGTCGAGCAGGAGGGTGTCGCCGGGCTTCACGTCGCCGGGCAGACCGAGGTAGCTCACGCCCACGCGGCCGGCGTCGCCCGGCGGGGCGTCGGCACGGCAGTCCAGCACGAAGGCCTCGCCCGGCGCGAGCTGTACGCGGCCGGCGGCGAACTTCTCGATGCGGATCTTCGGCCCCTGCAGGTCGGCCAGGATGGCCACTTCACGGCCCAGGGCGGCCGCGGCTTCGCGCACCAGGCGCGCCCGCTCGCGGTGATCGTCGGCCTTGCCGTGGGAGAGGTTCAGGCGCACCACATCCACCCCCTCTTCGAGGATGCGCTGCAGCATGCCCGGGGCGTCGGTGGCGGGGCCGAGGGTGGCGATGATCTTGGTGCGGCGGGTGTGTGTGCTCATGGATCGCTGGCATGGGACGAGGAAGGCCGGGCGGCCCGCACGCCGTGTGCGGGCGACGGCGGGCGCCGACGCGGACGGGATCGGTGAAAGCTAGCACAGGCCCCGCGCGCTGCGGGCGCACCGTGTCACGACGGCGGCGGGTCGCCCAGAGCTGCCTCCACCACGGCCGCGAGGCGCGCGGCCGCCAGGCGCACGCGGCGCTCGGCCAGGGCACGCCGGGCGTTGACCCAGCGGCGCTCGAGGGCGTGGCCCGGCGGATACACGCCCCCGTCGCGCGTGGCGCGGCAACTCGACTCGGCCCAGTGCGCGGCATCGAGCGGTCCCGCGGCGGGCAACGGCTGCGCCGCCAGCGCGCGCGCATAGGCCGGCTCGTCCAGGCCGCGCGAGGCGAGCAGGGCGTAGTCCCACACCCCGTGCAGGCTCCAGGGCTTGCCCTGCCAGGTCAGCGAGACGTCGAAGCCGTTGCGGTCCTGGCGGTAGCCCGCGTGCAGCGGCTGGTGCACGTCGCCGAGGAAGTGCACGAGGAAGCGCAGCGCCTCCGCGCGCTGCGGCGGCGGCAGTGACGCGTCGGCCAGGCGCTCGCGGAAGCGCGCGATGGCGCCGACGATGCACTGGCCGCCGGGGCACTGGCGCAGCGCGTCGTAGCGGCAGGATGCGTCGGCAAAGCGCGTCCAGTGCCAGCGCCAGCCCTCGGGGTAGCGCGGATCGCGCGCGCCGCGCACGGCATCGGCCCAGTTGGCCACGTCGGCGAAGTGCCCGCCGGCGTCGATGGGATCGGACGCAAGCAGGGCCAGGGCGCGCTCGCGCGTGGCGGGACGCAGGGCGTCCTCGGCCAGCGCGCCGACGAGGCGGTGGCCAAGATCGCCCCAGGCCAGGGCGAGCGCCGGGAAGAACAACAGCACGAGCAGGGACGCCAGCCGCCGTGGACGCATGCGACACCTCAAGGAACGACGCCAGGAGTGTCGCACGGACCTCGTCCACGCCGGGTCGACGACCGGCAGCGGCGGCCGCGAGGCGCGGAGCGGCTCAGGGGGCCGGATCGGACCGGGGCGAGAGCTCGTCGAAGGCGCGCAGCGCCTCGGCGGCGTAGATCATCGACGGCCCCGCACCCATGTAGATCGCCATGGACAGCGTTTCCAGGATTTCCTCGCGACTCGCGCCGGCACGGATCGCGGCCTTGGCATGGAAGCCGATGCAGCCATCGCAGCGCGTTGCCACGGCGACGGCCGTGGCAATGAGCTCCTTGGTCTTGACGTCCAGCGCACCGGGCTGAAGCGCCTCGCGCGCCAGGGCGGAGAAGGCGCGCATTGGTTGGGGAGCCCCGGCGCGCAGCGTGGCGATGGCCGCGTTGAGGTCGTCGAGCAGGTCGGGAAAGGAAGTGCTCATGCGGTACTCCGCAGGTCGGGGAAAGGGGGCCGCGCCGTCGGCATGCGGGCGGCGAACGCGCGCGCGCTGCAGCGGGCGCGGCCGCGCGAACGGGCCACCGCCTCGGGCGTCGGATGTGCGCAGGCCGCGGCCGCTGCGCGCCTCAGGCGCCGGCTTCGTAGCTTTTGTCGCCCAGCAGGGTGCGGCCGTGGGCGTCCTTGACCGTCACCTCCACCTCGATGCCGTCGCGCACGCTCTGCGTTACCGTGCAGTAGTTCTCGAACTGGGTGAGGATGCGCTCGAGCTGGGTGTAGTGCTCGTTGCCCTCGGCCAGCTGCAGGGTGACGTAGGCGCGGGGAATGCGCAGGCGCCCATCGCTGTTGCGCGTCGGCGTGGCCACGATCTCGGTGCGCAGGGGCCCTGGCTCGTTGCGGTATTTGCGCAGGGCGAACAGCA
>DAOOVM010000034.1:2311-18556 GCA_035370085.1 Rhodanobacteraceae bacterium | reverse complement strand
GGGCGGCGCGTGACGGTGTAGTCCCAGCCGTTCTCGCCGCGCAGGAGGCGCAGCCCCGGGCCGTCGAACTGGCCGCGCAGTTCGTCCGCTGTGGCTGCGCGCCATTGGCCGCGGATGGGGCCCTGGCTCGTCGTCTCCCAGGTGTAACTGCCGTCGGGGCGGATCGTCAGGAGTCCACCCTGCGCCGCACGTTCGGTCTTGATGTAGACGAAGCCGTCGCCGGGCGCGTAGCCGACCGGGTGGCCGACGTACAGGGTCGACCAGTGCCCGAGGAAGTAGCCCGGCGCGGTGACAGCCGTGGCCGTCGCCGCAGGGCCAGCGGGCGCGAGTGGCGCGACGGCAGGTGCAGCAGCCGGCGCGGACGCCTGGGCAGGCGCGCCGGCCGGCGTGGTCCAGTCCTCCAGCTGATTGGTGCCCTTGAACAGGATCTTGGAGCCCGCCGCGGCGTTGAGCCCAGGCTGGAACTCCTTGAAGTCCACCCAGACATTGCCCTCGGCGTCGACCTTGGTGACGCGCCCGGTCAGGGCCGGCGTGCCGTCGTTGGGGTTGCGGTAGACGATGACCTGGCCGACCTGGAAGCGCGAGGGCGCCGCGGTGGCAAGGAGCGGAACGAGCAGGAACAGCAGCGGGCACAGACGCAGGCCAGATCGCATGGGTCACCTCCACTCGTTCGGAATGCACCCATACTAAGCCAGCAACCGCGCGGAGGGCCGCATGCGCCAGCTCAAGATCGTCGAACATCTGTCGCTCGACGGCGTGATCCAGCACTCCGACGACGGCGACGGTTTTCCCTACAGCGACTGGTCCGCGCCCTACCGCACGCCGGAGGGACGCGAGGCCGTGATGGCAGCGCACGGTGAACGCTTCGATCTGCTGCTGGGGCGGCGCACCTACGATCTGTGGGCCGGCTTCTGGCCGACGGCGCCGGCGAGCCCGATGGCGGATCGGATGCGGGCGGCCACCAAGTTCGTCGCCACGCACCGCACGCAGCAGTTGCCCTGGGGGCCGGCGCAGGCCCTCGCTGCCGACGTGGTGCAGGGGATACGCCGCCTCAAGGCGCAGGACGGTCCGCCGCTGGTGCTCGCGGGCAGTTCCAGCCTGACCTCGCTGCTCCTGCAGCAGGGGCTGGCCGACGAGATCGTGCTGATCGTCTACCCGCTGCTGCTCGGAACGGGCAAGCGCTTCTTCGCCGAGGGCACGCCGGCCTGCGCGCTGGCCCTGGCCGGTACGCAGGCCATGCCGTCCGGCGTGCTGCTCAGCACCTACCGGCGCGCTGCGGCCTGACCGTGACGTCCCGACCGGCGCCCGGCTGGCGCGTGCGTCGCGCTGGTTGCCGTCGTGGCCTTTGTCGTAGCATGCGCCGGCGTCAGTCGGGTGTGCGTCGCCCGCGTGCAGAGCGTCACGCGAGCAGAAGTTTCCGACGGACTTCCCCCTGCCGAACCCACCGCGGTAGCGACTTCGCGCCACGCGGCCCCCTTCCGCCACAAGGACCCCCATGGCGCTGGATTACGTGCTCAAGTTCCCCTGCGAAGTGCGCAGGCAGGTGCCCGAGGATCAGCTGACTACCCTGGTCGGCTACATGAGCCTCGCCGAATTCGCCGTGGCGCAGCTCCGCCAGAGGAATCCGGACGAGTCCATGGAATCGATCCTCGGCAACTATCAGGTACAGGTGCAGCAGACGCGGCCCGACGGCACGGTGACGCAGGCGCCGATGACGATCGGCCAGCTCGTGGCGCAGGCCAGGACCCTGGCACCCTATCGCCCGCACTGCGCCGAGTGCCGCGCCAACATCGCCGACCGCCCCTTCGGTTGCATCGCCAAGGTCAACTATCCGATCCGCCGCGAGACCGAGGAGTGGCTGCTGACGCGCCTGCCGGCCGATGCCGCCCATCCGAACCTGCAGCTGCTGCTGCGCTTCCTGCCCGAATTCAAGGTGGACGGTCGCGGCGTGGACGCGCTGCGCGAGCGCCTGTTCGAACACAAGCAGCCGCTGGCGCGACGCTGGACCACCGCGCAGGGAGAGCGGCACATCACCTCCAGCCAGCTGCTGGAACTGCTCGGCTTCGGCGGCCCCATCGGGCCGGACCAGGCCGACCTCTACACGCGCATGCTCGGCCTGGCCAGCGTGCTGTCCGAGCCGCATCCGCCGTCGGAGCAGATCGAACAGTTCAAGACGATGATGTGCGCCATCGTCATGGCGGGCCGGCTGAAGTCCTGGGTCGGCGTGGACTCCTGAGGTTCCGCCGATGCCGGACTGCCCCAGGCACTCCCCGCGCACCCGCGGCGCCGCGGACGCGGCCGGGCCACGCAGGGGTGCACCGCGCCTCGCCACCGTCGCGGACGTCGACGGCATGCACCGGGTCCGCCTGGCCGTGCGCGAAAACCGCCTGAGCGACCCCGGCCGCATCACGGCGGCGGACTACCGCGCCGCCCTCGAAACATTGGGCCGCGGCTGGGTGATCGAGGCGCAGGGCGAGATCGTCGCCTTCGCGATCGCCTACGCCAGCGGCAGCCTCTGGGCCCTGTTCGTCGACCCGGCGCACGAGGGCCGCGGCCACGGCCGCGCCCTGCACGCGGCGATGGTGGAGTGGCTGTGGTCGCTCGGCCTGCGCCGGCTGTGGCTGACCACGGCGCCCGGTTCCCGCGCCGAGGGCTTCTACCGCCGGCTCGGCTGGCAGGCCTGCGGGCGAATCGACGGTGATCTGCGCATGGAGCTGCCGCGCGAGGCGTGAGCGGCACCCACGGCGGCGCCTCACGGCGCCTGCAGCGACGCCTGCCCGCGCGCGGCGAGGCGGCGGTTGAGCTCGGCAAGGTCGCGCTGACGCAGGGTGTCGCAGGCGGCGAGCACGCGCGGCAGACGCTGTTCCGCCGCCGCCAGGCCCGCCAGCGCGTCACGCGAAGGCGCGGCATCGGCGCCGTCCACCGCGGTCTGCAGCGCCTCCAGCGCGCCATCGAGGAAGCGCACGCTGTCGAGGGTGCGCGGCGGCAGCCACCAGCCGTTGCTGGGATTGCTCGCCGGCACACTGCCGCTGACCGCGGTGAGCCGCGCCTGGAAAGCGTCGAGCAGCTTCGCCGTGGCGGCATCGGCGCCGGTGCGGCGCGCGCTGAGGGCCTTTTGCAGCGTTGTCACGTCGGCGGCTTTATGCGCCAGCGTGGCGCGCAGCGCCTCGATGCGCCGCGCCTGGGCGAACTGTTCGGCGTAGGCCGCCTCGGGCAGGGCGATGCGCGGATCGGGCACGATGCGCAGCGGCTGGCGGTAGCGCTGACCATCCACTTCCAGCTCCACGGCGTACTCGCCCGGCGGCGCCCACACGCCGTCGGCATAGGCATTGCCCTGCGCCAGGGCAGCGGGCGCGGCGTAGTGCAGCGGCCACACGAAGCGGTGCAGGCCGGGTGTGGCCGCCAGGGCGACGGGCGGCGGCAGCCACTCGGGCGCGGCGCCCGCGGTGGCCGCGTCGGCCGGGGATGGCACGTCGGCGCTGCTGTAGCGGCGCACCACGGCGCCGTGCGCATCGCTCACGGTGAGGATCACCGGTCCCTGCGGCGCGCGCTCGAGCTGGTAGTCGATGACCGCGCCAAAGGGCGGGTTTGCCGCCATGGGCTCGTCCTTGGGCATGGGCGTGCCGGAGAAGGTTTCCGGGCGCAGGCGCACCGCTGCGGCGGGGACGAACAGGCGCGTGGCCGCACCCGGGCTTGCGGCGAGCTGGCGCAGGGCACTGATGTCGTCGAGGATCCAGAAGCCGCGGCCGTGGGTGGCGATGACGAGATCGTTGTCCTTCACCACGAGATCGCGCACCGAGGTGCGCGGCAGGCCCGACTGCAGCGCCTGCCAGTGCGTGCCGTCGTCGGCGCTGGCGTAGACGCCGCGCTCGGTGGCCGCATAGAGCAGGCCGCGCTGCACGGGGTCTTCGCGCACGGCGTTGACGAAATGCGTGGCGGCGATGCCGTCCACGATCAGCTCCCAGTGCCTGCCGCCGTCGTGCGTGCGGTAGACGTAGGGACGGCGGTCGTCGAGGCGGTGGCGGTCCACGGCGAGGTAGGCCGTCTCGGCGTCGTGCGGCGAGGCCTCGATGATGCCCACCTTGCTCCAGGGGCCCAGCGCGGCCGGCGTCACGTCCTGCCAGTGCGCGCCCTCGTCGCGCGTGCGCCAGACCTTGCCGTCATCGGTGCCGACCCACAGGTCGTGGTCGGCGCGGCGCGAGGGCGCAATGGCGTAGATCACGCCGCGGCGCGGCCCCATCTGCAGGTGCAGCGCGGCGGTGGGTGCGTCCAGCGTCTTCGGCGTGCCGGGGTCTTCGCGCGTGAGGTCGGGGCTGATGACGTCCCAGTGCTCACCGCCGTCGGCGCTGCGGTAGAGCTTCTGGTCGGCGAAATACAGCACCTTGGGGTCGCGCACGGAGAAGGTGAGCGGCAGGGTCCAGGTGCGGCGATGGTGGTCGGGATAGGCCAGGGTGGGATCGACGTGGCGCGTCTGGCGCGTGCGCAGGTCGAGGCGATCGACGCGGCCGCCGTAGAGGATGTCCGGATCGGCGGGATCGGGCGCGATGTTGTCGCTCTCGCCGCCGGCGGTAACTTCGCGGAAGTGGGTGAGGTTGATGCCGTCGCCGTGCGTGGTGCGGCTGGGTACGCCGGCAGCGCCGGAATCCTGCTGCGCACCGTAGACGAAGTACGGGAAACGGTTGTCGGTGCTGACGTGATAGAACTGGCCGGTGGGCTGGTTGTACCAGGAGCTCCAGCTTGCGCCGCCGTTCAGGGTAACGATGGCGCCCTGGTCCACGCCGAGGATCTGCCGCTGCGTATCGTTGGGGTCGATCCACAGCGCGTGGAAGTCGTCGCCGGTGGTGTCGCCCTTGAGCGCCGCGAAATGCGCGCCGCCGTCGTCGCTGCGCAGCACGATGGTGTTGAGCACATAGACTCGATCGGCATTGTGGGGATCGGCCGCGATCTCGCCGAAGTACCAGCCGCGCTGCCACAGGCGCGGGTCGCCGCTCATCAGGCGCCAGTGCGCGCCGGCATCGTCGCTACGGTACAGGCCGCCGCCCGGCTCGGCGTCGACGATGGCGTAGACGCGCTGCGGCGCGGCCGGCGACAGCGCGAAGCCGACGCGACCGTGTTGCGCCGGCAGGCCGTCGCCGAGCTTGCGCCAGTGCTCGCCGCCGTCGCGCGACTGGTACACGCCGCTGCCGGGACCGCTGGAAGGCGGGTACACGCTCCAGGGCGTGCGCCGCGTCTGCCAGAGGGCGGCGTAGACCACGGCGGGATTGCCCGGCTCGAAGGCCAGGTCCACCGCACCGGTGTCGGCGTTCGGCCCCAGCACCTTGCGCCAGTGCGCGCCGCCGTCGGTGCTGAGGAAGACGCCGCGCTCGGCGTTGGCCCCGTAGGGGTGGCCGAGCGCCGCCGCCAGCACGCGCCGGGCGTCGCGCGGATCGACGCGGAGGCGTGCGATCTGCTGGCTGTCGGCGAGGCCGGCGGCTTGCCAGGTGCGGCCGCCGTCGCTGGACCTGAACACGCCCTCGCCCTGGGAAATGTCGCTGCGCATGTCGGCCTCGCCAGTGCCGACGTAGATGACACGCGGATCGGACGGCGCCAGGGCGAGGGCGCCGATGGACTGCACCGGCTGGGCGTCGAACAGCGGCTGCCAGGTGCGGCCGGCATCGCGCGTCTCCCACACTCCGCCATTGACGCTGCCGAAGTAGAAGTGTTCGCGCTCGCCCGGCACGCCGGCCACGGCCAGCACGCGGCCGCCGCGGAAGGGGCCGATGCTGCGCCAGTGCAGGGCATCCAGCTGCGCCGGCGCGAACGTGGCGGCGGTGGCACAAGCCGCGGTGGCGGCGAACAGCAAGAACAGGACCGACCTGCGTGCAATGGCCATGGCATTTCCCGTGACGGTGGAGGAACGCGCCCTGCCCGCGCGTGCGCCCCGATCTTAGCCGCAGGGCGCGGCGACTCGGGGTGCCATTGGTCGGGGCCCGCGCCGCAGCCGCCGTACCGCCGCCGGCTGCGGTTTCAGGCTGCCCAGGTCTGTCCGTCCGCCGGCAGCAGCGGCGCCAGACCGTGGCGCTGGCGCGCGCGGTCGCACTGCGGGCTGGGGCGGCCGTCGGCCCAGGCCGGCTGCAGCTCGCGGCAGGGCGACGGCCGCTGGGTGTAGATGGCGCAGTGCACCGCCTCGCCCACGCGGCCGCGCAGGGCGACGCAGTGCGGCGCGCGTGCATGCGTGCCGCGCATGACCAGGCGGTGCGGATCGACGGGCTCGGTCAGCGCGGAGGGCACGCGCCAGGCGCTGTCTGGCGCGGTCTCGGACCAGTGGAAGGCGACGCGGAAGGCGGCGCAGCAGGCGCCGCAGGACAGGCACGGATGCGACATGGGCGGGCAGCGACGGGACGGGTGTGGCGACCGGCGCGCGCAGTGTCGCTGCGGGGCCGTGCGCCCGCAAGCGGGCTTGTCGCGCGCGCGGGCGGCGCCGATGATGCGCGCTCCCGCGGGAGGGTGATCGTGTCCGAAGCCGCCTTGCGCCGGGGCGTGCAAGCCGCCGCCTCGGTGTTCCTCATCGCCGCCGGCATGCATGCCGCCGCGCACTACCGCTCCTACCTCGACCGCGCCGCGGAGACGCCGGCGCGCGCGGCGCTGCGCCGGACCCTGGAGGCCTACGAAGTGCTGCCCGCCTGGCACGCCAGCGCCTGGACGGTGCTGTGCATGTTCAGCCTGTGCTTCGCCCTGCTACTGGCCCTGGCCGGCACGGCCTACTGGTGGATGGGCAAGGAGCTGCCGGCGCCACGCCTGCGCCCGCTGGCCAGCGCCAGTGCCCTGCTGTGCTTCCTCGGCGCGGCCCTGGTGGCGGCGTTGCATCCGCTGCCGCAACCGGTGGCCATCCTCGGCCTGGCCGGGTTGTGCTTCGCCCTCGGCAGCGCCTTGGCGCGGCGCTGAGACCGCGCTACTGGCGCGCGCCGCGTGGATTGTCCGGCACGTCGCGCGGATCGCTGCTGCGGAAGGGGTTGATGTCGAGGCCGCCGCGGCGGGTGTAGCGCGCGTACACGCTGAGCCGCTCGGGCCGGCAGCGCCGCCACAGGTCGACGAAGATGCGCTCCACGCACTGTTCGTGGAAATCGTCGTGGCGGCGGAAGGACACGAGGTAGCGCAGCAGTCCGGCGCGGTCCAGGCGCGGGCCGCGGTAGCGGATCTGCACGCTGGCCCAGTCCGGCTGGCCGGTGACCGGGCAGTTCGACTTGAGCAGGTGCGAGTGCAGGGATTCCTCGGCGGTGACGTCGGCGTCGGCCGTCAGGAACGCCGGCTGCGGCGGACCGTAGTGGTCGATCGCGATATCCAGATCGTCGATCCATTCGCCCGCCGGCTCGGCCAGGTGCTGTGCGGCGAAGCCCTGCGGCCCGGTCAGGCGCACGTCCACCGCGGCGCCGGTGGCCGCGGCGAGGTCGCGCTGCAGGCGCTGCTGCAGCTCGGCGGCATCGCGCAGCACGGTCTGCGTGTAGGAATTGAGGTACAGCTTGAAGGACTTGGACTCGACGATGTGCGGCGAGGCGGCGGGAATGCGGAATTCCGCCAGCGCCACGTGCGGCTTGCCGCGCGGGTCCAGCCACGACAGCTCGTAGGCGTTCCACACGTCCACGCCGTGGAAGGGCAGGGCGGCGGCCAGGCCCAATTCCGCGCGCTTGTCGGCGCGCGGGATGGGAAACAGCAGGCCCGCATCGTAGTGTTCGGCGTAGCTGCTGGCGCGACCCAGCGGGGAATGGCGTGCGTGGCTCATGCGCGCATTCTAGCTGTGCGGGCCCCTGCGCCTGCGCGCGCTCAGCGACTCACCGCGGCCATGCCCGCCGCCGGATAGCGCTCGCCCGCGGCGGCACCCGGCGGCAGGATCGCGTCGAGGGCCGCGAGGTCGGCCGGGGCCAGGTGCACGTCGAGCGCGCCGAGGTTCTCGTCCAGGGTGGTGCGGCGGCGCGTGCCGGGGATCGGCACCAGGTCCTCGCCCTGCGCCAGCACCCAGGCCAGGCCCAGTTGCGCCGGTGTGCAGCCCTTCTCGGTGGCGAGCGCCTTCACGCGGTCCACCAGGGCGAGGTTGCGCGCGAAATTCTCGCCCTGAAAACGCGGGTGATGGCGCCGCGTGTCGTCGGTGGCGAAGTCGGCGGGCGTGCGGATCGCCCCGGTGAGGAAGCCGCGTCCCAGCGGCGAGTAGGGCACCAGGCCGATGCCCAGGCGGCGGCAGGTGGCGAGCACGCCGTTGTGCTCCACGTCGCGCGTCCACAGCGAATACTCGCTCTGCAGCGCGGTGATCGGATGCGTGGCGTGGGCGCGCTCGATCGTCGCCGCGGCGGCTTCGGACAGACCAAGCCAGCGCACCTTGCCGGCCCGCACCAGGTCGGCCATCGCGCCCACGGTGTCCTCGATGGGCACGTCGGGATCGACACGGTGCTGGTAGTACAGGTCGATACAGTCGATGCCAAGCCGGCGCAGGCTGGCTTCGGCGCAGGCGCGCACATAGTCGGGGCGGCCGCAGACGCCGCGGTAGTCCGGGCGCGCCGGATCGCGCACGATGCCGAACTTGGTGGCGATGACCCGGCCCGCGCGGCGCCCGGCCAGCGCGCGGCCGAGCAGGACCTCGTTGGTGTGCGGCCCGTACACGTCGGCGGTGTCGAAGAAGGTCACGCCCAGGTCCATCGCGTGCAGCAGCGTGGCCAGGGAGGCCGCATCGTCACGCGGTCCGTAGAAGTCGCTCATGCCCATGCAGCCCAGGCCCAGCGCGGAGACGCGCGGTCCATGGCGACCAAGGGTTCGTGTCAGCATCGGCAGTCTCCGGCAAAGGCAGGCGGTCTGGGGCTCAGCGCAACACCTCGCTCATCCAGATCACGGGCGTCACGTCGGTGTAGCGTGCGATATCGGCCGTGATGGCGGCGGCATGGGGCGCGAATGCCGCCTCGAAGCTCGCCTGCGAATCGAACAGCAGGTGGCAGGCGATGCGGTAGGGCGCCGGCCGGTCGGGCGGCAGGCCGCACAGGCCGCGGTCGATCTGCACGCCGCGCAGCGCCGGGCCGAGCAGACGCTCCACCAGCGGCGTGTGCCGCTGCAGGTAGTCGTCCAGGTCGAAGCGTGAGCCGGGCGAGGCCGGATAGAGCACGGAAACGCGGAACATGGCAGACCTCCGGTCGGGCGTGTGGCCACTCTACGGCGGCGCGGGGCGCGGCGGATGCACACGCTGTCGACGAACGTGGGACTAGTGTCCACTGCCGGCGCGAGCGTGCGTCGGCTCGCCGCAGCCGCCGTCGTCGAGGCGATAGAGGCGGTAGCCGCGCACATCGCCCAGCAGGCGGAAGCCGCGGTCGAGGCGCGCGAAGTAGGCCTCGATCTCCGCCCGATCGTGCGGGTCGACCAGGTACAGGCGGCAGCGCTCGTCGCGCTGCAGGGCGTCGACCAGGGCCTCGCTCTGCGTCTCGGGCGGACCGTTGGGGATGTTCAGGCGGCGCACCTCGGCCGGACCGTACAGGCGCAGGCCGTAGCGCGGCGCCACTTCCACGAAGGCCAGCTCGCTCGGCGGCGCCGGCGCGGCGGCGTACACCGCCCGGGCCAGGCGCGCCTCGTCGAGCTCGGAGTCGACGAACAGCGGCGCCGCGCGCGCGGCCAGCAGCACGGCGGCCCACAGCGCCAGCGCCAGGCGTGTGCGCGTACGCGCGAGGTCGAGCGGCCCCAGCTCGCGCGCGGCCAGCAGGGCCAGCGGCACGAACAGCGGCAGCAGGTACAGCGGCAGGCGCGAGCGCGCGACGAAGAAAACCGCGAGCGGCAGCCCCAGCCAGCACAGCAGCAGGCGCAGTTCGGCGTCGGTCTGCCAGCGCACGCGCAGGCCGGCGCGGTCGCGCAGGGCGCGCCACAGGCCGCGCAGCAGCCAGGGCGTCCAGGGCAGGGTGCCGACCAGCAGGGTCGGCAGGTACACGACGAAGCCGCCGTACCACTGCTCGTGCCGGTGCATCTCGCTGCCGGCCACGCGGCCCCACACTTCCTCGACCAGGAAATAGCGCAGCAGATCGGGCGTATCGAGGGCCACGGCGAGGTACCAGAACAGCGCCACGCCGAGGAACAGCGCCAGCGCGCGCCAGGACGCCAACCGGGCGAGACCGGCCCGACCCTCGCTGCGCCAGGCCCACAGCGCCGCCGCGCCCAGCGGCAGCAGGCCCGGCGGCCCCTTGGCGAGGAAGGCCAGACCGGCGCCGAGCGCCATCAGCAGTATCCAGCGCTGGCGGCGCGCGGCGTCATCGGCCCACCAGGCCTCGACGAAGCCGAGCATGGCCAGGGTTTCGCAGGCCGCCAGCAGGGTGTCGGTGGTGACGAGGTTGGCGGCCAGGTAAGGAAAGGCGAAGGCGGCGTAGATCAGCGCCGGCTGCCAGGGTTGTTCCGGCACGAAGCGCCGGCCCAGGCGCCACACCATCAGCACCGCGCCGACGAAGGCCAGGGCGTTGGGGGCACGCGCGGCCCAGGTGTTCTCGCCGCCCAGGCGCAGCGCGGCGGCCACCGCCCAGTAGGTCAGCGGCGGCTTGGTGTAGTGCGGTACGCCGGGCGCGAGCTGCGGGTGCAGCCAGTCGCCGCTCTCCACCATCTGCAGCGCCACATCGGTGTAGCGGCCCTCGTCGGGCGCGTACAGCGCGCGGCTGCCCTGCAGGGCGAAGGCGAAGACGAGCAGGAGCAGGAGGGCCAGCGCGCCGCGGCGCCCGCCGGGGAAGGCCGTCATCGCGCGGCCTCAGTGCGCCGCGGGCGCGGCAAGCACATCCAGCGCCGCGGCCAGCATGGCGCGGGTGCCCACTTCGAGCGCGCCCTCGTCGAGGAAGAAGCGCGGGGAGTGGTTGCTGGGCGCGGTGGCCGGGTCCCGCCCGGCCGGGGTGGCGCCGACGAAGAAATACACGCTGGGCGCCCGCACCGACTGGCCGAGCTGCGGGAAATCCTCCGAGGCGGTCCAGCGCTTGGCCTCCTGCACCTGTTCGCGGCCCAGCGCCTGCTCCAGGCTGGCGCGCACGCGGGCGGTGAGCGCGGGGTCGTTGTAGTTGACCGGGTTGCTGTTGCCGGCGACGGGGATTTCCTCGTCCTCGATGCGCGCGCCCTGCGCGGCGGCCACGTGCTGCACCACGTCGCGCAGTGCGGCCAGCGCCTGCGCGCGCTGGCCCTCGTCGAAGGCGCGCACCGTGCCCTCCAGATGCGCCGTGTCGGGCACGATGTTGAAGCGCTGGCCGGCCTGGAACACGCCGAAGGTGAGCACGGCCGGGTCCTGGCTGATGTCCAGGCGGCGGCTGACGATGGTCTGCGCGTCGGCGACGATCTGCGCCGCGGCGACGATGGGATCGACGCCCTTCCACGGCTGCGCGCCGTGGCTCTGTCGGCCGCGCACGGTGAAGCGGAAGGTGTCGGAACTGGCCATGGCGCCGCCGGCACGCAGCGCCACGGTGCCCACCGGCAGCGCGCTCACCACGTGCATGCCGAGCACCGCATCGGGCGTGAAATCGCGGAACACGCCGTCCTTGACCATCAGCGGCGCGCCGCCCTCCTCGCCCTTGGGCGGGCCTTCTTCGGCCGGCTGGAACACGAACATCACCTCGCCCGCCAGATCCTTGCGCCGCGCTGCCAGGGCGCTGGCCAGGCCCAGCGTCATGGCGGTGTGGGCGTCGTGGCCGCAGGCGTGCATGACGCCCACGGCCTGGCCGTTGTACTGGGCGCGCACCTTCGAGGCGAAGGGCAGGTCCACCTCCTCGGTCACCGGCAGCGCGTCCATGTCGGCGCGGATGGCCAGCCGCGGGCCGGGCCTGCCGCCCTTGAGCACGCCCACCACGCCGGTGTGGGCCACGCCGGTGCGCACCGTGAGGCCGAGCTTCCTCAGTTGCGCGGCGACCAGCGCGGCCGTGCGCGTCTCGTGATTGCCCAGCTCGGGATGCTGGTGCAGATCGCGGCGCCAGGCGGTGATCTGCTTGAGCAGGGTCGGATCGATCGATGCCGTGTCGGCGGCGCCGGCGGCCAGCGGCAGCAGGGCGATCAGGGCGAGGGACAGGCGGCGCATGGCGCATCTCCGGGCGGGGGAGCGCCATGCTAAGTGCTGGGGCGCGCCGCGGGAAAGCGCTGGCCTGCGGCACACCCCGGGCCGGCGCCCTCAGGCCAGATGTTCCAGCGCCAGGTAGGCTTCGCTGCCCATCTCGATCAGGCGCGATTCGGTGCGCGCGAACTCCGCGCGCAGGCGCGTGCCGTCGTACAGCTCGACGATGGGTGCCGCGGCGCTGAGCAGCAGCTTCACGCGGCGGTCGTAGAACTCGTCCACCAGCTCGATGAAACGGCGCGCGGCGTCCTCGGCCAGCGGGCCGAACTGCGGCACGCCGGACACCAGCACGGTGCTCCAGGTGCGGCCGATCTCGATGTAGTCGGCCACGGCACGCGGTCCTTCACACAGCGCGGCGAAGTCGAACCAGATGGCGTCTTCGGCCAGGCGCTTCACCGCGATGGCGCGGTCGTTGATGAGGATCTCGCCCGCGTCCCGACCCTCGCCGCGGGTGATGTGCTGGAAGGCCAGGGCCAGGGCGCGTTCCGCCTCGGCGCCGGGTGGAGTGAGGTAGGTGCGCGCCTGGCGCAGCGTGCGCAGGCGCCAGTCCTGTGCCGAGACCATCTCCACCACGCGGCAGTGCTGCTGCAGCAGGGCGATGGCGGGTAGGAAACGCTCGCGTTGCAGGCCGTCGCGGTACAGGTTTGGCGGTGCCGTGTTCGAGGTGGTGACCAGGCTGGTGCCGCGCGCCACGAGATGGCGCAACAGGCCGCCGAGGATCATCGCGTCGCCGATGTCGCCGACGAAGAACTCGTCCAGGCACAGCACGCGCGCCTGTGCGGCGATGTCGGCGGCCACCTCGCGCAGGGGATCGGCGCGGCCCTCCAGGGCGCGCAGCGCGGCGTGCACTTCGCGCATGAAACGGTGGAAGTGCACGCGACGCTTGCGCGCCAGCGGCAGGCCGGCGAAGAACAGGTCGACGAGAAACGTCTTGCCGCGGCCCACGCCGCCCCACAGGTACAGCCCCGGCACGGCGAGCGGTGCGCGCCAGCGCGCGCGCAGGCGGGCGACGAGGCCGGTGTCGGCGGTGTCCCCGGTCGCCGCCAGTGCGGTGTGCAGGCGGTCGAACTCGGCCAGCACCGCGCGCTGGGCCGGGTCGTCCTGCCAGTCGCCGCGGGCCACGCCGGCGGCGTAGCGCTGGCTCGGCAGCGGCGCAACCTCGTCCATGCGCGGGGGGCTCAGGCGGTGCTGCGCGGCGGCGGCAGGTGTTCGCGCACGCCGTTCTTCACCACGCCGCGCAGGTCCAGCAGGCGGCGGTGGAAGAAGTGCCCGGTGTCGGGAATGCGCACCAGGCGCGGCGGCAGCGGCACGCTCTCCACCCAGGCGTAGACCGCGTCCGGATCGACCACCTCGTCGGCTTCCCCCTGTACCACCAGCCAGGGGCAGTCGGGCAGATCGGCGCTGGCGAAGTCCCAGCGTCCCGCCGGCGGCGCGACCTGGATCAGCATCGCCGCGCCCAGGCGCCGCGCGGCGCGCAGGGTCACGTAGCTGCCGAAGGAGAAGCCGGCCAGCCACAGGGCGTCGGCGGGATGCACGCGCCGCACCCAGGCGGCGACGGCCGCCAGGTCCTCGGTTTCGCCGATGCCCTCGTCGAAGGCGCCGGCCGAGGCGCCCACGCCGCGGAAGTTGAAGCGCACCGTGTCCAGGCCGAGCTCGCGCAGACTGCGCTCCAGCGTGGTCACGACCTTGTTGTGCAGGGTGCCGCCGTGCAGCGGGTGCGGGTGGCAGATCACGGCGGTGCCGGCGCGCGCTTCGCCTGCGGCCACGTCGGTCCACACCTCCAGCACACCCGCCGGGCCGGGCAACGGAAAGCTGGCGGGCGAGGCGGGGAAGACTTCGGGCGGCGTGGCGAGGGCGGTGACGTTCATCGGCGCGGATTCTAGCGGAAGGCCGCGGCCGCTCCGTGCGAGCATGTGCGCATGAACCATCTGGCCCACGCCCTGCTGTCCGGCGACGACGAAGACCGCGTGCTGGGCGGACTGCTCGGCGACTTCCTGCGCGGCGCCGTGCCGCCCACCCTGCGCCCCGGCGTGCAGGCCGGCCTGCGTCTGCACCGCGCCATCGATGGCTATACCGACCGCGACCCCGTACTCGCCGCCCTGCGCCAGCGCTTCGTTCCGCCCTGGCGCCGCTACGCCGGGATCATCGTCGACGTGTGGTTCGACCACCTGCTGGCGCGCGACTTCGCGCGCTGGAGCGCGCAGCCCTTGGGGCCGTTCTCGTGCGCGCTGAAGGCCCTGCTGCAGCGTCACGCCGCGGAATTGCCGCCGGGGCTGCAGCGCTTCGCCGCCTACATGCAGCGCCACGACCTGCCGGCCGCCTACGCCGATCGCGGCGTGCTGGCGCCGGTCTTCGCCGGGCTGTCGACGCGGCTGTCGCGCGCCAATCCCCTGGCGGACGCCCTGCGCGAGACGGCGCGGCTGGAGGCGGATCTGGACGCCGCCTTCGCCGACTTCTTCCCGCGACTGGTGCGATTCGCGGCCGATTGGTGCGCCGATACCGCGCCAGAGGCGCGCCAGGGCACGGCCGCTACTTGACGGCGGTCAAGGCCTCGTGCGGGCACGGGACGACCATACCCGCGACCCATCCGGTCCTGTCGCAGGAGTTCGCCATGCGCCGCCTCGTTGCCCTCATCGCCCTCGGCATCGTCACGTTCGCCGCCACTGCCGCCGGGCCGCGGTCCGGTCCGCCGGACGATCGCGCGGATCGTTACGGCTGGAACCTGATGACGCCGGACGAGCGCACGGAGCACCAGCAGAAAATGCGCGGGTTCACCGACTACGCCGCCTGCCTCACCTACGTGGCCGAACACCATCGGCTGATGGACGAGCGCGCCAAGGCCAAGGGTGTGACCCTCCCGCCCATGCACGAGCAGGCCTGCCGGCGCCTCAAGCCGGCCGGGCAGTAGCGGCGCTCGCCAGCGGTGCCCGGGGCAGGTGTGTGGTCCACGTCGGAGCTGCTCCTGCCATTCCGGCATACAGGCCATCCATGGCCTACGCCGGAATTTGCTCCTGCAATTCCGGCATACAGGCCATCCATGGCCTAAACGGCGACGCCGCCCGGGGGCGGCGTCGTGCGTGTGCCTGGCGCGATCGCGCGGCCTACTTCACCTGCGACACCATCCACTCCACCGTGGCCTTGACCTGCTCGTCGGTGAGGGCGGGATTGCCGCCGCGGGCGGGCATCATGCCGGCCTTTCCGGTGTATCCCTCGACGGCGTGCTTGACCAGGGTTTCCACGCCCTGCGCCACGCGCGGCGCCCAGGCGGCCTTGTCGTCGATGCGCGGCGCACCGCCGGCACCCGAGCTGTGGCAGCTCTGGCACAGGTTGCCGAAGATGGTCTTGCCGTCGGTGGTGCCGCCGTAGGCCACCTGCGAGGCGGCGGCCTTCTTTGCAGCTTCCTGCGCGGCCAGCATGGCGGCGCGGCCGGTGTCGCCGGCATACACGGCGCCGACGGGGGCGATGCGCTCGGCCAGCTGCTTGCCGTGCTCGGGGTTCTGCGGCGCGGGATTCTTGCCGTAGATGTGCATGGCCAGGAAGATCAGCAGCACGGCCACCAGCATCAGGCCGCCAATGACCAGGGCAAAGTGCTTGAGGAATTCGAGGTCGGTCTTGGTAATCGGGTTGGACACGGCAACACCTTGGCGGCGGAACGACCGCGCAGCAGGGCGCGGGCCGGGCGAAAAGACGCGCAAGTATAGCGACCGTGCCGGCGTGCCGGAAGCGCGCTGCTTGGACGCCGGCGCGGCCGGCAGCTATCATGCCGGCGGCCGCACGGTCCGCCCGCGCCGTGCGGGCGCCACCCGCCACGCCGCCGGCCTGCCGCCCCCGCTGCAGAAAAGTCTTTTGCAAACGCGCTCGTAGCTCAGTTGGATAGAGTACAGCCCTCCGAAGGCTGGGGTCGTGGGTTCGAGTCCCGCCGAGCGCGCCAAAGGCTTGCTGTGGCTCCGCCTCGTCGCGGGGCCGCTTCGACTTTCCCCGGATCCCGCCGTCGCGCCGCATCGCGTCCGCGTCAGTGCGGTGCGTCCGTGTCGCCGTCCTGCGGACTCGGCGGCAGGGGTGCACACCAGCCGCGGTAGATGGCCATGAGGCGCAGGAACAGACAGGCCGCGGCGCCGAGCAGCAGGGCGTAGGGCATGGCCACGCCCACCACCGGCCGGCGGCGACCAGGG
>DAOOVM010000034.1:0-2211 GCA_035370085.1 Rhodanobacteraceae bacterium | reverse complement strand
CCGGGTGATGGGCAGTCGGCTGCCCAAGCCCGGCCATCCGGGCCGCCACTGGCCGCACCGCCCGTGCTCTCGATCAGGCGCTGGCCGATGTCCGGCCGGGGCCAACGCCGCTGGCTGCCGGCCTGCGTAGAGTGGGCCTTGCCTCCGCGGCACGCGGGCGTGTCGAACCTCATGGCGATCCCGCACTGGACGCGGCATGCCTGATGCGCGCACCGCACCGTCCGGCTCATACCCGGAAGCGTCCAGGGCGTTAGAGCGGGGCGCATCGGGGCCTTGCTGTGTTCGCAGGCACTACCTGGCGAGCGCGTGGCGGCCTGGGCGTAGAGCAAGCATGGAGGTGCCCCCTACCTGCGCCGGTCGTGCCGACGCAGCGCACGACGGGGCGGTCCACTCCGGGCGTGCTTGCTGACCCCGTCTGTTCACAATGCAACGCGGCTCACAATGCAGCGCGGCGCGAGTCAGCTCACACGAAGGGACCGGCCGATCTGACTGCCCTCCCTCGCGCTCGGCATCAAGGAGCCGGACGATGTCTGGCACGTGTGGGACGAGGCGAGCAAGGAGTCCTTTGACTTCCTCGCGCAGTTCGAGCCTGGCAAGGTCCGGCCCGGCGGTGTGCAGGCGGTGTTTCGCTGGCGCGGGAATGTCGGGCAGGCGGTCACCGCCTGCGAGAGTGGCATTGCGCAGCAGGCGAGCGAACGACGGGAGCGATGGGGACGCGTCGGCGCCTTGGTCGACCAAAGCTCGGCGCATGCCGCGGGAGCCTGCGCCGCGGCATCCGGCTGAATCCTCGTGCCCCGTGCAGGCGGGGGCGGTACGTTCAGCCGTTACTTGCTCAGGAAACCGCGCATGAGGCGGCCGAGATAGGCCCCGAGCGCCATCGGCTGTCCCGGAACTTCCTGCCACCTCGACGACCAGCGCGTGGCTCAAGCACGCTGGCGTCTTGCTCTATCGAAGATGGGGCGCGCGCCGTGCGCTGCGCGCGCCATGCTGGCGCTCGTATGCATTGCGCACTGCGTGGCGCTTCCAGCTGCGGCGCAAGTTAACACGCGGCCCCGCGGGTCAGGTGTCCACCAGGCGCGCCAGTCGCGCCACTCTCTGGGGGATGGCGCGACTGGCGGCACGGCATCGCAGCGCCATCGAGTGGGCGCTGCGGCTAGCGGGTCGCCGCAGCGTGGCCGGTCTTCGCAGGCTCGTCGGCGCAACGTGCGGCGCCCGACCAGCTTGGATCATCGCTTCGTGGACAGCGCGTGGTCAGAACGGTCGCAGATCTTCCGGGCGTCTTGGGACAGCAGTGAGCGTAGGTTGTCGCCATGGCCGATGCGCACCCCACACCGCCCCAACCGAGTGTTCCCTCACTATCCCGCTGCCGTTCGCCGCGGCCGGCAGTCCATCCAGCGAGCCGCGGCCGCGCGAGTTGCGCGGCGTGGCCTACAGCGGCGATGTGATCACGGGGCACTCGTACTGGGATCGCCGCCCGCCGCCCGGATGTCGCAGCCGACGGCCCGAGCATTTCGACAGACCGCTGAGCGGTGTCAACGGACCTCATCCGCACCTTGAGGTCGGCGGCGTGGCTCAGCTTGATGCTGCTGTCGGTCATGCTAGGGTCTTCCCATGGCCTTGCTGTCAGCCCTGCTTGCACTCACGCTGTTTTTTGCTGGTGGCGCGACCGGAAGCGTTGTCCTGGTCTTCGGATCGGTCATCGCCGCCATGGTGGCGGTGACCACCCTGCTCTCGACCGGCCGCCTCACGCGCTTCCACTGAACCACTCCGCCCCGTCCCTCATGGCCGCCGCGGCGACCGTTGGTGTCTGTACGTCGCCCATTGACTCCTCCGTGCAGGGAATGCCATCGCGGTCTTCTCCCATGCCCAGGCGTATCACAGTCGCTTCCTCGCGTGCGCGGAGTCGATGCGCCGCGGTTGGGCAGCGGGCGAAGCTGCGGCAGGCCGGCTCCGGCCGGTGGGTGCAAAGGACGCGGGCCTGGCGAGAAACACCGGGCGCGGTCTAGTCAAGCCCACCAAGGTGATCGGCGATGAGCTGTTCGTGACGCTCGCGGTCGTGAGGGGCTTCGGTGATGCGTAGCGGTCGATCTCCGCGTGCGCGGAGTAGCCATGAACGCGCCGCGCTACGCAGTAGCGCAGGCGGGTCGATCCCCCGGCCAGTGCGCCGGGCCGCGCCGCGGGCTGGACCGTTAGCGCATGCGGTCGGCGTCG
>DAOOVM010000033.1:0-18701 GCA_035370085.1 Rhodanobacteraceae bacterium | reverse complement strand
TCGCGCGAGCGCGCCAGCACGGTGACATGGGCGCCGAGGCGCGCCAGCTCGATGGCCGCAGCGCGACCGATGCCCTGCGAGCCACCGCCGACCAGGGCGTGCTTGCCGCTGAGGTCGAGGTCCATCAGCCGAGACCCCGCGCGATCTTGTGCGCCAGCCGCGGCAGCAGCTCGGCATCGCTGTCGGCGCTCGGCGGTTGCACGCTGTCGAGATCGAAGCCGAGCTGGGCGGCATCCTGCTCGTCCAGGCCGTCGAAGGCGTAGTAGTCGGCGTCGAGCAGGGCCATGCGCGCGGCGGTCTCGTCGTCGTAGCGGTTCACCTCGCCGCTGGCGGTCAACACCTCGGCGGCCCCCGAGGTCATGACCGTCAGGCGCGCCCACATGAGGGTGTTGCCCAGACTGGCACACCACCACTGCGTATCCACCGGCGTGTGCGCCTCGTCCGGCGGCAGATCGGGGAGGAGGTCGTCGTCGCTCATCGTGGTCACACTCGGTTGCCGAGCACCACCGCCGCGCCGAAGCCCAGCGCCGCGATGCCGCCCAGGGTGATGGCCCAGGCGCCGATGCGTGCCGGCAGGGCCAGGAAGTCGAGGTGGCGGTCGCCGGCGTGGCGGAAGGCGCCGCGCAGCAGCCAGGCGAAGCTGGCCGGGGCGAAGGGGCCTCCGGCCAGGGCCGCAAGCAGCTGCGGCTGGCGGTCGCGCACCTGGGTGGTCACCAGCGGCCAGGTCATCGCGTAGGCGGTGAGGCCGGCAACCAGGGTGCCCAGGGCGAGGAGGAAGCAGAACAGCATCGCGGCGGACTCAGTACTCGGCGTGGCCGGGCGTGCGCGGGTAGGGAATGGCGTCGCGGATGTTGGACAGGCCGCAGGTGTAGACCACCAGGCGCTCGAAGCCGAGGCCGAAACCGGCGTGCGGCACCGTGCCGTAGCGGCGCAGGTCGCGGTACCACTGGTAGTGGGCGGGGTCGAGCTTGAACTTGGCCATGCGCGCGTCGAGGTAATCCAGGCGCTCCTCGCGCTGGCTGCCGCCGACGATCTCGCCAATGCCGGGGGCGAGAATGTCCATGGCCGCCACCGTACGGCCGTCGTCGTTGAGGCGCATGTAGAAGGCCTTGATCTCCTCGGGATAGTTCATCACTACCGCCGGGCGGCCCACGTGCTTCTCCACGAGGAAGCGCTCGTGTTCGGTCTGCAGGTCCATGCCCCACTGCACCGGGTAATCGAACTTCTGTCCGGACTTCTGCAGGATCTCCACGGCTTCGCTGTAGTCGATGCGCGCAAAGGGTGCCGCGATGAAGTTCTCCAGGCGGCTGACCGCGGTCTTCTCCACGCGCTCGGCGAAGAACGCCATGTCATCGGCGCGCTCGTCGAGCACGGCCTTGAACACGTACTTCAGCAGCGCCTCGGCCAGGTCGGCGTCGGCCGTGAGGTCGGCGAAGGCGATCTCCGGCTCGATCATCCAGAACTCGGCCAGGTGACGCGCGGTGTTGGAGTTTTCGGCGCGGAAGGTCGGGCCGAAGGTGTAAACCTTGCTCAGCGCCAGGCAGTAGGCCTCCACGTTGAGCTGGCCGGAGACGGTGAGGAAGGCCTCCTTGCCGAAGAAGTCCTTGCTGAAGTCGACGGCGCCGCGCTCGGTGCGCGGCAGGTTCATCAGGTCCAGCGTGGAGATGCGGAACATCTGCCCAGCGCCCTCGGCGTCGGAGGTGCTGATGATCGGTGTGTTGACCCAGTAGTAGCCCTGCTCGTGGAAGAAACGGTGGATGGCCTGGGCCAGGGTGTGGCGCACGCGGGTGATGGCGCCGAAGATGTTGGTGCGCGGCCGCAGGTGCGCCACTTCGCGCAGGAACTCCATCGAGTGCGGCTTGGGCTGGATCGGGTACGTTTCCGGGTCGTCCACGAAGCCAGTGACCTCGATGCGCGTGGCCTGCAGCTCGTAGCTCTGGCCCTTGCCCTGGGACGGCACGAGCTGACCGGTGGCGATCGCGGCGCAGCCGGCGCCCAGGTGCAGCACCTCGGACTCGTAGTTGGGCAGCGTGTTCGGTGCCACCACCTGGATGCTGTCGAAGCAGGAACCGTCGGACAGGTTGACGAAGGAAAGCCCGGCCTTGGAATCGCGCCGCGTGCGCACCCAGCCGCGCACGCTGACCGCGCCGCCCGCGCCGGTGCCGGCCAGGGCCTGCTTGATGCTCAGAACCGCCATCTTGAAACTCCGTGTGGGACGACCCAGATCAGCCGCCGTGAAGAGGCGGCGATGATAGCGGAAGGCCGCCATCGCAGCGCGCGGCACCCCGCGCTAGACTTGCACTCGCGCCACGCGGCGCGGCACCACCGAGGTCGACGATTCCATGGCGATCCAGCTTTCTCCCGCGGCTGTGGGCCGCATGCGCGACTTCCTCGCCCAGCACCCGGGGGCGCTCGGCGTGCGCTTCGGCGTGAAGAAGACCGGCTGTTCCGGCTTTGGCTACACCGTCGACCTGGCCGAAGCGATCGCCGAGAACGATCGTGTGTACGAGCAGGACGGCCTGCGCCTGGTGGTGGATGCCAAGAGCCTGCCCTACGTGGACGGCACGCGCATCGACTTCCAGCGCCAGGGCCTGAACGCGGCCTTCGTGTTCGACAACCCCAATGCCACCGGCGGCTGCGGCTGCGGCGAAAGCTTCACGGTCGAACCGGCAGCCTGAAGGCCCGGCCCAGGCACCCTCGGCGCGGCGGTCGATCCCCCTCCTGGCGCGCCTGCGCCTTCCCGCTCAGTGGCTTGCGACCGGCGTATCTTGTGCCGTGGGCGGCCTTCGACTATGCTCCGCGCCCCTTCCCGCCCGGGAAGGCCTTGCCCCACCGCGCCGCGGGGGGCTGTCGCCGCGGAAATCCCTCCGTGCGATATCCACAAGGAGACACCATGCGTCACTATGAGATCGTGTTTCTGGTCCACCCTGACCAGAGCGAGCAGGTTCCCGCCATGATCGAGCGCTACAAGGCGCTGATCGAGGGCGACAAGGGCAGCATCCACCGCCTCGAGGACTGGGGCCGCCGCCAGCTCGCCTATCCGATCCAGAACCTCGCCAAGGCGCATTACGTGCTGATGAACATCGAATGTTCGCAGGGCGTGCTGGGCGAACTGGAGTCGGGCTTCCGCTTCAACGATGCCGTGCTGCGCCACCTCATCATCGCCCGCGACGAGGCGGTGACGGAGCAGAGCTTCATCATGAAGAACAAGGACGAGAAGAATGGCGAGCGTCGTCGCCGCGACGACGACGAGGGTGGTTTCGGCGGCGAACGCGCCGACACCAGCGAAGCCGAAGCCGCCTGAGGATAGGAGAACACCATGTCCAAGTTTTTCCGCCGCAAGAAGTTCTGCCGCTTCACTGCCGAGGGCGTGAAGGAGATCGACTACAAGGATCTCAACACCCTGCGCCAGTACATCACCGAGACCGGCAAGATCGTGCCGAGCCGCATCACCGGCACCAAGGCCAAGTACCAGCGCCAGCTCGGCAAGGCCGTGCAGCGCGCGCGCTTCCTCGCCCTGCTGCCGTACTGCGACAACCACTGAGCGCACCCCGGCGCCCCGCTCCCTGGTACACCCGGGAGCGCGGCGCGACCCCCGCATCGCGTTGTACTAGCGACCACGCCATTCGGACAGCCCACGCTGCGCCGCCTTGTACGGCGCTAACGAATCGGAGAGAAACATGGAACTCATCCTTCTGCAGAAAGTGAAGAACCTCGGCAGCCTCGGCGACAAGGTCAAGGTGAAGCCGGGCTACGGCCGCAACTTCCTCGTGCCGCAGGGCAAGGCCGTGCCGGCCACCGCCGAGAACGTGGCCCAGTTCGAGCAGCGCCGCGCCGAGTTCGAGGCCAAGGCGAATCAGCTGCTGACGGGCGCCGAAGCGCGCAAGGCTGCCCTGGAAGGCGCCAGCGTCACGATCAAGGCCAACGCATCGCCGGAAGGCAAGCTGTTCGGCTCGGTCGGTCCGCGCGACATCGCCGAGGCCTTCACCGCCGCCGGCAAGCCGCTGGAGAAGAGCGAAGTCGTGATGGGCGAAGGCCCCATCCGCCACATCGGCGAGTTCGAGGTGCAGGTGCACCTGCACGCCGACGTGCACACCTCGGTCAAGGTCACCGTGGTGGCCGAAGACTGATTCTCCGCACCGCCGCGTCACCGCAACGGGCGCCGCAGGGCGCCCGTTGCGTTTTCGGCCGCGACTCGCACGCAGGTCAGCGCGGCAGGCAGGTGCGCATCGCGGCGGCGCAACGGGTCGGTGCGACCGCCCCGGGCGGACCGCTGCGCCGCGGTCTCAGGCGGTGCGACGCGGCCGCCGTCGAATTGCACAAGCTATCCACAGCTTCTTGGCTTGAACCTCCGGGCGTGCGCTGCGCATGATGCGCGACGCTCGCTCACTGCCTGATCCCAATGTCCGTTCCCGCCGACCGCCGCACCATGGCGCGCATCGACGCCCTGCGCGTGCCGCCCCATTCGATCGACGCCGAGCAGGCCGTGCTCGGCGGTCTCATGCTGGCGCCCGAGGCCTGGGAGCGCGTGGCCGACAAGCTCAGCGAGGAAGACTTCTACCGGCGCGACCACCGCATCATCTTCCGCGCGATCGCCGAGCTGTCGGACAAATCTATGCCCTGCGATGCGGTGACCCTGGGCGAGTGGTTCGAGAGCAAGGGCCTGGCCGAGCAGGTGGGCGGCACGGGCTATGTGCTGCAGCTGGCCAATGCCACGCCGAGCGCGGCCAATATCCTCGCCTATGCCGAGATCGTGCGCGAGAAGTCGGTGCTGCGCCAACTCATCGACGCCGGCACGGAAATCGCCGGCGATGGCTACCAGCCCGAGGGGCGCAGCACCCAGGAGATCCTGGAAGGCGCCGAGCAGAAGGTCTTCCGCATCGCCGAGTCCGGCGCCCGCGGGCGCCGCGGCTTCGTGTCGATGCGCAGCGCGGTGAAGGACGCGTTCAAGATCCTGCAGGACCGCTACGAGAACCGTGGCGCGGTCACGGGCCTGCCCACGGGCTTCAAGGACCTCGACGAGATGACCGCGGGCCTGCAGCCCTCCGACCTCATCATCGTGGCGGCGCGCCCTTCCATGGGCAAGACCGCCTTCTCGGTCAACATGGCCGAGTACGCAGCGCTGAAAACCAGGAAGGCGGTGGCCATTTTCTCGATGGAAATGGCCGCGTCCCAGCTCGCCTTCCGCCTCATCTCCTCGATGGGGCGCATCAACCAGCAGCACCTGCGCACCGGCGACCTGGCCGAGGAGGAATGGCCGCGTGTCACCTCGGCCATCACCCTGCTCAGCGAAACCAAGATCTTCATCGACGATACGCCGGCGCTGTCGCCGTCGGAGCTGCGCGCGCGTTCGCGCCGGCTCAAGCGCGAGCATGACCTGGGACTGATCGTGATCGACTACCTGCAGCTGATGCAGGTGCCCGGAAACAAGGAGAACCGCGCCACGGAAATTTCAGAGATCTCGCGCAGCCTGAAGGCCCTGGCCAAGGAGCTGAATGTGCCCGTGATCGCCCTGTCGCAGCTCAACCGCTCGCTCGAGCAGCGCCAGGACAAGCGACCGGTCATGGCCGACCTGCGCGAGTCCGGCGCCATCGAGCAGGACGCCGACGTGATCATGTTCATCTACCGCGACGAGTACTACAACCCGGAATCGGCCGACAAGGGCTTGGCCGAGATCATCATCGGCAAGCAGCGTAACGGCCCCACCGGCACGGTGAAGCTGGTGTTCCTGGGGCAGTACACCAAGTTCGAGAACCACGCGCCGGACTCCTATCTCGGGTCCTACGAGTGAGCGCAGGACGCGCCGCCGCGTGAGCCGCACCGCCGTCGCCACCATCCATCTGGCCGCGCTGCGCGCCAATCTGGCGCGCATCCGCGCGCTGGCCGGCGGCGCCAAGGTCATGGCCGTGGTGAAGGCCGACGGCTACGGCCACGGCCTGGAACGCGTCGCACGCGCCCTGGCGGACGCCGACGCCTTCGGCGTGGCGGCGATCGCCGACGGCCAGCGCTTGCGCGCCGCCGGGTTCCGTCAGCGCATCGTCGTGTTGAGCGGCCCCGATGACGCCGCCGACCTGCCCGAGATGCGGCGCCTGCAGCTCGACGCGGTCATCCACCACGACGCCCAACTCGGCTGGCTGGAAGCCGACCGCGATCCGCGCCCGCTGCGCGCCTGGCTGAAGATCGACAGCGGCATGCACCGCCTGGGCTTTGCGCCGCAGCGCGCGCGCGAGGTGCATGCGCGCCTCGTCGCGCTGCCGTCGGTGCAGCGCGACATCGTGCTGATGACCCACTTCGCCGCCTCCGAGGAATTCGGCGGCACCACCACCACTGCGCAGATCGCGTGTTTTGAAGCGGCCGTGGCCGGTCTGCCGGGCGAGCGCTGCCTGTCCAACTCGGCCGGCGTGCTGGGTTGGCCCACGGCCCGAGGCCACTGGGTGCGGCCGGGCGGCATCCTCTATGGCCTGGCGCTCGGTGCCGGCCAGACCGGGGCGAACCTCGGCTTCCGGCCGGCCATGACGCTCACCACCAAGCTCATCGCGGTCAATGCGCTCGCACGCGGCGACGGCGTTGGCTACAACGCCACCTGGCGCTGCCCCGAGGACATGCCGGTCGGCGTGGCCGCCATCGGCTATGGCGACGGCTACCCGCGCAGCGCGGCGTCCGGCACGCCGGTGCTGGTCGACGGCGTGCGCGTGCCCCTGGTCGGCCGCGTGTCCATGGATCTGGTGACCCTGGACCTGCGCGCGGCGCCACAGGCGCGCGTCGGCGACCGCGTGACCCTGTGGGGGCCGTCACTGCCGGTGGAGGAAATCGCCGCCAGCGCCGGCACCATCAGCTACGACCTGACCTGCGGCATGACCAAGCGCGTGCTGTTCGTCGAAGACAACGACGCCATCGGAGGCGATTGAGCGTGGCCAAGGCCAGGACCGCCTACGTCTGCGCCCAGTGCGGTGCGGAACACAGCAAGTGGCAGGGGCAGTGCGCCGAGTGCGGGCAGTGGAACACCCTTGCGGAATTCACGGTGCAGCCGGCCGGCGGCTCGGTCGGCGCCCAGCGCGGCGGCTACGCCGGCGCGGCGGCGGGACGGGCGGCGGTGACGCCGCTGGCCGAAGTCGCCCTGACGGCGGAGGCGCGCACCACGGTCGGCATCGGTGAGTTCGATCGCGTGCTGGGCGGCGGTCTGGTCGATGGCTCGGTGGTGCTGGTAGGCGGCGATCCCGGCATCGGCAAGTCCACCCTGCTGCTGCAGACCCTGGGGGCGCTGGGCGAGCGCCTGCCGGGCCTGTACGTGACGGGCGAGGAATCCCTGGCCCAGGTGGCCGCGCGCGCGCAGCGTCTCGGCCTGCCGCTGGCGCCGCTGCGCGCACTGGCGGAAACCTGCATCGAGCGCATTCTGGAGCAGGCCGTCGCGGAACGGCCGCGCGTGCTCGTTGTGGACTCCATCCAGACGATCTGGACCGAACTGCTGACCGCGGCGCCGGGCTCGGTGTCGCAGGTGCGCGAGTCCGCGGCCAAGCTCACGCGCTATGCCAAGGAAAGCGGCACCAGCGTGTTCCTGGTCGGCCACGTCACCAAGGAGGGCGGCATCGCCGGCCCGCGCGTGCTCGAGCACATGGTCGACGCGGTGCTGTACTTCGAGGGCGAATCCGGCAGCCGCTTCCGCGTGCTGCGCGCCTTCAAGAACCGCTTCGGTGCGGTCAACGAGCTGGGCGTGTTCGCCATGGGCGACAAGGGCCTGCGTGAAGTGCCCAATCCGAGCGCAATTTTCCTGTCCGCGCACAGCGGGCCGACGCCGGGCAGCGCCGTCATGGTCACGCGCGAGGGCACGCGGCCGCTGCTGGTGGAAGTGCAGGCGCTGGTGGACCAGAGCTCGCTCGGCAACCCGCGCCGCGTGGCGCTGGGACTGGAGCAGAACCGCCTGGCCATGCTGCTGGCCGTGCTGCACCGCCACGGCGGCGCCGCGGTGTACGACCAGGACGTCTTCGTCAACGTGGTCGGCGGCATCCGCGTGCAGGAGACCGCCGCTGATCTGCCCGTGCTGCTGGCGGTGCTGAGTTCGCTGCGCGACCGCCCGTTGCCGGAAAAACTCGTTGCCTTCGGTGAGGTGGGCCTGTCCGGCGAGATACGCCCCGTGCCCAACGGCGAAGAGCGCCTGAAGGAGGCCGCCACGCACGGATTCCGCAAGGCCATCGTGCCCAAGGCGAACGCGCCAAAGAAAGGAAAGATTGGCGAAATGGAGATTGTTGCAGTGGAGCGCCTGGGCGAGGCGCTGGTGGCGGCGCAATAGGCGCGGACCGCCGTCCGACGCCGCTGGCTTTGGTCGCGATCGTGCCGCCAGGCCGGCCCCGCGGCACGAATGAGCTCCGCCGTGCCCCCGGCGCCGATCGCCATCCGGCGCTCGACGCAGGACGCTGCATGGGACGAGCAGCGATCGCCGCTGTCGTGGCCGCAGGGTACTGTCCGGGACGGAGGCAGACGGCACCCCGATGGTGCCGCCGAAGGCGAGTGCCCCGCCGGGGGCTCGCGCAGCCGCTCAGCCCAGCGACGACAGCTCGCGATTAAGGAGTTCCGGGTCGCCCAGGTTCAATTCCACCAGACGCTTGAGCTGGGCGAAGCTGTCGAGGTCGATCTTTTCCCACTTGAAGCCCAGGCGGTGCGGCATGATGTGTGCGGTCGTCACGCCCATGCTGATGATCACGCTGTTGTTGATGCGCAGGTCCATGCGGTAAGTGCCGCCGACCTTGCCGTTCCAGTTGAGCGGCCGCTCGATCAGCACGCCCTTGAGCGAGATGTCGACCAGCTTGGTCTCCCACATGGCCGTGCCGGAGTACAGGCGCACCGTGCCCTCGAAGCTGAAGCGGTGGAAGCGGCGGCGCTCGGCGCCGGAGCCTTGGGGCTGGTTCATGGGCCAGAAGCCCTCTGAGGAAGTGCGGCCAAGTGGCCTTGGATACAGGATTTAGTGCTGTGGCGGCAGCCCTGTCAAGGGTCAGGTCGCACGGTGCAGCAAGAGTTCCAGCACGAACTTCGAGCCGAAGAAGGCCAGCAGCAGAACGGCCATGCCGGTGAGGGTGAGGCGCACCGCGCGCTTGCCGCGCCAGCCGTAGCGCCAGCGCCCGAACAGCAAGGCCCCGAAGACCAGCCAGGCCAGCACCGAGAGCACCGTCTTGTGGACCAGGTGCTGTGCCAGCAGGTTGTCGACGAACAGCACGCCGGTGACCAGGGTCAGGCTGAGCAGGACGAAACCGGCACCGATAAGGCGGAAGAGCAGCGCTTCGGTGAGCGTCAGCGGCGGCAGGATGCGCACGAGCGCATTGGCGTGGCGCTGGCGCAGGGCGCGTTCCTGCGCGGCGAGCAGGATGGCCACGAGGGCGGCGATGCTGAGCACGGCGTAGGCAAACAGGGCCACCAGCACGTGGAGCTGGATCTGCCAGTCCATGGTCTGCGGCCGCGTCGGCGGGGCCAGCAGGGTATCCGTCAGCAACAATGCCGCCGCCAGGGGAAAGACGACGACGCCGAGGGCGGCGACCGGCCGGGCTAGGTTCACCAGCAGGGTGAGCGCCGCCACCAGCAGTGCCACCACGGACAGTGCGGCGAAGAAGTGCAGGTCGGGAACCCCGTGACCGCCAAACACCAGGATGGCATGCACGGCTACGGCGAGACCGGCCAGGCCCAGGTTGACGGCGCGCGGCAGGGTGCTCCGGCCGAGGCTGGGCAAGGCAAGAGCGACCGCCGCGGCGAGGTAGAGCACGGCCGCGTTGATGGCGAGCAGCAGGCTGGGCATTGCCCGAGTGTGACATAGCCCTATGGCCAGGTGAACGCGGCCGGCGGGATGGCGCTGATATACTCCAAGGCCTTTTCCCCGCGTGTTTGCGCTTCGCCCATGTTCGAATCCCTGAGCCAGCGACTGTCCTCCACCATCGAGCGGCTGCGCGGTCGCGCCCGCCTGACCGAAGCCAACATCCGCGAATCCCTGCGCGAGGTGCGCGTGGCCCTGCTGGAGGCCGACGTGGCGCTGCCGGTGGTGCAGGCGCTGATCCAGCGCGTGCAGGTCAAGGCGCTGGGGCAGGAAGTGCTCAAGAGCCTCACGCCGGGCCAGGCCCTGGTGAAGGTGGTACGTGACGAGCTCACGGCGGTGATGGGCACAGCCAACGCCGACCTCAACCTCGCCACGGCGCCGCCGGCGGTGGTGCTGATGGCCGGACTGCAGGGCGCGGGCAAGACCACCACGGTGGCCAAGCTGGCGCGCTTGCTGAAGGAGCGCAAGAAGAAGAAGGTGATGGTGGTGAGCTGCGACGTGTACCGTCCGGCGGCCATCGAGCAGTTGCGCACGCTGGCGGAACAGGTGGACGTGCTGTTCCATCCCAGCAGCGGCGACCAGCACCCAGTCGCCATCGCCCGCGCCGCCGTGGACGCGGCGCGCAGGAATTTCGCCGATGTGCTGCTGGTCGACACGGCCGGCCGCCTGCACATCGATGCGGAGATGATGGCCGAGATCAAGGCCCTGCACGCCGCGCTCAATCCGGTGGAAACCCTGTTCGTGGTGGATGCCATGACCGGCCAGGACGCGGCCAATACCGCCAAGGCCTTTGCTGAGGCGCTGCCGCTCACAGGCGTGGTCCTCACCAAGACCGACGGCGACGCCCGCGGTGGCGCGGCGCTTTCCGTGCGCTACATCACCGGCCGGCCGATCAAGTTCCTCGGTGCGGGCGAGAAGACCGACGCCCTGGAGCCCTTCCACCCCGATCGCCTGGCCCAGCGCATCCTGGGCATGGGCGACGTGCTCTCGCTGGTGGAGCAGGTGGAGCAGAAGGTCGATCAGGAGAAGGCAGCCAAGCTCGCCGAGAAGGTGATGAAGGGCAAGCGCTTCGACATGAACGACATGCGCGACCAACTGCAGCAGATGCTCAACATGGGCGGTCTGGCCTCGCTCATGGACAAGCTGCCGGGCGTGGCCACGCTGCCGGAGAGCGTCAAGTCCAAGGTGAACGACCGCGAGGTTCACCGCATGGTCGCGATCATCAACTCGATGACCAAGAAGGAGCGTCGCCACCCGGATCTGCTCAACGGCTCGCGCCGCGCCCGCGTCGCGCGCGGCTCTGGCACTCAGCCCGCGGACGTGAACAAGCTGCTCAAGCAGTATCAGCAGATGGAGAAAATGATGTCCAAGCTGTCCGGCGGCGGCATCAAGGGGCTGATGCGGCAGATGCAGGGCGCCGTGAAGGGCATGGGCGGCGGCGGGTTTCCGGGCGGCGGCATGGGCATGCGCTGAGCGCAGCGGCGGAACTTCCCGCCGGGGCTTTATTTTCCGCCAGGTTCGGCTACAATGCCGCGTTTCCCGGGGCCCGTTGCGTGCGCGGCCGGCCCGACTACCTCAGAGAAGATCGACATGGTCAAGATTCGCCTGTCCCGCGGCGGCGCCAAGGGGCGCCCGTTCTACCACATCGTCGTGGCCGACGAGCGCTACGCGCGTGACGGCCGCAGCATCGAGCGCCTGGGGTTCTTCAACCCCGTGGCTGCCGGCAAGGACGTACCGCTGGAGCTGAACGTGGCGCGCGCGCAGGAGTGGATCGCCAAGGGCGCGCAGCCGACCGACAAGGTCAAGCAGCTGATCAAGCAGGCGGCGAAGGCGGCGAAGGCCGCCTGAACGGATTGGACACGCGACCGGAGCGGCGGGTCCTGCTCGGCAGGATCGTCGGTCTCCACGGGGTGCAGGGCTGGGTCAAGCTGGAATCCTGGACCCAGCCGCGCGACCGGATCTTCCGCTACCAGCCCTGGCTGGTAGTGACTGCAGCCACCGAGCGCGAGCTCCGGGGCGTGCGCGGACAGGAGCAGGGCAAGGGGCTCATCGCCCAATTGCCCGGCGTCACGGACCGCGACCAGGCCCAGGCATGGGTGGGCAGCGAAATCTGGGTGCCGCGCTCGGCTCTGCCGGCGGCGGCGCCCGGCGAGTATTACTGGACCGACCTGGAAGGTCTGGCCGTGGTCACAACGCAGGGCGTGTCGCTGGGGACGGTATCGCACCTCTTCGGCACGGGCGCCAACGACGTGCTGGTGGCGAAGGATACGGAGCGCGAGCGGCTCATCCCCTTCGTGATCGGCGACTACGTGAAGGAAGTGGACCTTGCCGGCGGCCGCGTGATCGTCGACTGGGACCCGGAGTTCTGAGCGCCGCACCCGGCGTCGGCAGCCCGCGGGGCGCCGGGTCGGGTGGTCGGGCACCCTCCGTGGCGGGCGGCGCCATCCGGCGCGAAGTTGCCGGGCGAACCATGCGCATCGACGTCATCACGCTGTTTCCCGAGTTCGTCGCCCAGTGCGCCGGGCCGGGCGTGGTGGGACGGGCACAGGAACGCGGCTTGCTCAAGCTGGTGGCGTGGAATCCGCGGGATTTCACCCACGACAACTACCGTCGCGTGGACGACCGTACCTGTGGCGGTGGTCCGGGGATGGTGATGCTGATTCAACCCCTACGCGATGCGCTGCAGGCTGCGCGCGACGCGGCAGAGGGCAAGGCGAGAACGATATACCTGAGTCCGCAGGGAAGGCGGCTAACGCAGGGCAGGGTGGTCGAGTTGGCGAAGGCCGAGCGACTGATCCTGCTGTGCGGACGCTATGAGGGCGTGGACGAGCGCCTGCTGGCGCACGAGGTCGACGAGGAGATATCCATCGGCGACTACGTGTTGTCCGGCGGCGAATTGGCTGCGGCAGTGCTGGTCGATGCGGTCGGGCGCCTGCAGGAGGGCGCCCTGGGCGACGCGGCCTCGGCCGAGCAGGATTCCTTCACGGACGGCCTGCTCGATTGCCCGCACTACGCGCGTCCCGTGCACGACGCGCTGGGCGCGGTGCCGGAGGTGCTGCTCGGCGGCAACCACCGGCTCATCGCGCGTTGGCGGCGCAAGCAGGCCCTGGGCCGCACCTGGCTGCGGCGCCCCGACCTGCTGGCGCGGGCGGCGCTGAACAGGGAAGATAGCGGACTGTTGGACGAATTCCGCCGCGAATGGCTTGCGGCGCAGGCAAGACTCCCAGGACCGGCATCCGGGCCGGATCGACAATCAGAACCCAAGTGGTGAGCGTTATGAGCAATCTCCTCCAGCAATTCGAAGCCGCGCAGATGACCCGCAAGCTGCCGGAATTCGGCCCGGGCGACACCGTCGTGGTGAATGTGAAGGTCAAGGAAGGCAACCGCGAGCGCGTGCAGGCCTACGAGGGCGTGTGCATCGCCAAGAAGAACGCCGGCCTCAACTCCGCCTTCACCGTGCGCAAGATCTCCCACGGTACCGGCGTGGAGCGCGTGTTCCAGACCCACAGCCCGGCCATCGACTCGGTGTCGGTGAAGCGCCGCGGCAAGGTGCGCGGCGCCAAGCTGTACTATCTGCGTGGCCTCGAAGGCAAGGCGGCGCGCATCCAGGAAGACCTCAGCAAGAGCGGCGGCGCCGACTGAGCCACGCCGTCGCCGCGCCCAACGGCCGCCCTCGGGCGGCCGTTTGCGTTTGCGGCCGCCGGTCCGCATTTCGCGCCCGCCCTGGCCGCCATCGGTTGGCGGCCCCCGTGTCACCCGGCCGATTGAAATCGGCGAGCGCGCCTCCATCACGCCGCCACCCGTCCTCATCGACAACCACGCCATGAGCACGACCACCGAAACCCGCAAGTTCGAAGCCGAAGTGGCCCAGGTGCTGCACCTGGTCACGCACTCGCTGTACTCGCACAAGGAAATCTTCCTGCGCGAGCTGGTCTCCAACGCCTCCGACGCCTGCGACAAGCTGCGCTTCGCCGCCCTGGCCGATGCCTCCCTGCTGGGCGACGATGCCGAACTGCGCATCGAGCTGTCCTTCGACAAGGACGCGCGCACGCTGACGATCCGCGACAACGGCATCGGCATGAGCCGCGAGGAGGTGATCGAGAACATCGGCACCATCGCGCGTTCGGGCACGAGAAAGTTTCTGGAGGCCCTGTCGGGCGACGCGCGCCGCGACACCCAGCTCATCGGCCAGTTCGGCGTCGGCTTCTATTCCGCCTTCATCGTGGCCGACAAGGTGACCCTGGTGTCGCGCCGGGCGGACGCCACCCAGGCCGTGCGCTGGACCTCCGACGGCACCGGCGAGTACAGCCTGGAGACGCTGGACGCGGCGCCCCGCGGCACCGCGGTCACGCTGCACCTGAAGGCCGATGAGGACGAGTTCCTCAGTGCCTGGAAGCTGCGCGAGCTGGTGCACAAGTACTCCGAGCACATCGCCTTCCCGATCCGGCTGCCCAAGGACGGCGCCGACGGCGAGTGGGAGACGGTCAACGACGCCAAGGCGCTGTGGACCCGGCCAAAGGCCGAGCTGAAGGACGAGGACTACCAGGGCTTCTACAAGTCCATCGCCCACGACTTCAACGACGCCGCCGCGTGGACGCACAACCGCGTGGAGGGCAACCAGAGCTATACGCTGCTGCTCTACCTGCCGTCCAAGCCGCCCTTCGACGCCCTGTTCAGCGGGCGCGAGGAGCGCAAGGGCCTGAAGCTGTACATCCGCCGCGTGTTCATCATGGACGCGAGTGAGCAGCTGCTGCCCGCCTACCTGCGCTTCGTGCGCGGCGTGGTGGACTCCGACGACCTGCCGCTCAACGTCAGCCGCGAGATCCTGCAGGACAACCGCCTGCTGCAGCAGATCCGCGCCGCGTGCGTGAAGCGCGTACTCGACCTCATCGAAAAGCTGGCCAAGGACGAGCCGGAGAAGTCTCAGGCCTTCATCGACGCCTTCGGCAACACGCTCAAGGAAGGCGTCGCCGAGGACGCGGCCAACCGCGAACGCATCGCCAGGCTGCTGCGTTTTGCCTCCACACGCTCGGACGGCCCGGCCCGCACGGTCGCGCTGGACGACTACCTCGGTCGCATGGTCGTGGGACAGGAGGCGATCTACTACGTGACGGCCGAATCCTACGCTGCCGCCAAGGGCAGTCCGCAGATCGAAGCCCTGCGAGCCCGAGGCGTGGAAGTGCTGCTGATGTTCGACCGCATCGACGAATGGATGCTCGGCTATCTCGGCGAATACGCCGGCAAGAAGTTGAAGAACGTCGCCAAGGGCGAGCTCGATCTGGACAAGCTGCCGCTGCCCGAAGGCCAGGATGCGGCCGCGCGGCAGGCGGCTGCCCAGGCCGCCGCGGGCGTACTGGCGCGCGTCAAGGAGCTGCTGGGCGAGCGCGTGAAGGACGTGCGCGTGAGCCAGCGCCTGACCGATTCGCCGGCCTGCCTGGTGCTGGACGACTACGACATGGCCCTGCACCTGCAGCGCGTCTTGCGCGAGGCCGGTCACGATGTGCCTGCGGCCAGTCCCGTGCTGGAGATCAACCCCTCCCACGCGCTGGTGCGGCGCCTGGAGGCGGAGGCCGATGCCGGTCGCGCCGCGGAGCTGGCCCTGCTGCTGTTGGAGCAGGCGCAGCTGCTGGAAGGCGCCCAGCTGGAGGATCCCGCCGCCTTCGTACGCCGCCTCAATGCCCTGCTGGCCGGCTGAGCCCCGGCCCCGAGCATGAGCGAGCAGCCGGCAGGTGGCCTGCGCGCCGATGTCTGGTTGTGGGCCGCGCGCTTCTTCAGGACGCGCGCCCTGGCCAAGCAGGCGATCGAGGGCGGCAAGGTGGTGGTCAACCAGGCCGCGATCGCGAAGTGTGCCAAGACCCTGCACGTCGGCGACGTGTTGGTGGTGCAGCGTGGCGAGGAGCGCTTGGAGGTGACCGTGCTGGGTCTCAGCGACCAGCGCGGACCCGCCAGCGTCGCGCAGGGGCTGTACGCCGAGACGGCGGCCAGCCATGCGGCGCGCGAGGTCGCCCGCGAGCAGCGGCGCCTGGATCGCGCCGGCTTCCAGCCACCGCAGGGCAAGCCGGACAAGCGCGCGCGGCGTCTGATCCGCGCCTTGGGCGACATCGAGATGCTCTGAACGTGCCGCTGCGCCGGGTGCGCCGGCATGGCGGCACAGCGTCGCCGCGCGGTCGCGGCCAGCATGCTGCGGCCGCGCGGCGATGCGTCAGGTCAGATCGAAGCGGTCGGCGTTCATCACCTTGTTCCAGGCGGCGACGAAGTCGTGCACGAATTTCTCCTGGGCATCGGCGCTGGCGTACACCTCCGCCAGGGCGCGCAGCTGCGAATGCGAGCCGAACACCAGGTCGACGCGCGTGGCGGTCCACTTCGGCGCGCCACTCGCCCGGTCCCGACCCTCGTACACGCCGCGGCTGGCGGCCGGTTGCCACTGCGTGCCCATGTCGAGCAGGTTGACGAAGAAGTCGTTGCTCAACGTGCCCGGTCGCGTGGTGAACACGCCGTGGCGGGACTGGCCGTGGTTCGCGCCGAGCACGCGCAGCCCGCCGAGCAGCACGGTCATTTCCGGGGCGGTGAGGCCAAGCAGCTGCGCCTTGTCCACCATCAGCGCAGTCGGTTCTGCGGCCGCTGCGTCCCCGACGTAGTTGCGGAAGGCATCGGCGCGGGGCTCGAGCACGGCGAATGAGGCGATGTCGGTCTGCTCCTGTGTGGCATCGCTGCGCCCCGGCGCAAAGGGCACCGTCACGTGGACGCCGGCCAGGCGTGCCGCCTGCTCCACGCCGGCGTTGCCGCCCAGCACGATGAGGTCGGCCAGCGACACCCGCCGGGCGCCGGTCTGTGCGGAGTTGAACTCGTCCTGCACGCGCTCGAGTGTCGCCAGCACGCGTGCCAGCTGCGCAGGCTGGTTGACTTCCCACCCCTTCTGCGGCGCCAGGCGGATGCGCGCGCCGTTGGCGCCGCCGCGCTTGTCCGAACCGCGGAACGTGGAGGCCGCAGCCCAGGCGGTCGAGACGAGTTCGGCCACCGTCAGGCCCGTGCCCAGGACCCTCGCCTTGAGGGCCGCGGCATCGGCGGGCGTGATCAGCTCGTGGTCGACGGCAGGCAGGGGATCCTGCCAGATCAGCACTTCCCCAGGCACTTCCGGCCCGAGATAGCGCGCGCGCGGCCCCATGTCACGATGGGTCAACTTGAACCAGGCGCGGGCGAACGCCGCAGCAAATTGCTCGGGGTGCTGCAGGAAGCGCCGCGAGATCTTCTCGTAGGCGGGATCCAAGCGCAGTGCAAGATCGGTGGTGAGCATCGTCGGCAGGTGTTTCCTGCCCGCGTCGTAGGCGTCCGGGATGGTCGCAGCGGCGCCTTTCGCCACCCACTGGTGGGCGCCGGCGGGGCTGGTGCTCGGTTCCCACTCGTGGCCGAACAGATTCTCGAAGAAGTTGTTGCTCCAGCGTGTCGGTGTCGTCGTCCAGGTCACTTCGAGACCGCTGGTGATGGCGTCGGCCCCCTTGCCGCTGCCAAAGCTGCTGGCCCAGCCCAGGCCCTGCGCCTCGATCGGCGCGGCTTCCGGCTCGGCGCCGACATGGGTGGCCGGGCCAGCGCCATGGGTCTTGCCGAAGGTGTGGCCGCCGGCGATCAGCGCCACGGTCTCCTCGTCGTCCATGGCCATGCGCGCAAAGGTCTCGCGGATGTCGCGGGCGGCGGCGAGCGGATCGGGCTTGCCGTTGGGGCCTTCCGGGTTCACGTAGATCAGGCCCATCTGCACCGCGGCCAGCGGATTGGCCAGCTCGCGCTCGCCGGCGTAGCGCTGGTCCCCCAGCCACTCGCGCTCGGCGCCCCAGTTCACGCTCTCGTCCGGCTCCCACACGTCGGCGCGACCGCCGGCGAAGCCGAAGGTCTTGAGGCCCATGCTCTCCAAGGCGACGTTGCCGGCCAGGATCATCAGGTCGGCCCAGGAGATGCTGCGACCGTATTTCTGCTTGATCGGCCACAGCAGGCGGCGCGCCTTGTCGAGGTTGGCGTTGTCCGGCCAGCTGTTGAGCGGGGCGAAGCGCTGCTGGCCGGCGCCGGCACCGCCGCGCCCGTCGGCGATGCGGTAGGTGCCGGCGCTGTGCCAGGCCATGCGCACGAAGAAGGGGCCGTAGTGGCCGAAGTCGGCCGGCCACCAGTCCTGCGAGTCGGTCATCAGGGCGGCGAGGTCGGCCTTCACCGCGGCGAGGTCGAGCCGCTTGAACTCCGCGGCGTAGTCGAAGCGTTCGCCCATCGGGTCGGACAGCGCGGAGTGCTGGTGCAGGATCCGTAGATCAAGCTGGTTCGGCCACCAGTCGCGCACGCGGGTGCCGCCGCCGGCGGCGCTGTGGAACGGGCATTTCGCTTCGGTGCTCATGGGGCTCTCCTTCGGGTGTGGATTCCAGGGCGCGGCGCGCAGCGCACGACGCTGGATGCTGCCGCCCGCGCCGCACCAGGCGTGCCGGTGCGCGGGCGGGGCCGTCCGGCGCCACGGTGCGTCGGCGCCGGTTATCGACCCGTGAAGCGTGGGCGAAGGCGGTGTCGGCGGTCCGCGAGGCGGGACGGCACACGCACGGTAGCGCCCTACAGGCATCTGTGAAAATCGAATGATCGGAACGTATCGATTGGTTGTGTCTATGGCGCGGACCGCGCATGGCGGCGGCCATCGCGACCGGCGCGCGGCGGAATCGGACGGCGTGCGGCGATAGGCGCCGTGCGGATGCGCGGCGCCGGCCGCGGCGCGCGGGCGGCGTCAGCCGAGCAGGGCGCGCAGGCGGTACAGGGCTTCCAGTGCCGCCTTGGGCGTGAGTTCGTCCGGATCGATCTCGCGCAGGGCGCGTTCGGCGGCGGAGGATTCGGCGAACAGGCCCATCTGCCGCGGCTGCTCCAGTGCGGCGGCAGCGGTGGC
>DAOOVM010000032.1:0-18748 GCA_035370085.1 Rhodanobacteraceae bacterium | reverse complement strand
GGTCCGTAGTTGATGTAGAACCAGTCCGAGGCGGAGTTGTGCTCGATGCCCTGCCAGTTGTAACGAGTGACCGAATTGCCGCCCCAGCGGCGCAGGGGCAGCTTGAGCGCCGTGACCTGCGCCGCAGTGCCGAAATTCATCCCGTAGATTTCCGGGTGGACAAGGCGCCGGTCCAGGTTGACGTCGACGCTGACATTCACTGCAGCCGCCGCGCGGCCGCCGGCCGCGGCGATGCACACTGCCAGGATGACTCGCTTCATGTGGCGCTCTCCGTCGATGCCGGCACTCTACCGGGCTACGCAGAAAGGTCCGGAATCCCGTCACAACTCCGCGCGGCGGCCCGGGCGCCGGCGGCGTGGAAACGAAAAACGCCGCGATGGCGGCGTCTTCGTGCCTGGAGGAAATCAGCTCCCTGCGCTGGGCAACCGCAGGGAGCGAAAACCTTCAGGTGATGCTCGTTTTACTTGTGTTGCCGGTGAAACGGGTACGGCGTAGTGCTTACTTGGCGGCCTTCGTGGCGCGCGCGGCCTTCGCCGGAGCGGCCTTCTTGGCGACCTTCTTGGCGGCCTTCTTGGCAGCCGGCTTCTTCGCGGTCTTCTTGGCGGTGCTGGCCTTGGCCTTCACCGTCTTCTTGGCCGCAGCCTTCTTGACCGTGGTCTTCTTGGCCGCCTTCTTCGCGGCGGGTTTCTTCGCGGTTGCTTTCTTCATGGCCATACGTTTTAGCTCCTCGTCAGTTGGCAGTGGTTGCCCAGTAAAAGCGTGCAGAAACGCCTCGCACAGCAGATCGCTGTTGGTGGCGTGGCGCAGGTTGGCGACCTGGCGCCGCGTGCGTTCATCGGAGAGGAGGCGAAGGACGTGCAGCGGAATCGATACCGTGATTTTCTTCACCGCTTCGGCCTTGTGGCCGTGCTCGATGTACGGCTCGATGTAGGTGCTCCCCGCCATATCTCCGTTACGCATACGTTTCAACGGCGCGGAAAGTATTCCTGTCGCACTTGACTGTCAACAGCATAGTCGTTCGCAAAAATCGTGCGCGGCAACGCAGTGATCAGCGCGACCGACTTCGCCGCATCGCGCGGCATTGCCGAGGGCTTTCGGCACATTCTTGCGATGGACGTATGGACGTCCATCGCGTTTTGCTAAGAGCGTTGTCCGTGCAGCCGCGCGGCCGCAATGAAGCGCGGAAAAATCCCGGGAATTTCGCTGCCTTCGGCAGCTCGGCGCGCGCAACACAGGCGCATCGACGCCATCACGCACGCGTCGCACGACACGCAGTCACTGCGCACGCCGCACCCTGACGAGTGCGCGCACGTCGCACGCGCCCTGCCGCGTGCCGCCCACGCCCGACGGCGCGCGACCCGGGCCGGCGCGATCCGCTCGACGTGCCTGATTGCGCGAAATTGCGCGGCCCGCGCGGCGGCAATTCCCCGCCGCGATCGGCACACGGCGTGGTGTCTCAGATCGCCCGCGGGGACGCGAACGGGGGGCGCAGAAACGACGAAGGCGTGCCGATGGCACGCCTTCGCTCCGACCTTGCGCTGGCTGCCGCGCAGCGGCGGCGCTCAGTGATCTTCGTTCTCCAACTGCTCGGCATAGGCATCCGGATCGAGCAGGTTGTCCATGTCGTCCTGCAGGCTGGACGGCTTGATCACCACGATCCAGCCTTCGCCGTAGGCGTCTTCATTGATGGTTTCGGGCTTGTCCGCGAGCGCGGAGTTCACCGCGACCACCTCGCCGCTTACCGGCGCGTACACGTCGGAGGCCGCCTTCACCGACTCCACCACGGCACAGGCGGCGCCGGCGTCGACCTTGTCGCCAACGTTGGGAAGCTCGACGTAGACCAGGTCGCCCAGGAGACCCTGGGCATGCTCGGAGATGCCGACGGTGACCGTGCCGTTGTCCTCGACGCGGGCCCACTCATGGGACTTCAGGAATTTCAGATCGCCGGGAATCTCGTTCATCGCTGTCGTCCTGGGTTGGGGCAATGCGCCGCGGATTCTACACCGCCGCCGCGGACCTTCTCATCGGGTTGCCGGGACCAACGGCGCGCCGGCGGGGCGCGCTGCGAGTGCCCGGACTCATACGCCTTCGCAGGCTTTCCCGTCGCGCACGAAGGGATACTTCACCACGCGCACCGGCACCAGGCGACCGCGGATGTCGACCTGCACCGCTCCCGGCTCGCCGGCCGGCACGCGGGCGAAGGCGATGCCCTTGCCGAGCGTGGGCGAGAAGGTACCCGAGAGGATCTCGCCGTCGCCATTGGCGGTGGCCACGCGCTGGCCATGGCGCAACACGCCCTTGTCGTCGAGCACCAGCCCGATCATCTGGCGGGGGGCGCCCTGCGCCCGTTGCTGTTCCAGCACGGCGCGGCCGATGAAGTCGCGCCCGGCGTCCAGCGCCACGGTCCAGGCCAGGCCAGCCTCGTAGGGCGACACCGACTCGTCCATGTCCTGGCCGTAGAGGTTCATGCCGGCTTCCAGGCGCAGCGTATCGCGCGCACCGAGCCCGGCCGGAGCCACGGCCGCGCCGCGCAGCGCCTCCCACAGCGCCACCGCCTGGGCCTCCGGCACGATGATTTCGTACCCGTCCTCGCCCGTGTAGCCCGTGCGTGCGACGAACAGCGGCATGCCGCCCGGTCCCAGCGCGTCGGCGGCGGCGAACTTGCCGAGCTTCTCGACGCGGGCGCGGCCGGCAGCGTCGAGCAGGCCGTGCACCTTGGCGCGCGCGTTCGGGCCCTGCACGGCAATCATGGCCAGCTCCGGGCGCTCGGCGACCTGCACGCCGAACGGCTGCGCCTGCTGCGTGATCCAGGGCAGATCCTTGTCGCGCGTGGCGGCATTGACCACGAGGCGGAAGAAATCCTCGGCGAGGAAATAGACGATGAGGTCGTCGATGACGCCGCCCGCCGGCGTGAGCATGCACGAGTACAGCGCCTTGCCCGGCGACTTCAGCTTGTCCACGCTGTTGGCGAGGAGGTGGCGCAGGAAATCGCGCGTGCGCCCGCCATGCAGGTCGACCACGGTCATGTGGGACACATCGAACATGCCGGCATCGCGGCGCACCGCGTGGTGCTCCTCCAACTGCGACCCGTAGTGGATGGGCATGTCCCAGCCGCCGAAGTCCACCATCTTGGCGCCGAGGGCGCGGTGGGTGGCGTTGAGAATGGTCTGCTTGGTCATGGCGCGCGATCCGGTAGGCGACAAAGACCGCCATTATCGCGGCCGGCGCCGCGCAGACCAAGCCGCCGGCCCTACGTGCCCGTTGGGCCGGCGCGGCGCAAGGCGCGGGCCTACTCGACCGCCTTCACCCGCAGCGTGGTTCCCGCCACCGAGACCACCTCGACCTGCGCCCCGACCGGGAGATCCGGCCCCTCCACCAGCCACAGCGAGTCGCCCACTCGCGCCTTGCCGCGGCCGCCCTCGATGGCGACCTCCAGGGGGTAGCGCCGGCCGATGTGCTGCTCGCCGCGACGGTTCAGGCGGGCATTGGCATGGTCGTGGCGCCGCTCGCGCCGCAACAGCCGCCAATAGAGCATGCAACTGGCCACCGCCAGCACGGCGAAGAGGATCGACTGGCCCAGCCAGCCCAGACCGGGCAGAAGCCAGGTGACGACCCCCATCACCGCCGCGGCGATGCCGATCCACAGCAGGAAGAACCCCGGCGCGATCATCTCCGCGGCGATCAGCACCAGCGCCGCGATCCACCACACGTGATACACGTTCATGCCGTGCTCCCGCGCCTCACTGCGCCGGCGCCGGGCGCGGCGGCTTGCCGCCGGGCTGGTTCTGCGTTTGCGCCGATCGGGCCAGCTCGGCGATGCCCGCCAGGGAGCCCAGAATGCCGGTGGCCTCCATCGGCAGCAGCAGGGTTTTCTGGTTGGGCGAATCAGCCATGGCCTTCAACGCCTCGACGTACTTGGTGGCGATGAAGTAGTTGAGGGCGTTGACGTCGCCCTTGGCAATGGCCTGCGACACCATGAGCGTCGCCTTGGCCTCGGCCTCGGCCAGTCGCTCGCGCGCCTCGGCCTGGCGAAATGCCGCCTCGCGGTCGCCCTCGGCCGCCAGGATGGCGCCCTGCTTCTGGCCTTCGGCCTTGAGGATCTCGCTCTGGCGCAGACCCTCGGCCTCCAGGATGTTGGCGCGCTTGTCGCGCTCGGCCTTCATCTGCCGCGCCATGGATTCCACCAGGTCGCGCGGCGGCTGGATGTCCTTGAGCTCGATGCGGTTGGCCTTGAGGCCCCAGGGGTGGGTCGCCTCGTCGATCACGCGCAGCAGCTTGGCGTTGATCTCGTCGCGCTTGGACAGCGATTCGTCCAGATCCATGGAGCCGATCGCGGTGCGGATGTTGGTCATCACCAGCGCGGTGATGGCCTGCTCGAGGTTGGACACCTCGTACGCCGCCTTGGCCGCGTCCAGCACCTGGTAGAACACCACGCCGTCCACGCGCACCACGGCGTTGTCCTTGGTGATCACGTCCTGCGAGGGAACCTCGAGCACCTGCTCCATCATGTTGATCTTGCGGCCGACGCTCTGCAGCACGGGCACCAGGATGTGGAATCCCGGCGTCAGCGTGTGGGTGTACTTGCCGAACTGCTCCACCGTCCACTCGTAGCCCTGTGGCACGGTGCGGACAGTCTTGAACAGCAGCACGAAAACGACCCCGACCAGCACCAAGCCCACCAGTCCACCACCCATGTCCTCGCCTCCCCTCGTGTCATGTCGGATGGCGGCCCCGGGGCGCGGCGTTCGCCCGCCCCTCGTCCGCCGCCCGCGGCAGGGCGCAGTCACCGCGCCGCGGGCCGGGTCAGTATAGAGGAAGGCAGCGCCAGCCCCCGTCGCGCCCGCGGGCACGCGCAGTGTTAAGATTCCGTCGCTCCCGTCGCTGCGGGTCGCTTCGACGGGTTTTCCACTGCCCGAGAAGGAGTTCACGATGAGAAAGCCCCTCACCGCGGCGATTGGCCTGGTTCTGGCCGCGCTGTCCTGCGACGTCCTGGCGATCACCGATACCGAAACCAACGCCAGCATCCCCTTCAGCTTCACCAGTCCCGGCGCACGCAGCCTGGGCATGGCCGGTGCCTTTGTCGGCCTGGCCGACGACGCCACCGCCGCCTACACCAATCCGGCCGGGCTGACCCAGTTGCGCCAGACGGAGATTTCCCTGGAGGGGCGCCACACCCAGTTCGACACGCCCTTCGTGGACGGAGGCACCTTCACCGAGGCGCCGTTCAACGACGCCGGCATCGGTACCGGCCACGACTCCAGCGCGAAGACCAATCCGTCCTTCCTCTCGGTCGTATTCCCCTTCGAGCGCTGGGCCCTGGCCCTGTACCGCCACGAACTGGCGCGCTACCACACCGAGTTCACCAATCCGAACGCGCTGGAGGGTGACACGATCTTCCTGTTCCCCTTCTCGGCCAAGGCCGATCTGAAAATCGTCAACTACGGTGTCAGCGCCGGCTTCAAGGTCAATGACGCCCTGTCCCTCGGCGTAGGCCTGTCGCGCTACGACTTCAAGTTCGACACGATCGCCGCGCGCTTCGATTACGACAACGCCGGCAACGCCTTCCCCGTTTCGGCCCAGCAACAGCAGGGTGACGATAACGGCATCGGTTGGAACCTCGGCGCGCGCTGGAGCCTGAGCGAGAGCATGAGCCTGGGCGCGATCTACCGTCGCGCGCCGCGCTTCGACTACGACGCGGCTGCGGTGCTGCTCGATCCCAACGGCGCCGTCACTGCCTCCAGCCAGTTCCGCGGCGTGCGCTTCGACGTGCCGGACGTGTGGGGCGCGGGCCTCACCTGGCGTCCGAGCGACGCCTGGCTGGTCAGCTTCGATCTCGATCGCGTGCGCTACAGCCAGCTTACCGACGGCATCCAGAGCCTGTTCGCCATCCAGAGCAGCACCGACCGCTTGCAGATCCCCGACGGCACGGAGATCCACCTCGGCACGGAATACACCTGGACCGACATGGCGCACCCCTTCAGCCTGCGCGGTGGCGTGTGGCGCGACCCCCGTCATTCCATCGAGTTCAGCGGCACCCCGCGCAGCGGCTGCACCAGCGCCAATGCCGTCGACTGCGCCGGCGATACGGCGCTGGCCGCCCTGTTCTCGCAGGGACGGGGCCCGGAGACGCACTGGTCGATCGGCGCCGGCATGGCCTTCAAGAACTTCCAGGTCGACCTCGCCGGCGATTTCTCCAAGGCCGTGGACACCTGGTCGCTGTCGGGCGTCTATCGGTTCTGAGCACCGCAACGGTACGGCATCACCAAGGGCGACCCGCGGGTCGCCCTTTTTTTTCTGCCGTTTGCGCGCTCAGCGCCAGCCGGAGGTGATCGGGTAGCGGCGGTCGCGGCCGAAGGCGCGTGTCGACACCTTGGGGCCCGGCGCCGACTGACGGCGCTTGTATTCGTTGGCCAGCACCAGGCGCGCAACGCGCCGCACCGTCGCCTCGTCGAACCCTGCGGCGACGATTTCCGCCTGGGACTGCTCCCCCTCGATGAAGCGGTCGAGGATCGCATCGAGCACGTCGTAGGGCGGCAGCGAATCCTGGTCGGTCTGGTTTTCGCGCAGCTCGGCCGAGGGCGGCCGCGTGATCACCTCTTCGGGGATCACCGCGGCGCACGCATTGCGCCAGCGGGCGAGGCGGTACACCCAGGTCTTGTACACGTCCTTCAGCGGCGCGTAACCGCCGCACATGTCACCGTAGATGGTGGCGTAGCCCACCGCCATCTCGCTCTTGTTGCCGGTGCTGAGCAGCATGCGGCCGCTCTTGTTGCTGAGCGCCATGAGCATCACCCCGCGGCAGCGCGACTGCAGGTTTTCCTCGGTCACGTCCGCGGGTTTGCCGGCGAAGGCGGGCGCCAGCGCCTGCAGGAAGGCCTGGAACGGTGGCTCGATCGGCAGCTCGAGGTGAGCCACGCCCTGGGCCTGCGCCTGGGCCAGCGCTTCGCGCCTGGACAACTCGGAGGTGTAGCGCGAGGGCAACAGCACGGCCGTCACGCGCTCGGCACCCAGGGCATCGACGGCGATCGCCTGGGTGAGTGCGGAATCGATGCCGCCGGACAGGCCGAGCAGGACCCCCGGAAAGGCATTCTTCTCCACATAGTCGCGCGTGCCGCGCACCAGCGCGCCATACACCCGCGCCTCCTCGGAGACATCGGCGGCGGCGGGCCAATCCTGCGCGCGGAAACGCCGCGTGGCCGCGTCGAAGCTCGCCCGCAGCAGCGCATCGACGCAGTTCGGCGCACGCGCGGCAACACGGCCGTCGGCATCCACCAGCAGCGACCCTCCGTCGAAGACGAGGTCGTCCTGGCCACCGACGAGGTTCACGTAGGCGATGCCCACGCCGTGCTCACGCGCTCGACGCGCGAGCAAGTCCTCGCGCTGCGCGGCCTTGGCCAGATCGAAGGGCGAGGCGTTGATCACCAGCAGCAGTTCCGCCCCCGCCGCCGCAGCGGCCGCCGACGGCTCAGCCTCCCACACGTCCTCGCACACCAGCAGGCCGACGCGGACACCGCGGATCTCCACCACCGCACTGCGCTCCCCGGGGCGGAAATAGCGCTTCTCGTCGAAGACCGTGTAATTGGGCAGCGCCTGCTTGTGGTAGGTCAGCTCCACCGCGCCGTCGCGCAGCAGGCTGGCGGCGTTGTACACCTCGCCGAGCGAATGCGGATGCCCAACGAAGGCGGCGATGCCCCGGGCCTGCGTCGCGAGGTCCCCGAGTTCGCGCTCGCAGGCAGCGAGGAAACTCGGTCGCAGCAGCAGGTCTTCGGGCGGGTAACCGGCCAGGGTCAGCTCCGGGAAGGCCACCAGGTCAGCGCCCGCTGCGCGCGCCTGCGCCATCAGTTCCCGCACCCGCGTCGCATTGCGCGCGACCGCGCCGACGGCAAAGTCGAACTGGGCGAGGGCGAGATTCAGCAGAGCCATGGAGCCTCTCCCGGAAAGCGCAGGGCCGCGGCATGCCGCGGCCCTGGTGGTCAGCCATTCACGCCTGCGCGGACCGGTGGCGTCGCCGCCATTACTTCAGGCGCGCGGTGATCGCCTTGCCCAGATCCGCCGGCGACTTCACCGTGGTGACACCGGCCTTCTCCAGCGCCGCGAACTTCGCCGCCGCCGTGCCCTTGCCGCCGGAGATGATGGCGCCGGCATGGCCCATGCGCTTGCCCGCGGGAGCCGAGGCGCCGGCGATGAAGGCGACGACCGGCTTCTTGACGTAGTCGGCGATGAACTCGGCGGCTTCTTCTTCGGCGCTGCCGCCGATCTCGCCGACCATGATGATGCCCTCGGTCTGCGCGTCGTCCTGGAACAGCTTCAGGCAGTCGATGAAGTTCATGCCCTGGATCGGATCGCCGCCGATGCCGATGCAGGTGCTCTGGCCGAGTCCGGCGTTGGTGGTCTGGAACACCGCCTCGTAGGTGAGGGTGCCGGAACGCGACACGATGCCCACCTTGCCCGGCTTGTGGATGTGGCCGGGCATGATGCCGATCTTGCACTCGCCCGGCGTGATGATGCCGGGGCAATTCGGTCCGATCAGCACGGTGTCCGGGTACTCCTTGAGCGCGTTCTTCACGCGCAGCATGTCCAGCACCGGAATGCCTTCAGTGATCGCCACGATCACGCGGATGCCGGCGTCGGCCGCCTCGAGGATCGCGTCGGCCGCGAACGGCGGCGGCACGAAGATCATCGACGCGTCGGCGCCGGTTTCGTCGACGGCGTCCTGCACGGTGTTGAACACCGGCAGGCCGATGTGCTCGCTGCCGCCCTTGCCGGGCGTGACGCCGCCGACCAGCCGGGTGCCGTAGTCGACCGCCTGTTCGGAGTGGAAGGTGCCCTGCTGGCCGGTGAAGCCCTGGCAGATGACCTTGGTGTGCTTGTTGACGAGGACGCTCATCGGAAAAACCTTCTGTGGGGCGGGCGCCGGCCCGCCGGCGAAATGGGTAGGGAGGAGCGGTGCCTCAGGCGACCGCGGCCACGGCCTTCTGCGCGGCGTCGTTCAAGTCGACGGCCGGCGTGATCTTCAGGCCGCTGTTGGCCAGGAGCTCGCGCCCCTTTTCCACATTGGTGCCTTCCAGGCGCACCACCACGGGGATCTTCACGCCCACTTCCTTGACCGCGGCGATGATGCCCTCGGCGATCATGTCGCAGCGCACGATGCCGCCGAAGATGTTCACCAGGATCGCGGCCACCTTGTCCGAGGACAGGATCAGCTTGAACGCCTCGGCCACGCGTTCCTTGGTGGCGCCACCGCCCACGTCGAGGAAGTTGGCCGGTTCGCCGCCGGCGAGCTTGATCACGTCCATGGTCGCCATGGCCAGGCCGGCACCGTTCACCATGCAGCCGATGTTGCCGTCCATGGTGACGTAGTTGAGGTTGTGCTTGACCGCCACGGCTTCGGCCGCGTCCTCCTGCGACTCGTCGCGCATCGCGGCAAGATCGGCGTGGCGGAACTCGGCGTTGTCGTCGGAATTGACCTTGCCGTCCAGCGCCATCAGGTCGCCGGAACCCACGATCGCCAGCGGATTGAGCTCCACCAGCGACAGGTCCTTGTCATTGAACAGGCGGTACAGGCCCAGCATCATCTTGGTGAGCTGGTTGACGTGCTTGCCCGACAGACCCAGGGCGAAGCCGAGCTGGCGGCACTGGTAGGGCTGCAGACCCTGCACGAACTTCACCTCGAGAGTGTGGATGGCGTCGGGATTGGTCGCGGCGACGTGCTCGATCTCCACGCCGCCCTCGGCCGAAGCGATGAAGGTCACGGCCTTGGCGGCGCGATCCACCAGCACCGACAGGTAGAGTTCCTTGACGATGTCGTTGGCTTCGCTCACCAGCACCAGGTTCACCGGCAGGGCACGCCCGGCGGACTGGTAGGTTTCCATCTTGCGGCCGAGCATGCCGGCGGCGGCGGCCTTCACCTCGTCCAGGGACTTGCAGTACTTCACGCCGCCGGCCTTGCCGCGGCCGCCGGCGTGGATCTGCGCCTTGACCATCCAGGCGTCGCCGCCGAGGGACTTGGCCGCCTCGACCGCCGCTTCGGGCGTGGCGACGGCCTTGCCGGCAGGCACGGCGATGCCGTACGCGGCGAACAGTTCTTTGGCCTGGTACTCGTGGAAGTTCATGCGGACACCTTGCTGAGAAGGAAAGCGGACCCGGCGCGCGTTGCGCGACCGGCCACGGCACGGAGGGCCGCGGGCCCGGGACGGGGCGGGCGGTCCGGCGCAGGACGGGGCGCGTATTTTGGAGAAACCCCCTGGCAAAGGAAAGTCCGCGCCGGCGTCGTGCAGCGGCGCGGGGCTGCTCCTATACTTTGGTCCATGCCCCAGCACGCCGCCCCGTGAGCCTGCGCCCGCGCCCCGCCGCGTCCGAACCGGCCGCCGCCAGCGATACCACCCGGCGCGAACTGTATTTCTTCAACCTCTTCCGCGTGCTGCAAGCCTGCCTCTATACCGGCCTGGCCTTCAGCCCGCTGGCCATCGAGTGGATCAATCTGCGCTACCCGCTGCTGGCGCGGCTGGACTCGCTGATCTACCTCGTCTTCGCCCTGGTCGCCTTCCTGCAGACGCCGCTGTGGCTGCCGCGCCTCACCCTCAACCTCGTGGTGGCGCTCACCTGCGACATCGTCGCAGCGGGCTTCATGATCGTCGCCACCGAGCAGGCGCAGAGCGGCATTGCCATCCTGCTGATGGTCAACATCGGCGCGGGCGCCCTCATGCTGTCGCCGCGCCTGGCCTGGGGCTTCGCCAGTGCCGCCGCCCTGGCCCTGCTGGGCGAGGTCGTCTACGTGCGTTTCGACGACCCGACCGGGCGCCACGGCCTGGTCGAGCCGCTGCTGTTTGGCCTGGCCTATTTCGCCTCGGCCGCCCTGTGCATTGTGCTCGGCAAGCAGATGCGCGAGACCGAGGCCCTGGCGGAGAAGCGCGGCATCGACCTGGCCAACCTGTCGCAGGTGAACGACCTGATCATTCGCCGCATGAAGACCGGCGTGCTGCTGGTGGACGAGACGAACACCATCCACCAGCTCAACGAAGCGGCCTGGGCCCTCATCGGCAGCCCGCCCCCGGATCGCCGCGATCTCGGCGGCGTGGCGCCGGAGCTGTCGCGCCGCCTGTACCACTGGCGCAGCTCGGGAAAGGCCGAGATCACCGCGGTGTCGCTGGCGCCGGACACGCCCGAGGTGATTCCCCGCTTCACGCGCCTGGCCCCCAACGACGACAGCAACGTGCTGATCTTCCTCGACGACACCTCCCTGGTATCGCGCCGCGCCGAGGAGTTGACCCTGGCGTCGCTGGGCCGGCTCTCCGCCTCGATCGCGCACGAGATCCGCAACCCGCTGGCGGCGATCAGCTACTCCGCCCAGCTGCTGGCGGAGTCCGAGGACCTCACCCTGCCGGACAAGCGCATGGTCGAGATCATCAACAATCACTGCGCCCGCGCCAACGACGTGGTGGAGAACATTCTGCAGCTGTCGCGACGCGAGCGCTCCCGCCCCGAGGTCATCGACCTCAATGCCTGGGCGCTGTCCTTCGTGGAGGAGTACAAGGCCAGCAACGACCTCGGCGCGGACCAGCTGCGCGCGGTGACCCAGCCACGCCACGTCGATGGCCTGGTCGACCCGCAGCAGTTGCAGCAGGTGGTATGGAATCTGGTGCAGAACGCGTTGCGCTACGGCCGCCTGCCGGGGGAAACGGCGCGCGTGGCGGTGGTGGCGCGTCAGCTCGGCGACAAGGGGCCCGGCGTGATCGAAGTCGTCGACCGCGGGCCCGGCATCCCGCCCAAGGTCGCCGCGCAGATCTTCGAGCCCTTCTTCACCACGCACGAACTGGGCACGGGCCTGGGCCTGTACCTCGCGCGCCAGCTGTGCGAGGCCAACCAGGCAGCCCTGGAATACGTGCCCGTTGCCGGCGGCGGCGCCTGCTTCCGCATCACCCTGGCCCAGGGCGGCATCGGCCGCCGCTGACCCGCCGCGGCGCCGGGGCCGCTCTGCTACCATCGCGGCATTGCCCGACAACCTGCCACGGCGCATGAGCAAGCCCCACGCTCTCATCATCGACGACGAACGTGACATCCGCGAGCTGCTGACCATCACGCTCGGGCGCATGAACCTCGACGTCACTGCGGCCAGCAGCGCCAGCGAGGCGCGCGCCTGCCTGGCCGAGCGCCGCTACGACCTGTGCTTCACCGACATGCGCCTGCCCGACGGCACCGGACAGGAGCTGATCGAGCTGATCGCCCGCCAATACCCGGAAATGCCCGTGGCCATGATCACCGCCTACGGCAACGTCGACGCCGCTGTGAATGCCCTCAAGGCCGGCGCCTTCGATTTCGTGTCCAAGCCGGTCGACCTCTCCATGCTGCGGCGCCTGGTGCAGACCGCCCTCAAGCTGGGCGAGGAGCGCAAGGCCGGCACGGTGACCAGCGCCGACCGCCTGATCGGCGACTCCCCCGCGATGCAGCAGGTGCGCACCACCATCGCCAAGGTGGCGCGCAGTCAGGCGCCGGTCTACATCAGCGGCGAGTCCGGTGTCGGCAAGGAACTGGTCGCGCGCCTCATCCACGAGCAAGGTCCGCGGGCGGCCGGTCCCTTCGTGCCGGTGAACTGCGGCGCCATTCCCTCCGAGCTGATGGAGAGCGAGTTTTTCGGCCACAAGAAGGGCAGCTTCACCGGCGCCACCGCCGACAAGGACGGCCTGTTCCAGGCCGCCAACGGCGGCACCCTGTTCCTCGACGAGGTGGCCGAACTGCCCATCCACATGCAGGTCAAGCTGCTGCGCGTCATCCAGGAGAAGTCGGTGCGCGCCATCGGCGGCCGCGCCGAGGTGGCCGTGGACGTGCGCATTCTGTCCGCCACGCACAAGAATCTTGCCCGCCTGGTCGAACTCGGCCAGTTTCGTCAGGACCTGTTCTACCGCATCAACGTGATCGAACTGCGCGTGCCCCCCCTGCGTGAGCGCAAGGAGGACATTCCCAAACTCGCCGGCCGCGTGCTGGAGCGCCTGGCCGCCGACACCGGCATCGGCGTGGCGCGGCTCCAGCCCGACGCCCTCAAGGCCCTGCTCGCCTACGATTTCCCGGGCAACGTGCGCGAACTGGAGAACGTGCTCGAGCGCGCCGTAGCACTGTGCGAGAACAACACGATCGGGGTGGATGACCTGCAGTTGGTGCACGCCGACCATCTCGCGGATCGGGCCGAAGGTTCGGCAAGGGGTACACTCCCTGGCCTTCGCAGCGATTCGCCCATCACTGATGTGGCGCGCCCCCATGGCTTCGCGTCGCCACTCGCGTGGGAAGATATTCCCAGCGATCTTGCCGCAGCCATGGCGGAGACGGAACGGGCCGCCATTCTGAAGGCGCTCGAAGGCACGCGCTGGAATCGAACCGCAGCCGCCAAGCAACTGGGTCTGACACTGCGCCAACTGCGCTACCGGCTGGAAAAGCTCGGCATTGAGTAGGCGATCGAACGGCCAAAACATCAGCGCGTGCAGTGGGAATGACTCCAGCCTGTACACACGACGGGCGGCGCCGATCCAACCAGGCACTTCGGAACCACGCACCCATGACACGCTGGAAAGCCGCCGGAATCCATTTGTCGGCAAGCATGGTGATCGGAAGTCTGGCTGCGATCATCATCTTCGGCCTGTGGTACCCACCGCCTTTCAGCCGGGCCGCAGGCGCAGACAAGCTATCGCTCACCCTGCTTGGCGTTGACGCCGTCCTGGGCCCCCTGCTCACCCTGATCGTCTACCGCCAGGGGAAATGGGGGATGCGCTTTGATCTTGCCTTCATAGCGACGATGCAGGCTCTGGCGTTTGCGTACGGCATGTCGGTCATCGCCGAGGCGCGACCGGCGTTCATCGTAGGGGCCATCGACAGATTCATCATCGTGTCAGCCAGCCAGATTGAGCCCGCTGACCTGGCCGCTGCGCGCGAGGAGGCCTTCCGTCACATCCCCTGGACTGGCCCCAAACTCGTCAACGCACTGCGCCCCAACGACCAACATGAACGCAGCGAGTTGCTCTTCAGCGGACTCGATGGCAAGGATATCGAGCGCTTTCCCAGGTATTACGTTGACTACGACACGAATGCGGCTCCCTTGCTCGCTCGTGCACTGCCGCTTGAACTGCTGGATAAGAGACCGGGGGCTCGCGAGCTGATCGACAACTGGCTGCACAGGCACGGCCGCGTGGCCCAGGACGTCCGGTGGGTGCCGCTCGTTGGCCGCGGTGGAGACATGACGCTGATTCTGGACGCCGTCACCGGCAAGGTCCTCGACACCCTGGCCATTTCACCTTGGTAGTCCAATCCGGCCTGGTTCTCACGGGTGCAAGCCCGTCCCGTGCTTCGGAGCGGCCAATCCCATAGGCCGAGCCACAATTGAGCACGCCCGCTTGGGCTGCCAATGGTCGGAGCTTCGCGTATGCTCGCGCGGGTCGATGGGAGGCACGCATGCAGGACACTGAACAGACGCCGCGTTGGCTCGCGCCGGTTGCCTTGGTCATTTTCGCCCTTTCCGGCTGCTCCGGTCTGATCTACCAGTCCATCTGGTCCCAATACCTGGGCTTGTACCTCGGGCACGCGGCCTACGCGCAGAGCCTGGTCCTTGCGATCTTCATGGGCGGGATGGCCATCGGTGCATGGTGGGCGAGCCGCAGCAGCCTGCAGTGGCGAAATTTGTTGCGCGCCTACGCGTTGATCGAATTGGTCATCGGCGTAGCGGCGGCGCTGTTTCATCCCGCCTATCTTGCCTTGACGGACTTCGCATACGACGCCGCATTTCCGAACCTGCCGGGCGCGGTTTCTGTCCAGGTGTTCAAGTGGTGCAGTGGAGCCTTGCTGATCCTCCCGCAAGCAGTTCTGCTGGGGATGACATTCCCCTTGATGAGCAGCAGCCTGATGCGGCGACTGCGGACCGGCGATGGCGCGATCCTGGGTGGGTTGTATTTTACCAACAGCATGGGCGCCGCCGTGGGAGCCCTCATCGCGACGTTCCTTCTCTTGCCTCGCGTCGGCCTTCCAGGGGCGATGCAGTTTGGCGCCATCATCAATGTCTTGGTTGCACTCGCCGCATTTCTTGTTGCAGGAAGCGCCGAACCACCTCGACTCCCAGGAGATCAGCAGGGCGATTCCCGCCGTGGGTCTGCCGCGCAGGTTCTGCTTATTGCCGCATTCATCACCGGCGCAACGTCCTTCGTCTATGAAATCGGCTGGGTGCGAATGCTCAGCTTGGTTTTCGGCAGCACTGTGCATGCATTCGAGTTGATGTTGGCAGCCTTCATTGGTGGACTCGCGTTCGGTGGACTCTGGATCCGGCGACGCATTGACGGCTACTCGGCTCCGCTGCGCATCGGCGGGTGGGTGCAGGTGCTCATGGGATTGGCGGCACTGCTGAGCCTGGTGATTTATGACCGCGCCTTCGACTGGACTGCGTGGTTCATGCATTCGCTGTCACGCAGCAACGGCGGATACGACTTGTACAACACCGTCACGGCCGGCGTGTCGATGGTGCTCATGGCGCCGGCCGCCTTTTTCGCCGGCATGACCCTGCCCCTGTTCACCCTGGCACTGATCCGGGCAGGCGGTGGCGAAGCCGCTATCGGCCGCATCTACGCGGCCAACACAGTCGGCGCAATTGCCGGAGTCTTCGCGGCGGTACACCTGCTGGTGCCCGGCCTGGGTCTGAAGCTGGCGATGATTCTGGCAGCGGCAATCGATCTGATGTTGGGACTGGTGCTGCTGCGTCGCGAACGATCGAAGGAGCGGACGGACTTCGCCTATCTCGGCGCCCTGCTGCTATGTGGCGGCTGCCTGGCAGGCTCACTGATCCTGGCGCGGTTCGATCCGGCAGCGATGGGGGCCGGAGTTTTCCGGACCGGTTCCGCGCGACTGAATACTTCCGTAGGCGAGAAGGTTCTTTTCTTCCGCGACGGCAAGACGGCCAGTGTTTCAGTCAGGACTTCGCCGGACGGCACGCGCTCTATCGCCACCAATGGCAAGGTCGATGCGGGCATCCGCCTCAACGAAGATGGAAAGCCGGCGCCTGACGAAATCACCATGGTCATGGCCGGCGTCATGCCCCTGGTCCATCATGCCAACCCGCGCAGTGTGGCTGTGATCGGTTTCGGCTCCGGCCTCACCACACACACGCTGCTGGGCGACCCTCGTCTCGAGCGCGTCGACACCATCGAAATCGAGCCCGCAATGATCGAAGGGGCGCGACTGTTCGGCAGCCACGTCGAGCGGGCCTACAAGGACCCTCGCTCGCACTTGCATATCGAGGACGCACGCACCTACTTTGCCGCGCATCGTTCGCGCTATGACGTCATCGTCTCCGAGCCGTCCAACCCGTGGGTATCGGGCGTGGCCAGCCTCTTCAGCCAGGAATTCTACGAATTCATTCCGCGGCATCTCGCGCCCGGCGGACTGTTCGTCCAGTGGGTCCAGCTCTACGAGATCAACGACGAGCTGGTGGCCTCCGTCGTCAGGGCGCTCTCGACCCAATTCCGCGACTACCGCGTATACCTCACCTACAACAGCGACATGCTGATCGTGGCCCGTGCGGATGGTCCCGTCGAGGATCTTCGGGGTGACGCCCTGGCAACGCCCGGTCTGCACGAGGAACTGGTGAGGCTCGACATCGGCAGCCTGGACGAGATCCGCGCGCACGAGATAGGCAGGCGTCGGGATCTGTCTGCACTGTTCGACGCCATGTCGACGCGGACGAACTCCGATTTCTACCCCCACCTTTCGCTGGAGGCTCCGCGCGCTCGCTTCACCGCCCAGCAGGCGCGGGCCATCATCGGATTGCCCGTGGCGGATCTGCCCTACCGTGACATGCTGACTGGCCTGCCTCCCGCCCGGGCGAGTGCGGTCGCAGACTCGCCCTCCTACCATTACACAGCGGTAGTGCACACGGCGAACGCAGTGGCCGAGAGCCTGAAAGCGGGCCGACTGCCGGAGCGATCCGGCGAGGATGCCGTGCCGATGGCCTATCTGTACAACGTCGTTGGGCACTGTGCGCCGAGCGCATCGGATGTGTCCGTTCCGGCCCAGTTGGTTATTCTCGCAGGCCGTACCGTGCCCTTTTTGGAGCCGGATTCCCTCAAGGGCGCGTGGATCGAGCCGGCCTGGGTGCATTGCGCGGCCCAGCCGGCGCCGCAGCCGGCCCTGCTGCAGCTCATATCGGCCCTCGGGCGTCGTGACGGTACGGCCGTGAAGGACCTGGCCCAACCCCTTCTGGAGCCAGCCGGGAGGCTGCGTGAAATCGGCTTGCGCGAATGGGTTCTGCGCAGCGCGATGCTGGGCGCAGTGGCGGCGCACGACTACACGGCCGTGGCGAAGTTGGAAGCCCGTTACGGCAAGGACATCGTGTCCGTCGAGCCCGACGCCAGCTATCGGCGCTGGATGGTCCTGCTCGCTGCCCAGCGCAGCGCAGCGGCGTCCGCCCCGTGACACCGGCTCCTGCTGGCGAGGCAATGGTTCTGGCGTGATGGCGGCGGCGCTCGAACCGGGCGCTCCTGCCCGCTCCGCCCCCGGCGATCGGCCCGCCTCCGTCGGCGCCGAATGTACGCCCGCGTGTCGGGGGAGGGCGCGGGGATTGTCAGAAGCGGGCAATTTTTGCACTCACGCCGCGCAGCCAGCGTCAGAAGGCGTTGCAGTGCACATTTTCCGGCCCGGCCGGAGCGCCCACGGGCGTGTTCACCATGGCACGGAAGCTGCTAATCTCTTCGGCGAGCCGTCGGTCGCCGAACAATGGAGGGCGGCTCGAGGGGCATCCAGTACACCCATACAGAGGCAAATCCATGAAGACCATGCAGAAAGGCTTTACCCTGATCGAACTGATGATCGTCGTCGCGATCATCGCCATCTTGGCTGCCATCGCGCTGCCGGCCTATCAGGACTACGCGATCCGCTCGAAGATCTCCGAAGGCATGGTCGGCGCGACCGCCGCCAAGACCTCGGTGTCCGAGGGCTTCCAGACGGGCGGCATGACCGGCGTCAAGTCCGCGGCTGCTGAATACGCGCCGGGCAATGGGTCCACCGCCACCAAGTACGTGAACGAGATCTCGGTGAATCAACTGACCGGTGAAATCCAAATCGTCGTGCGCGGCAGTGCCGACAACGGTATCCCCCTCACGCTGAACGGCAAGACCATCCACCTCGTCCCGAACGTCAAGAATGCCGGCGCCTACGCCGCTCTCTCCGGCAACGTGACGGGTCCGGTGGACTGGGGCTGCCAGTCGGCCACCAACAAGACCTATACGGATCGCGCCTTCACGGGCGGTACTGCGGGCGACCTGCCAGCGAAGTACGCCTCCTCGGAATGCCGTTAGTCGGACACCGAGCTGCGCCCTCCGGGGTTCGGCAAGGAGTGTGCAAGAAGCCCCGCTATGCGGGGCTTTTTTTTTCCGATGCAGACATCCCCGCCGACCCGTTTCCACGCTTCGGGAGTTGCCATGGAGAACGTTCGCGGATTCACGCTGATTGAGCTGATGATCGTCGTGGCAATCATCGCCATTCTCGCCGCCATCGCCATCCCGGCCTACCAGGCCTATGCCATCCGTGCACGCCTGACGGAAGGGTTCAGTATTGCCATGGGCGCCAAGGCCGACGTAGGTACCGCCTACGAGGCCAATGGCACCACGGGCATCGCGGCGGTCGCCCAGGAGTACGGCCCCGGGAACGCCAGTACAGCCAGCAAGTACCTGCAGCGCATCGAGGTGTCGGCAGCGGGCGTCATCACGGTGGTGGTCGCCGGCAG